>JAUXIJ010000020.1 GCA_030621085.1 Candidatus Cloacimonadota bacterium | reverse complement strand
TCAGGAGCGCTGTCTGGGTGGAAGCTTCCTGCGAAAAATAGCTCAATCCAACCTGCAACACTCGAAGTTCAGGATCGTCTATCATGATAAGCGGCCACATGAAGCTGTTCCAACTGCCGATAAACCCGAATATTGCTGCGGTAGAGATCACAGATTTGGAAAGCGGCAGAACTATTTTCCACAGTATCTTCAAGCGGTTACAGCCGTCTATTTCCGCAGCATCGAAAAGATCACGCGGAATAGTTTTAAACTGCTGGCGAAGAAGGAATATCGTAAAGATATTCGCTATCCAGGGAACAATAAGTGCCTGGTAAGTATTCAACCAGCCCAGATGATTCAAAACAATGTAAGAGGGAATAAGATAAACAGGCTGCGGCACCATCATCATACTGATGAAGAGATAGAAAATAAAATCCCTGCCTTTAAACCTCATGGTAGCGAAAGCATAAGCTGCTAATGAACCTGTAATAATCACTCCCAGAACCACCGAGATAGATACGAACAACGTGTTTAAGAAATACCTTCCAAAGGGTACCTTATTAAAAGCTTCCACAAAGTTCTCAAGATGAAGTTTGAATTTACGGTTTTTCTGGATGCTTGTATTCGGTATCTTTTTATAAGAACTTATTCTTTCCCACTTTTCATTGAAAAGATGCACATACGAGCTGTCAGCTTCAGTTTTTACCAGCGTTACGCGATAGGTTTTATCTCCTTCTGTATAAGTATAAAATTCTTCAATAGGCAGGAAACCTACGTTACCCTTATTTACCTCTATCTGAGATTTCACAGATGTTGTAACCATCCAGATGAAAGGAATGACCATTACCAGACCGCATAAAGTAAGAATTGCATAAGTTGTTGTCTTATTGAAATTCATGAGCATTCCTTAATAATGTACTTTCTTTTCCAGCTTTTTCTGCAGCATGGTCAGGCTGAGAATTATAGCAAAAAGCACTAAAGCGATCGCACTGGCATAACTAAGGTCGTTGCTTTCTCCAAATCCTTTTTCAAACAGGAAATAAACAATAACTTTAGTAGTTCCCAAAGGACCGCCCACCGGAGGACCGGTCATTAAATATATCTGGGAGAATACTTGGAATGTAACGATGGTTGTCATCATGAGAACATAATATGTGGTGGGAGAAATAAGCGGCCAGGTGATCTTGAAAAACTGTTTTATTTTACCTGCTCCATCGATATCCGCAGCTTCGTAATAAACGTTTGGGATATTTTGCAATCCCGCTAAATAAATTATTGTATTATATCCCAGCCCTTTCCAGATGGTAACTATTATGATGCAGAACAAGGCCAGGGAAGGTCCACCCAGCCAGGAAGGTAGATCGATTCCAAAATTGGCAAAAAGAAGTTGAAATATTCCCCTGCTTTCTGCCAACCAGGCCAGCGGGTCTATTCCGATCTTTTCAAAAAAGAAATTAGCCAGTCCTGTCTGCTGGTTAAAGATGATTTTCCATACTATGGAAATAGCAACCATCGAAGTTACCGTAGGAATAAAATAAACCGAGCGGAAAAAGCTTTTAACCTTCTTGATGCCATTTAATAAATTTGCAAAGAAAAGAGATAGCACCAAACTGACGGGAACAACGATGATAACCAGCCAGAATGTATTTATCATAGATTGCCAGAATTCGGCATCGTGTATCATTTTTGCATAATTCTGCAGCGCTATGAACTTGCCGGGACCCAGTACTGTCCAATCGAAAAAGCTCACAATGAACGAAAGCAGAATGGGAACTAGGCGGAATACGATTATTATTATAGCTGCGGGGAGCAAATATAAATATGGGCTATAATCGTTTTTCTTTCTAACCATAAATTTTTCCTAAAAAAATCCTAACCAAAGAATTAATAATTTCATCTTAATGTCAATAGAATTCTTATATAATAAGTTAGTTGACATATTGATATAAGGTTCAAATTACTGCATTGTTTATACATAATATTAAAAAGGAGATAAATAATGAAGAAAACGATTTTAATTTTATTTGCTTTAACTTTATCCGTTATAATTATTGCTGACCCACCACCAACATATGATCTGCGAAATGTTAATGGTGAGAATTTTGTTACATCTGTAAAGAGCCAACAAGGAGGTACCTGTTGGACTCATGGAGCTATGGCTGCTATGGAGGGTAACATGATGATCACAGGAGCCTGGATTGCAGCTGGCGAGGTGGGAGAACCCGATCTGGCTGAATACCACCTGGATTGGTGGAATGGCTTTAATCAGCATAACAATGACGATATAACTCCTCCCACCGGAAGTGGTCTGGTGGTTCATGAAGGTGGCGATTACCGGGTTACATCAGCTTATCTTACACGCGGAGAAGGTGCAGTGCGGGATATTGACGGACAATCTTATAACACACCTCCACTTAGGGACGATCCAAGCTACCATTATTTTTATTCCAGAGATATTAATTGGTTTATAGCAGAAACAGATCTCAGTAAGATCGATTCCATCAAATATGCCATTATGGAATATGGAGTTCTGGGTACGTGTATGTGCTATGATGGATCATTTATTAACGCACAATACAACCATTATCAACCTCCTTCCAGCACGTTAGATCCAAATCATGCTATTGCAATAATCGGTTGGGATGATAGCAGAGTAACACAAGCTCCAGAGCCGGGAGCCTGGTTAGTAAAAAACAGTTGGGGTACTGGCTGGGGTTATGGTGGATATTTCTGGATCTCATATTATGATAAACATAGCTGTCAGCATCCTGAAATGGGTGCTATTTCTTTCCAGGAAGTTGAACCAATGCAATATGATAACGTTTATTATCACGATTATCATGGTTGGCGGGATACATTCGGAGAGTGTTCAGCTGTTTTTAATAAATTCATTGGAACACAATATGAACTTTTAAAATCTGTAAGTTTTTTCACAGCGATCGATGATATTGAATACGAAGTAATTATTTATGATGATTTTCAAAGTGGTGAACTGACCAATGCGCTAATCACCCAAACAGGTTCTATTTCTCATTATGGGTTTCATACGATAGATCTGGATACTCCCCTCCCGATTATTCCGGGAGATGATTTTTATATTTATGTAGAATTTTCTGATGGTGGCTATCCTTATGACAGAACTTCCGACGTGCCCGTACTTTTGGGCGCTTCCTATCGGACAATCGTGGAATCTTCCGCTCATCCAGATGAAAGCTATTATAAAGTGGGTAACAACTGGTATGATTTTTATGATTATGAGTTTATCGATCCTACCTGGGATGAAAGTGGAAATTTTTGTGTAAAAGCTTTGGCCTGCATCACGGGTTTGAAAGTAGATCCCGAAACGAATTTTGAATCGTCCGGTTCTGTAGGAGGTCCGTTCGATCCGCAAAGCATGATCTATGAACTCGAAAATAAAGGCATTACAGCTTTCGACTATGAAGTAACCAATATCTCATCTGCAGATTGGCTTACTCTTACCGGTGATATTACGGGAACACTGGACGCAGGTGAAACTACAGAAATTACAATTACGATCAATGAGAATGCAAATTCCCTGGAAAACGGTGCTCATATTGCCACGATCGAATTTATTAATATTACAGATCATATCGGAGATACAACCAGGGATGTAATTCTTGCGATTGGAGAATCCACTCTTTTGCATGAATGGAATTTTGATACTGATCCGGGTTGGACTACCGAAACTGATTGGGCATTTGGTCAACCTACGGGAGGCGGTGGAGAGCACGGCGAACCAGATCCTACCAGTGGTTATACGGGAAATAATGTTTACGGATACAATCTAAATGGAGATTATCCCAATAATCTTCCTGAAAAACATCTCACTACAGAAACCATAGATTGTACGAATTTCTACAACGTTTACTTAAAATACTGGCGCTGGTTGGGGGTTGAACAACCATTATACGACCATGCTTATCTCAGAATAAGTAACGATGGAGAGAACTGGTATACGATCTGGCAAAATGTAGTAGAGATTACCGATAGTGAATGGACACATATAGAAATTGATATTTCCGATTATGCTAACGATCAGGAAACTGTGTATTTGCGCTGGACGATGGGAGAAACAGACAGTGGATGGAGATACTGCGGATGGAATATAGATGATGTACAAATTTTCGGCATGGAAGAATTTATAACTCATACAGAAAATGTAATTAAGATTACTCCAAAGCTGTTTGGTAATTTTCCGAACCCATTCAATCCCAGCACAACCATTAGTTATCAACTATCAACAGACAGCGATGTAATCCTAACAATTTATAACATTAAGGGACAGAAAGTAAAAACTCTGGTTAATGAAACTCTTCCTGCAGGAAGAGTTTCTGTTGTCTGGAATGGAGAAGATAATAATAGTAAACAGGTTTCATCAGGAATTTATTTCTATAAACTTTCGGTTGGAAATCATCAGCAAACCAAAAAAATGCTGCTCTTGAAGTAACACAAAGCTCCGCCTTTGTGAAATAATAACAGCCTGCCGGGTATTCAATAACGGAAGGTATTGTAACTCGACCTGCCGGGTCGAGGAAAAAGCAAGCAAGCTGCTTGCTGTACATAGAGGTAAAAATGATCCATATCTATACAGGCAATGGAAAGGGAAAAACAACAGCTGCACTTGGATTGATCATTCGTGCTCTTGGAAATGGCAAGAGGGTTTGTCTAATCCAGTTCATGAAAAAGAATTTTGTTTATGGTGAGATAAAATTCCTGGAAAAGCAAAATAATATCGATGTTTTCCAGTTTGGAACCGACCAACTGATTGATCCAAACAATCCTGATGAAATAGATTTTAAGGAAGCTGAACTCGGATATAAAAAAGCCAAAGAAATATTGAATTCTGGCAAATACGATCTGATTGTGATCGATGAAATTAATGTGGTGATCAAATGGAAACTTTTACCCCTGGGAAAACAGCTTGAACTAATGGATATTGAAACCGATGCTGAAGTCGTGATGACCGGCAGATATGCAAGCCCGGAAGTAATAAAAAAGGCTAACCTTGTTACTGAGATGTTAGAGATAAAACACTATTATAATGAAGATGTTCAAGCACGCGAAGGTGTGGAATTTTGATTGAGATAAAAGATGGTACCCTCTTTCCGAAACTTCCCAGATTAGTTCATCCCGAATTGGAAAGTTCGGAATGAGATAATGGATTATGCAAAATTTCATTGAAAATCATCTGTACAAATGCTCACTGCTTTCTTACCTGCTCTGGCCACTATCTATAAAATACTCTTTCATTCTTTGGCTTAGGAGGTTTTACTACCAACTTTTTTCTTCACTGGTTTATAAAAGTAAATGCAAGATCATCGGTGTGGGGAACATCGTAAGTGGCGGCAGCGGAAAAACACCTTTCACCATCTTTCTAACAAATTACTTAAAAGATAAAGGATTCAAAGTTGCTGTTTCTCATCGTGGATACAAAGGTAAATTCGAACAGAAAAATAAATTGATTTCGAATTACAAAGAAATTTTCGATTTTGCCAAAGATGCAGGAGATGAAGCATTTCTTTTAGCTTCTAAACTGAAAGGTATCCCTGTAATTGTTGGAAAGAACCGCAGGTTATCAATTAAGAGATTAGAGCAAAAATTCTCTGATCTTGATCATATAATTCTGGATGATTCTTTCCAACATCTAAAAGTTCAACATGACCTGGATTTTGTTATATTCAACGAAATAGGTGGAATCGGAAATGGCTTTGTACTACCGGCTGGTATTCTGAGGGAGCCGCTTTCTGCCCTGAAATATGCAGACTACATTGTTTTTAATGGGGAAGGTGAAGTTCCACCGAAACTGAAAAAATACAATAAACCCATCCTGCTGGGCGGATATATTGTAAAACGGTTTTATGATGTAGATGGAAATGATGTAAAACCTGCTGGTAAAATTGCTCTGCTTTCGGGTATTGGGTTACCAAAATCATTTGAAAATACAATAAGTAAATCAGGTCTTTCTTTTGAGAAACATTACCGCTTTCCTGATCATTACGATTTCAAAGATAAAGTAATTCTGCTGAAAATAGAAACCGGATTGAGGAAAGAAAAAATCGATCACCTTCTCATCACCGAAAAGGATTTTGCCAAATTAAGATTTATTGAACATAACCTGCCATTGGTAGTTGTGGAAGTGGAATTTAAACTTAATAATATTGAAGAAATGAAAATGTAGGGTTCGTTTTCCAAACGAACCGAAAATCGATTCTTTTGTACGCTGTTAATTCTTTTTCTTCCCAAACAAACTAAAGACTGGAGCCAATACCAGAGAAGACAACATCCCCACGCTTCCAGCCTGCGGGACCATTTTTGCTCCCCAGGTAAAGAACAATATCAGGCAAATGATTAGACCGCCAACAGATGCAGTGATCGCACCAACTTTAGTTACTTTTTTATTGAACAATCCCCAGATGAAAGGACCCAGGAATACAGAAGCAATGGCACCCCAGGAGATGGAAAGTATCGTAACGATAACTGCAGGTTTTTGCATTGCAAGCAGCATAGAGAGAATAATAAAGAACGCACTTCCTATTCTAACCAGCGTTGTAAGAGACTTGTCGGAAGCATTTTTATTAAGATAACCTTTGTAAAGATCCTTTGTGATAGATGAACTGGAAATAAGCACCAGAGAAGCCAGAGTGGACATCGAAGCAGCCAGAATAAGCAGGAGAATAACAACCGTGAGAGCAGAAGGAATAACGGTTACCAGAAGTTCAGGCATAAGGGCATCGAAAACCGGTTTGCCATTAATAAAAGCATTTGGATTTGAGATGGGAGTTAAGAATATCCTGGATAAAGCACCTGTAAAATATGCTGTTCCTGTAACGATCAACGCAAATACGGTTGATGCCCACATTCCCACTCTAACCGATCTTTTATCTTTGATCGCATAGAATTTTTGTAAGAGTTGCGGCATGGCAAAGGGTGCTACACTTGTGAGAAAAACCAATGAAAGCAGGGGAAAAAACCCGGGAGGTCCGATAGGTGCTGCAAGTTTGGGATTAATACTTTTAAGAGCGGTAAATATATTCGGCAAACCACCACCTTTGGATATTGTACTAGCAAGAAGAATAAAAACACCGATGGTCATGATCATTCCAAAAACCACATCGATCATAGCCATAGATTTATACCCACCCAATACAAGGTAGATACCGGTGAAGATTCCCATAAAAAGCAGCACATACAAATAAGGCATCTGGAAGGTTATCTCAAAAAGATAGCTTAGTCCCATAAATACTGCGGCAGTATATGGAATAAAAAATATGAATATTGCTGCCGATGTAAACATCTTCAAAAAGGAACAATTATATCTGGCTTCTAAATATTCGGGCATAGTTTGAACGCGCAATCTTCCTGTTTCCTGCTTGATTCTATTGCCCAGCAGAATCCACACACCAAGCGTTCCCAAGAGTGTATTTCCAAGTGCGATCCACAGACCGGAAAGACCAAAAGCCCAGCCGATCTTACCAGCAAAACCTATAAAGAGAACTGCAGAAAAATAGGCTGTACCATAAGAGAAAGCCGTCATCCAAGGACCCACTTTTCCACCGGCAAGCAGAAAATCACTGAAAGATTTTGTTTTACGTGAGCCCAGAATGGCAACTACTATCACAAGAACAGCATAAGCAAAAACAGCAATATATCTTGCTAACATAAACACTCCTTTTTTGCCACAAAGTCACAAAGATTTATACGCCTTTGGCGTACACAAAGGGAATCTTGTCATCCTCACAAAAGTGGGGATCTTTCTTTTCTCCTTCCTAATCCGGCGACTGCCGGACGGGAAAATTATTAATGAGAGGATCAGCAGCTCGGTTTATCCATGCAATATTTCTTGGTTTCCAGTGCTATCATCAGTTCTTCATTAGTCGGTATTTTCAATATCTTTACCCTGGAATCGTTTCCTGTAATATCTAAAATGCCGGGTTTAAATTGATCGTTTTCTTTTTCATCAATAATAATGCCAAGATAGCTCATATCTTTACATACCAAACTGCGGAGAATCGGCATATTTTCACCCACGCCACCCGTGAAAACCAGCACATCCAAACCGTTCATAGCGGCGGTATAAGCCCCAATATATTTTTTTATTTTATATGCATATACTTCGTGAGCTTGAATAGCTTCCGGAATTTGTTTTTTCACAATATTCTCTTCGATCTCACGCATATCGTTACTAATAGTAGAAAGTCCAAGGATACCACTTCTTCTGTTTAAAATATTATTAACCTCGTCCACGCTCATTCCCATCTCTTTTTGCATATGAATAGGAATAGCCGGGTCGATATCACCGCAACGAGTACCCATAACCAGGCCTTCCAGCGGAGTAAATCCCATGGATGTGTCGATCGAGCGACCACCATCGATAGCTGTAATGGAAGCTCCGTTCCCAATATGGCAAGTTATGATCTTCATATCTGCAATCGGTTTATTTAAATATTCGGCGGCTCTATCTGCTACATATTTATGAGATGTACCATGGAAGCCGTATCTTCTAATCTTATATTTTGTGTAGAATATCAATGGCAGAGCATAGAGATATGCCCTGGCAGGCATTGTCTGATGGAAGGCTGTATCAAACACACCACATTGCGGAGTATCGGGCAAAAGGCGCTGCATAGCATAAATACCTTTCAGGTTGGCAGGATTGTGCAACGGTGCCAGACTGGAACACTCTTCCATGACTTTTATCACATCATCTGTAATTTTTACAGAACCGGAATAATGTTCACCTGCATGAACCAGGCGATGTCCTATTGTATCGATTTCACTGATATTTTTGATAATACCATGATCTTTGTCTGTTAAACTATTTATTATGATCTGGATTGCATTATCATGATTTTTAATTACTACCTTACTATTCTTTTTCGTGAAGGTTTCCGTTTTAAAAGTGAACAGGGAAATATCTTCAGCGATTTTTTCTGCGATCCCTTCGGCTAAAACTTTTTCATGCTTCAGATCGATGAATTGAAATTTAACGGAAGAACTTCCACAATTAATAACTAATACTTTCAATTTGTCTCCATTTATTGATTATTATCGAACATAAAATCAGGAAAAACTTTCAGTATTTCTTCTTTGGCATGTCCCGGAGAATCAGATGCATGAACAGCGTTACGGGTGACAGTTTCTCCGTATATCCTGCGAATGGTTTCCGGTCTGGTTTCGTGGTAATCTGTTTTACCGATCACTTTTCTCAGCTCATGAACTGCATCTTCCCGGCTGATAATAGCAGCTACGGTTTTACCTGATGTCATAAATTCTATTAATCTTTCAAAAAAATCCTTACCTTTATGTTCTTCATAAAAATATTCGGCGAAGGTTCTATCCATCTTCAGCATTTTCATTTCTTTTACAATAAAATCATGTTCTTCCACAATTTTCAGTATCGCTCCGATATGATTTCGCTTAGTGGAATCGGGCTTTATCAGGAAAAGGGTATATTCTTTCATAATTCTCCCTTGAGATTTTTTAGGAATAGATTTTTTTTCTTTGTTGTTTTGACAACTATTTTCTACCTGGAGATAGAATTCAGAGTGTTTAGGAATTCTGCCTTGATATCTTTTACATCATCGAAAATGATTCTGGTAATACAGGAAATCAGGGGGATTGAAATATTAAATTTTGAGAGTTTCCGAACAGTTTTTGCCATGGAAACACCTTCCACTTCCATGCCTACTTTATGTAGAGCATCATCCCTGGAAAATCCCTGAGCAAGGAATTTTCCGAATTGCCTGTTACGGCTGTTTTCCGAAATGCAGGTAGTTATCAGATCACCAATACCGGCAATGCCGTAGGCTGTTTTGTGGTACACACCCAGGAATTTCATTACATTCACAAATTCATCCAGCCCGTAAGTCATGATCAGACCGAAGACATTGGTTTTAAAACCGAATCCGTCAGCCAGACCAACAGCCACAGCAATAAGACCTTTCATGGCTGCAGCCAGTTCCACACCATGTACATCACGACTGAATTCAAATTTTAAAGTATCGTTCTCTAACACCTTCTGTAATTGGAAAAGGAGAGCAATATCACGGGAAGCGAGGATAGCTTTTGCCGGTAGTCCTTCAGCCAACTCACGGGCAATGGTAGGACCGGAAAGCGTGGCAAACTGTACCCTGGGAAGCTTGTCCTGAATGATCTGCCCCACAGTTCTCAATGTGGAAAATTCCACTCCTTTAGAAGCGCTGAGAATAATGCATTTTTTCACATCATTTTTGATAAATTCATCGGTAAGTTCATCAATTTTCCTGGAAGGGAGAGCTGTTATAACTATATCTTCCGCTTCTATCCGGCGCGAAAATTTCTTCTCCACAATTATATTTTTCGGAAGTTTTACACTGGGTAAAAATCTGGATTCACGGTCTTTATTTATTTCATCTGCTTCTTTTTGATTTATTGTCCAAAGATATATTTTATTCTTCTTAGAAAAAAGCAAGGCAAGCGTTGTTCCCCAGTTGCCTGAGCCGATGATTATCACTTTTCCCGTAAATGCTTTATCCATTTTATTTCTCCGTATCAATTATTTATAAATACAACTCTTAGAAGATGTGATTAATCGTAAAGATATTTTTGGTTTGTTCTTAACTCATCCTTCACTGTCTCATTACAAAGCTTCCGCTTTGTAATGCGTTGATCCCGGAAGCTTCTGCTTCCATTGAGAACTAGAAACTTCGCAGATTATTGCATTCCCAACTGGAAAGATGGGAATGAGAAAATCACTTCACCGGGACAGTTTTCATTTTTCACTTTGTTCAAAAATGTCTTTTACTAAAGGCTTTTCCCGAACCACTTTTCAAATACTTCTCGAAATTCATAGCCATTGATTTGTTCGGGAAAGCAGCATAGAATTCTAACTTCCAGGGAATATAATGTAAGTAAAATACATTCTTTCCTCCGTATAGCAGGGAGTAAGCCCTCCTACGCATTTTATACAACATTATGAGAGATGCTTCGGAGGACACCATTCTTCGCAAATTTGACTATTCTCATACTGGTTCTCTTTCTATCGGCGCGCCATTCGAAGCTCACGAGCATTGCGAGTGAGCGAAGAATGGTGGGTGATACGGGATTCGAACCTGTGACCTCTACGATGTCAACGTAGCACTCTAACCAACTGAGCTAATCACCCACGCAAGGAAAAGAATTTTTAGTCGGGATTTTCGTCAAGTTTTGGAGAATATAATCACGGGATTTACGCGGATAAGTTGTTTATAAGAAAATACTAGAAAATTTTCTTAAATAATTTGATTAATAACGTAATGCTTTTTATAATCAACCATATCGCTAAAATTGAAACTAAAAGCCATAATAATACAATTATAATAACTGGCCATATTGAATTAAAATTCTTTATTAACAATCCCAAAACAAACATTCCAATAAAGATACTAATCAATTTAATAGTACTTAGAAAATCAAACCACTTAGATTCATAATGACTACAGGTTTCTTGTAATTCGGTGATATTCTTTTTAAGTGCTTGTATTTCTTCTTCCGCCTTTTCTAATGCATTTGATAATTCATTAACTTCCTGAAAGATTTCATCAGAAACATCATCCATAGTTTTCTCCAACTAAATAAGAAATAATAAAAATACTGTTATGGTAAACAAATTTTCAAGGTAATAACTTATTTATATTCGATAAATCTGCAATTAATTGTTGAACACCAGAATTTGTCACAATATAATTAGGTCTATCTTTTTTCAAAAATTCGAATAGTTCATTAATCAATTTTTTGCAATCGGTAATAAATTCTTCGAATTTTTTATAAGAAAAATTAGCTTCTTCTAAAAAATCTGTTACTAATGATCCTCTATCAACGTGTGCAACGTCTTTACATCTGTAATTCCAAATTCTTCTACCTTTATTATAAAATTCATCATAATTAAAGGATGATTTAAAATTAGATTGGTTGCATTGTTTGATTATTTTAATTAAGTTTGGGAATGAAATTGATCTTTTGTCATTATCAAACAGAGTTGACAGCCTAGTAATAATTGTAATAAATAGTGATTCTTTTATTGTGTAATAAACCTCTTTATATTTGTTACAAATAGCAACGACTTGTTGCCCTTCGACATGTTCTCTTACCAAATAATGCCATATAGTGTAACATTCTTGGATTAAATGAATTCTTTTCTCAATATTATCTAAATAATAATCAATCAAATTGTTTATTTCTCCCTTCATACACTTAAGATAAAGTTCTTTATATATTTGACGGGAATCTAAAACTAAAAAACCAGAGGATTCTAATAATTTTTCTAGATATGTCTGATCAATCAAGTTTTTACTGCGGAATTTATCATTTTTATAAGACAACATTTCAACCCACTGTTGGATTGATTCCCAATTTTTTTTGTTCTTCCTACTATTAAAATATTTCTTAAAACTTATCTCGAAATCAGGAATGTTGCTGAGAATTAATATTCCACTTTCTTCTAAGACACGATTCCACTCCAGAAAAGTATTTTTCAAATTTTTCCAATGGATGTGATTGATAATATCTTTCGCTCTAATTTCAGTTATTGATCCATTTTCTAGCCAGGAGAGATCTTCAACTGAACTTTGCTGAAAATCGAAATTTTCGACAGGTTCGTTGGATTTAGATTTTTGAGGTTTGTAAATATCAACATTCAGATAATCTTTTAATAAATCTGAACCACAACCGAGATTTAATTTCATGTTATCCCCTAATCATATTCCAGTCTCAGCACTTTATCTACCAATGTCGGTTGAATGATCTCCTGCCATTCAGAGCTTTGCCAGGTGCCCAGTTTCTCATGCATCAAAAAGTATTTTTGCGGAATGGGATGAGTGCCGCACACAACTTCCAAACCATATTTTGTTTTAATGAAATTAGTAAAATCTTTAATATAAGGACAAGGTGGATAACCTACTATAAATCCGGTGGCAAGATGTATAACTGTTGCTCCGTTTCCCATCATTTCATCCACAGCATATTCGATGTTTCCACCCGGACAACCATCACAGGTTGTATAACCAACAACTTCAACTTCTATATTCTTGTATCGACTGAAAGCACCTTCTTTTTTCCGTAACGATCTGAAACATTTTCCTCCGGCACAGCGGCGATAGCGGTCACAAATGATTATTCCAATTTTAATTTTATCTTCCATATTATTCCTCTACCACTTCGAACACACTCATCTGCGCCGCTTGTTGGCGTCCGTTGCAGCGCATTGTTAGTTAGTATTTCAAAAGCATTGAATTAAAACTTTATTTTACGATTTTCAAATAATTAAAAAGTAATTTATTCAATGACGAACAAAGAAATCTAATTTCAATAATGTCCGGAGAAATCTGTTTTATTGAAACGCAGACCAAATATCTGTTGATCCACCACTCTTGCAATATCTTTCAACGAAATAATTCCTACTAAGTGACCATTTTCGATAACAGGTAAATGCCGAATATGATTTGTGACAAAAACATGATATACTTCTTTAAGTTTTTTATCTGAATCAACCGTAATAAGTTCTTTGGTCATAACTTCACCAACAAAGATCTTTTTAGGATTTTTTCCACTTGCTACCACTCTTTTAAGCAAATCTCTTTCTGTGAAAATACCAATAGGAATATCATCTTTTACTACAACGATTGATCCAATATCATAAGTAGACATAATCTTTGCTACTGAATCTATAGTTTCGTTTTCTGTACATGTTTTTACATCTTTTAACATATAAGTCTTTATTTCCATTGTTGTCTCCTCCTATTTATGAAATATCCAATTTTGATTTCATTTATTTTCCATGTAATTGTCAACAACTTTCCGAATTGTTCGAATATATTCAGGAATAGTAACACAGCAACCTCCGATAATGGAAATACCAGCTTCTTATGCTTTTATTGCTTTTCTGTCCTTAGCATTGATATCAGAGCTTTAAAAAAATCAAGCACCACAATAACTATAATTCCAATAATAATCAATAAGCCGATTGGTTTTAAAGCATTCAAAGAAGGATTAGCGAATATCTCTTTAAAGGGATTGTTTAAAAGAAAAATAGCAACTATCAGATAAACACTATTATTAATCAGATTTATCCAATAGGTTTTAATAAAGTAGGGTATAATACTGCAAATCAGTTCAAAGAAAATTAAGCCAATTACCAATAAAGACATAAATTGCGAAAAAGCAGTTGCAAAAAGAGGTTCAGGTGTTTGATGTAAATTAACTGTCATAAAGAAAAGGGTATTGTATTTGAAATAAACTAAAAGAGAGATGATCTGAAGGCTCGCTATGATTCCAATTTTTAATTTACTTGGTGCACTCAAAGGCAATGTTTTTATTTTAAATTTTCTTACAACAAATTGGGGCCAGATAAGATTTATCTCTTTTTCACTCTGGGTAATCAAATAGAGGATCAAAGCCACTATACCGAAGTCAAAAATCCAGGTTACCGGTGCTTCAAACAACAATTGCATAAATCTATTTATAAATTCATTTGTCTTAATTGAAAGGGCAAAAGGGAAAAAATTAAATGATAAATTAAAATCATCTGATATTATTTTTAAAAAATAATGTATTGCAAATAAGATCCAGGTGTACCTGAAAAGATAATTCTTAAAAGAGGGAGATATTATCTGAAAGCCATCTAGATACTTTTCTGCAACTTCTTTTGCTGAGCCGAATAAATTAATTGTTTTTTGAATATTGTCTTCTGAAATTTCTCCAAAGTCTTTTTCAGTTTTCTCAAGAATATGGCTCTCAATTTCTTCCAGAACTTCTTTTTTCCCTTCTTTCAAAATCAGATAATGATCTATTTCCTCCAAATAAATGTTTAAATTTTTATCCATTTTTTACCTCCTTTAATAATTTTGCTATAACTCCATTTTGTATCTGCCAGATACTTAGCAGTTTATTTCTGATTATTTTTCCTTCCTCAGTAATTTCATAATACTTTTTTGGCCTGTCATGCTCTACATCCCAGCGGCTGCTTATCCACCCGTTTTTCTCAAGCCTTCTTAACATTGGGTAAAGTGTATTTTCTTCAACAGAATATCCGATCTTTTCGATAAACCTGAGCATCATATAGCCATACATGGGAGTTTCCAAAGTCAGTAAAGCCATGATCTGTAAAAACCCCCTGTTCATCTCAACTCCAATCTTGTTATCCTGAATTGACATCTTTTAATCTCCCTGCTTACTATCTGATACACAAATACTGTATGCCGCACAGTATGTCAATAAAAAAAATATTTTTGCCTATATCCCCATGAAAAATTTCAAAATCGTTATGTTCTTTTTACTCTAAATAATAGTGAGAAGATTTTCCAGATAGAGGCTGGTACACATTGGTCGTCATTTCTTTTGTACAGACAAAAGAAACGAAGCAAAGAAAAACTCCTGGCGAATATAAATTACTAAAATTGGTAAACACCGCTAAAAAATCTTAACTCGTTATTTTCTATGCAGAATTAAAGAAAGAAATTAGAAAACCACTCAAACAGAAGATTTTTCTTAACGCTTGTTTATTGTCAATTTCTTAACGCAATTTATATTATGCCAGAAAAATATAATGCAAGAGAATGCGAGATAAACATCTTCGCTGTATGCTATGGAGAATGGTTTCTTTGCTCTGCTGAACTCCTGTCTGTTCAAACGTGACGATTGGACCAACGAAGGTTTTAGCCGGGATTTTTTAGTTAAGTTTTTGGATTAATAAGAGAATTTGTAATTTAGGTATAACGGTGGAGTTCACTTGCAGAAATGCAATCTGGCTCTATGTCCTTAAAAAAATGGAATTAACTTTTTCTTGCATAATAGCCTTTAGATTAAAGATAGCATTGCGTTTTGGGTCAAGTGAAACGAGTGTTAGACCGCCGATACCTCCAATTGAAAACTATTTTAACAATATGCATTTTTTTATTAAAGAAAAATTGTCTGTTTCCATTTTGTAGAAATAAATTCCGGATGAAACAGATTTATCGTTTTCATCTTTTCCGTTCCAGATAATTTTTTGAATACCACTTTCAAATTCTTTATTAGCGAGTGTTTTAATCTTTTCACCTTTTATATTGTAAACGGAAATTTTAACCCTATTGTGTTTTGGAATTGAAAATGATATTGTAGTTTTTGGATTAAAGGGATTAGGAAAGTTTTGAAATAAAGCATTTGAAACTATATACATATTATCGTTAATAACTCCAACTTCTTCTGGATTCATTCTTATTAATAAAAGATTTACTATATAGTTACTCAGAAAATAAGTGTCGCCAGTGATTATGTAACCTCCATCTAAGATCTGTTGAATGGAACCTATGTGAACACTATCACCTATGGGGATTATTTTATTCCACTCTTCATTTCCATTAACATCGGTTTTAACCAGCCAAACATTATAATAGGAATAAGTGTATTCTTTCAAACCAGCAATAATAAAACCACTATCAGAAGTTTGTTGAACTGAACAACCCCACATAGAATAAATATCACTGAAAATTTTATTCCATTCTTCGTTGCCATTTTCATCAACTTTTATTAGCCAAGCCTCAGATTCATTTTCTATATTAGAGTAAGTATTTCCTGTAAAAATAAATCCTCCATCAGAGGTCTCTTGAACAGCATTTGCAAAGTCGTTATTACTGCCGCCAAAAGTTTTATTCCATTCCTCATTACCATTTTCATCAGTTTTGATTAACCATGCATCTATTTGTCCTGCTCCATAAGACTCTGTAAAACCAGAAATAATAAAGCCACCTTCTGAAGTCTGTTGAACACAGCGGGAGCCATCACCATCACTACCCCCAAATGTTTTGTGCCACACTTCGTTGCCATTTTCATCCGTTTTGATTAGAAAAACATCAGAATTCCCTGCACCCCAAGAATAAGTGTCTCCAGTAATAATAAAACCACCATCAAATGTTTGATGACCAGAAAATGTAAATTCATTATCGTTACCACCAAATGTCTTAAACCATTCTTCATTTCCAAACTCATCTGTTTTTACCAGAAAAACATCAAATCCTCCTACTCCATAGGAGGCTGTGAGTCCTGTAATAATGAATCCACCATCAGCTGTTTGCTGAACTGATCGAGCATATTCACAATCATCTCCTCCAAATGTTTTATTCCACTCTTCATTACCATTTTCATCTGTTTTAATAAGCCAAGCATCACCACCTACTCCAAAAGAGTAAGTTTCTCCAGCAACTATAAAACCACCATCAGTTGTTTGCTGAACTGAATACCCTCGATCACTGTAAATTCCACCAAAAGTTTTTGTCCACAATGTGTCCGGAGGTGTTTGAGAAAATAATATTGAAGAAATTGAAATAAGAATTAACAATATAATTAAATTTTTCATGATTATCTCCATTCGTTTCAAGGCGTTCTAACATCGCAATCAACTGCAAAGCTTGCAGTATAATAACCTTTTGTATAGCGTTCATTTCTCAATGTATTCAAAAATATCTAATTTATTTCTATATGTCGAAATTCTGTTTTTTGCTAATTCAATATAATCCTGGTCATTATCGTAAGCTACATAATTTCTTCCGTCCTTCAGTGCAGATAAGCAAGCAGTACCACTACCGACAAATGGATCAAGAATCACATCATCCTTGAATGAATATAGTTGAATTAACCTATGTGGCAATTCTTCCGGGAAAGGTGCCGGATGACCAATTTTTTTTGCTGAAACTGCTGGGAAAGTCCAAATACTTTTTGTCCATTCAAGAAATTCTTTCTTTTTAATTGTATTCTCTTTCTTTCCTTTTTTTCTTGAAAAAGAATCTTTTGAGAAAACCAAAATATATTCATGAATATCGCGTAATACTGGATTTGACGCAGAAAGCCAACTACCCCAGGCTGTGGATGGACTAGCACTGGATGCTTTATTCCATAGAATTTCACCACGCATAAAAAAACCAATTTTTTGCATTCCTTCAATAATATAACTATGTAATGGGATATAAGGTTTTCGACCAAGATTTGCAACATTAATGCAAGCACGACCACCGGGAACCAAAACTCGATATGTCTCTTTCCAAACGGAATTGAGTAAATCCAAATATTCATTTAGACTTAAATCATTATCATATTCTTTTGAAACATTATAGGGTGGTGAAGTTATCATTAGATGAACACTATTATCTGGGAGTTCATCCATTTTTTCACTGGACTTATAAAAGATTTTGTTTAAATATTTTTTTGGAATTTCATTTTCAACAAATTTTACTTTTTTACTGTTGTTCAATCCTTCATAAAGCCTACTGTTATAAAATTTAGTGGAATCGTGGTTTACTCTTCCGGATGTTCCGAATGAACTTGTTTCTGTGCCCTGCTTTCGTTTTGAATGTGTATATGGTTGATTTGCCATTTTATTCCCGAATTAAAGAAAGGAATTTTTCCGCTTTTTGTTCATATTCTAATTCTTGATTTGCAAGCTCAATTATTTTTCCTAATTCATTTTTGTTACGCATACTTGAGAAAAATTCCAGTTCTACAGAAAATAATCCTTCAAGATTAGATTCAAGTTCTGAATAAGAATCCATCTTAACAAATCCATTCTCATGAGTGTTTTTGATATTATCACCATTATTATCTAATGGATTGGTATTAACAGACCAAAATCCTTGTATAATTCCTGCTTTTTTAAGATGGTCAACTTTTGAATAATAACTTTTAGTTATCGGTGTATTTCCAAGAATGATGATTGGAATTTTTGATGCTCGATAACCTGATACACGAATGTTTATACTTTTTCCAATCGCTTTTAACATTGAATCTGAACGAAGCAGACCGGGATTGCCTTTATGTGTTTTGAAATCCCCCAAACAAATACATTTGTTGTTTTTCAATTCCCAATTCCAGACAATCGACATTTTGACTTCAAATAATGCATGAATATTAGTCGCATTTTGGACAGTATTTCTTGAACTGCAAATTGCTACATCTGCGGGAGAAAGCTTAGATAATCCAATTTCTTCACAGACAACCCCTTGAACAGCATACAAACCTTTTGATTCAGCGAATTCTTGAAGTAAATCAACAGAGAATTTTTCGGTAAAACTACCAATTAAGGAATTGCGGCTTTGGAGCGTTGACTTTCTTCCAGTATAAAATTTTGGCCAATATGCATAGTAGCGGTTATCATCACCTAAATAGAATAATTGTTCTGGTGTGGCAAAAGAACTTGATTCGGTGAAAAATTCAATTTCTCTATCTTTAGTCCACAAAACAGGCATAAAATAAATCCTTTTTACGTTAATAAATTACAAAATCAAAATCAGAAAGATTAAGAATTAATTGTTCAATTATAAACGTGTTATAATATCACAATCAAAATTTTCTATTTTTCATTTTACAGTTGAAAAATAAACTGTTTTAATAATAACATGTCAAGCGAAAAAACATCATGCAAAAAAAGCGATATAAAAATCTTCACAGTATAATATCAAACTGAACTTGATATTGAAGCTATTCTGATTTTGGTTTTACATACCAGTGTTTTTGTCCGCTAAGAAATCCGTCGATCCCGTTTCTTTTTATCTTTCGTAAATTCTTGATGTGAGCCACGCCATGATTTGCTCTTAACTCATCTAATTTTTCACAGGTCTCAAATTCAGCACAGAGCCAGCATCCTGCAAGTCCCTTTTTCCGGCAGCATTTTCTAATTTTACAGAAGGGATTACCACCACCGTCTTTACAGGCATGATTACATCTAAGTTTTACCATACCACCAAGAACATCATAACATTGTTTGTAGTCCTTGAACATACTGAAAAAAGAAATTTTAGAAAGCACATCAGCAGTTTTTTCAAATCTAACGCTTCGTAATTCTTTTCTCAGATCCCTTGCTAGGTCAGCGATCTTGCCGATATAATTGGGACATTCGCCACAATACAAACCACAGTATGAAATTAACTCTTTTTTATCTGACATTGAAGTCCTCCATTTTTATGTAGATCATGAGGATTAGTTATTGTTACCGATTCAGAGAATTAATTCTATTCCTCCACCACTTCAAACACGTTCATCTGCGCCTGGTTAGGTGTCCAGTTTCCTCGCCTTGTTGACTGCCTGCGCAAGCTCGTTGGGTTGGTCGGTACCGATTCGGTATCGCTTTCCAGACGACATCACAATTTCGATAGCATCCAAACCGGAAACGTTATAGAGCCAACCGTTCTGGATCAACCGAATCCCCCAGCCATAGTACCAGCAGTTTCTAACTGGATAGGCTTTCTCGATATCCTTGATCTCGAATTTCTTCTTGATTATACCAACACCAAAGTGGATTTTCAGGTGTTCATTGCTTATCTCGACGGTGAGAGAATAGAAAAGAGCCACGCACACTATAAGAATCAGTAACACTCCAATGGAAACAGCATGCCACTCAACGAAAAATCCAAGCAGAGCGAGTAGAATTATGATCGCGACGAGGAGCGACACTGTAAGTGTGCCGAACTGTGTGTGCTTGTAATAAATAGACATTATTCATTATTTCCTTTACCAATGACAAACCACCCTCGTTTTGCATTGGCTTTGTTAAAATACATTAGACTGCTTAAAATTTAAATAACTTATCAAATATCCTTTGCACAGACATTTGAAGTTGTTCCATTAAGATCTTTCTAATCCTCAATCTTCTCAAAAATAGATGTTTGCGTCTGATTGGGAGTTATACCAAAATGTTTATAAGTTTTCATCGTTGCTTTCCTGCCCTGAGGTGTTCTATCTAAAAATCCCTGCTGGATGAGATAAGGTTCATAAATTTCTTCTACTGTACCGGGGTCTTCTCCTATGGCAACTGCCAGCGTTTTAAGACCAACCGGACCACCGCCATAGTTTTCCATAATAGTATGTAAAAGTCGTTTATCCATATCGTCCAATCCGGCATTATCCACCATCAGCATCTTCAACGCTTTAATGGCTGTTTCCCTGTTGATTGTGCCGTCACCTTTTATCTGTGCATAATCCCGCACGCGGCGCAGAAGACGGTTTGCCACCCGTGGAGTTCCCCTGCTTCTTCTGGCGATCTCTTTAGTTCCATCCTGTTTAATGGGAATATTCATGAGACCGGCTGAGCGTACTATTATACTCTCGATGCTCTTTACATCGTAATAATCGAGTCGTAAAACCAGACCAAACCGTGACCGGAGCGGAGATGTAAGTAACCCTGCTCTGGTAGTAGCACCAATGAGTGTAAATGGTTCAATATCAATCTTAAGCGAACGGGCGCTGGGTCCGCTATCTATAATGATTTCCATGCTAAAATCTTCGATAGCAGGATAAATATATTCTTCTACCACATGGTTCAAACGATGTACTTCATCTATGAAAAACACATCGTTTCTTTGCAGATTGGTCAGGATTCCGGCAAGATCGGGAGCTTTTTCCAGAACAGGACCCGAACTTGCTTTAATTTCTACTTCCATCTCGTTTGCTATAATATATGCAAGTGTGGTTTTTCCTAATCCCGGAGGACCGTAAAGCAGAACATGATCGAGTGGTTCACGACGTAATTTGGCTGCTTGAATGGAAATATCCAGGATCTCTTTTATCTGATATTGTCCTACGAATTCATCCAGAGTTTTCGGACGCAGGCTTCTATCAAATGCTTTTTCGTCGATTTGTTCGACAGGGTCGGTTATGCGTTCTAACATTTTCTATCCTCTAATATTTTTAAAAAGAAGCAGTACGATAAGACTGGTTATAACTATTTTAAAGAAGAGAAATATAAATGAAATGGAATCTTCCATAACAAATACTCTTGAAAAAATAAACCAGATATAGATCAACTGTCCAATAATAATTCCAAATCCAACTATCCACATAGAGATCGAGATGCCCTTTGTTTCCTTATCTTCAAGCTGCTCTTTGTTAAGTGGCCAGGCACCGAAGATAGCTTTCCAAAGAATGTATCCACCACCGATTACTAAAATAGCCATCAATCTTGTAAGTATCATTTCTCCTCCAAACCATTCGCAATGGTACTGGATTACCTCTAACTGGAAATCACTTTTTCGGGCAAGGTTTTTTTACTGTTTCACTGCTATTGTAGCCGGACTTTTTCTGCCCACGATAGGACCATCCATCACTTTGAAGCCTGCTGCGATCAAATTTTGTCGAACAGATTCTGCACAACTGTAAGTGCTTAGTTTTGCTCCCTGTTTCATTACGTTGTATACTTTTTGGAATACTTTCCTGCTCCACATTTCGGGCTGTTTACTAGGTGAGAACGGATCGAAGAAAACACGATCGAAATAGTCTTTTGGAAGTGAATCGATAGAAACAAGAGCATCTCCTATGATCAATTTGATTGTATTATTATTATCATCGGTTATTTCCAGCTTATCAGCTAAATTTCGGAAAGCAGTGAATTCTTTTTCGATCTCTCTGGGAACTTCCAATTCTTTAATCGCTTTTATAATTTCTATATCATTTTCCAGACCAACAATTTGTAATTTTTTGTGCTTTTTTGTGGCTATGATAGAATTGTATCCGAGCCCGAAACAGAAATCCAGAATATTAAATCCATCTTTTACACTGATAGCATTCATATGTTTTTCAAAAGCTTCTTCCAAGGCACCGGAAATGGTGTGATAATGTTCTTGATATTTTTGGTTAAAAACTGTGTAAGAACCGTCTTGAGTTTTAACGAATTGCATGGGATTTTAATTCCAGCTCAACATGAACTCAATGCTCTTTTCTGCGATGAGTTCTTTATCGAAATCCATTGTTGCTACATGATAGGAATTTTCCAGCCAGATAAGTTCTTTTTTGGAAGAGCCTATTTTTTTGAGTGTATATAATGCACTTATACGAGGAATTACGTGATCTTCTTTTGATTTGAATATGAGGACAGGCTGTTTGGTTTGCGGTAGGTTTTTGCGGACGATTTTCATTAAACGCAGCATTTGATAGACGCCATTTGTAGGAGTTCGATCATAAGCGATTTCTTTTTCTTTTGGGTCTTTTATATCGGATGCTATGGCGGGAGTGGATGGAATAAAAAAGCGAATAATGGGGACGAACCAGAATTTGGGATGAGTGAATTTACAAGCATTATTAATAAGAATGATCCCTGAAATTTCAGAATTAAGTTGTGCTATGCGCAATGCCAAAGCTCCACCGAGTGAAAGTCCGCAAACATAGATATTAGATGTTCGGAATTGAAGTATTTGCAGGGATTTTTGTAATTCTGCAATCCAATCCTTGTATCTGGTTTTGTTCAGGTTCTGCCAGGTTGTACCATGTCCGGGCAGGGAAGGTAATTCTATGTGGAAATCAGCTCCGCTGAATTGTTGGGCAAGAAACATCATGCTGGAAGTGGTGGATGTAAAACCGTGGATCAGTAGTACGCCGGTATTTTTGTTTCCAATATGACTAAATGGTTGGTTGAATTTTTCGAGATCCATTATCCCTTCTTTATTTTTATGAATATTTCTTATAACCAGTCTTTAGATCGCATTACAGCTTTCTTCCATTTTGAATATTCAGCCTGCCGTGTGTCTTCCTGCATAGAAGGCATCCAGGTTTTACCTGCCCGCCAGTTTGTTGCCAGATCATCGATGTTCTTCCAAAATCCTATTGCCAATCCGGCTGCATAAGCTGCACCCAGGGCAGTTGTTTCGGTTATAACGGGACGAATAACTTCCACATTAAGAATATCCGACTGGAACTGCATGAGAAGATCGTTAGCTGTCATTCCACCATCTACTTTCAGTTTTTTCAATTGCAATCCGGAATCCTTTTGCATTACCTCAAATACTTCTTTGGTCTGGAAGGCAGTAGCTTCCAAAATAGCTCTGGCAATATGCTTTTTATTAATATAATGAGTAAGACCGATCATTACGCCCCGTGCGTTACTGTTCCAATGAGGAGCAAAAAGTCCTGAAAAAGCAGGAACAAAATAGAGTCCACCGTTATCTTTAACTCCAGAGGCAAGGGTTTCAATTTCTGCCGATTTTGTGATCAGTCCAAAATTATTGCGGAACCATTGAACAAGAGATCCAGCCATGGCAATAGAGCCTTCTAATGCATACCTAGCAGGTTCTTTACCTATCTTGCAGGCAACAGTTGTGAGTAATCCATGGTGGGAATGAACAATTTCCTGACCGGTGTTAACAAGCAGGAAACAGCCTGTACCATAGGTGTTTTTAACTTCTCCTTTGCGCGTGCAATTTTGTCCGAAAAGAGCAGCCTGTTGATCTCCCAGACAACCGCAAACAGGAATTTCATCCAGGAAAACTCCATTTTTAAATGTATATCCATAAATCTCGCTATCTGATGATAGACGAATTTCGGGCAGTATATTTTGGGGAATTCCCATAATTTTGATTAGTTCGGAATCCCAGTTCAGGGTTTCCAGGTTCATCAGCATAGTGCGGCTGGCATTGGTGACATCGGTAATGTGCGTTCCGCCTTTTTTCCCACC
The DNA here is from genome assembly GCA_030621085.1 of Candidatus Cloacimonadota bacterium. Lineage (GTDB taxonomy): Bacteria > Cloacimonadota > Cloacimonadia > Cloacimonadales > TCS61 > JACNIV01. The sequence continues at coordinate 19,568 of JAUXIJ010000020.1, read as the reverse complement.
TGTCAAATTCCAGATCAGCCAGGAATCGATCGTACCGAAGAGAAGTTCGCCTTTTAGGGCTGCTTCTTTCAAATTTAGGAGATTATCTAACAACCATTTTATTTTGGGTCCAGAAAAATATGTAACAGGGGGCAATCCTGTTTTATGTCTGAAAAAATCCTCACCATATTTTGCAGCTAATTTTATGCAGATCGCATCAGTGCGAGTATCCTGCCAGACGATAGCTTTATAATAGGGAATACCGGTTTTCGGATTCCAGAGAACCGTGGTTTCCCGCTGGTTCGTAATTCCCAGAGCAGCGATTTCTCCTGTTTTTATACCGGCTTTTGCTAAAGTATCTGAAATAACCGTCTGAGTATTTTTCCATATTTCCAGTGGATCATGTTCCACCCAGCCGGGTTTGGGATAGAATTGTTTATGTTCAAGCTGATGAGAAGCGGTGATCTTACTGTCGTGATCGAAAAGAATAAAACGGGTACTGGTGGTTCCCTGATCGATGGCACCTACGTATTTTTTCTGCACGATTCTTCCTGCTAAAATATCTCTTTAATGGCTTTTAGATAAGACTGATAAATTTCATCATTAAAACACACAATAATGATCTTCTGCATTATAGAATTCGTATTCAAGAAATTTTTGATCTCTTGAATTGCGATCATTGCAGCTTTTTCAATTGGAAAGCGGTAAACACCCGTACTGATAGCCGGGAAGGCAATGGTGTGAATATTGTTTTTTACTGCCAGCTCAAGACTATTTCTGTAGCAGCTTGCCAGAAGGTCACCTTCTTTGCTTTTTCCCCCATGCCATACCGGACCTACAGTATGGATCACATATTTCGCTGGTAATTGAAAACCTTTTGTTATTTTTGACCCGCCTGTAGGACAGCCTCCTAATTTACTGCATTCCTGCTGAAGTTCCACTCCTGCCGCACGATGTATCGCTCCATCCACGCCACCACCGCCAAGCAGAGATGTGTTGGCTGCATTTACTATAGCATCTACCTTCAGGGTAGTAATGTCTCCTTTGATTATCTGAAGTTGGTTTAACATTGTTCTGTTTCTTTTATTGTATTGTTCCAGAATCCGCATTCCTTTACGCGTTATGCGATACTTCTGGTTTGAACTGCCGGGTTTTTTCGGGATCGTATAAACAAGAAGTTTCTTTGTACGCAAAGATACAACAGCGCGTTTCAAGTTTCCGGATTTTCCTGTTCTATGTAAGTGCTCTGCTATTTCTTTGCTGGAGAGCGGTCTTTTTGAACATACAACTAAAATTTTCTGGTGAAGTTCTACCAGCGCGGGAGGACCCCATTCGGGGGTTGTATCGAATTTAGGTGATACGATCTGCTCAATGTCAAAAGGATGTGCTTTTGGAGCACTTCTTCTCATTTTTTTATATGTACCGATCAATCCTTTGGTGGATGAGTCGTGTGATTTTATTTTTTGCTTATTTTCTAATTCGGAAAGGATATTTTTTGCAAGTTCTTTACCAAGTTCCACACCCCATTGATCGAAACTGAAGATATTCCAGATGATGCCCTGAACAAATATCTTGTGCTCATACATAGCGATTAAACTTCCCAAAGTGCGGGGAGTGAGTTTTTTATACAGAATGGAATTGGATGGTTTGTTACCTTCAAAGATTTTAAAGGGAAGCAGTTTTTTTATTTCCTTCTCGGTTTTACCGGCAGCTTTCAGTTCTTCCATAACTTCTTCCTTTGTTTTGCCTTTCATTAATGCTTCTGTCTGAGCAAAGAAATTAGCAAGTAGCTTCTGATGATGATCTCCAATAGGATTATGGCTGATGGATCCTGCCAGAAAATCGCAGGGGATCATCTTTGTACCCTGATGAATAAGCTGATAGAAGGCATGTTGCCCATCAGTACCGGGTTCTCCCCAGATAATTGGTCCAGTTTGATACTTTACTTTTTTCCCATTTCTATCCACAGATTTACCGTTACTTTCCATATTTCCCTGTTGGAAATAAGCAGGGAACTTATACAGATATTGGTCATAAGGAAGGATGGCTTCCGATTCTGCAGCAAAGAAATTATTATACCAGATGCCAATAAGAGCCAGAATAACCGGAATGTTATCTTTATATGGCGTCTCATAGAAATGAATGTCCATTTCATGAGCTCCTTCCAGAAGTTCTATGAAATTCTCGTAACCGATAGAGCAGGCAATGGAAAGCCCGATTGCACTCCACAACGAATATCTTCCACCTACCCAATCCCAGAAAACAAACATATTTTGCGGATCGATCCCGAAATTAATTACTTCTTCTTCATTGGTGGAAATGGCTATGAAATGCTGTTTGATAAAATCTTCGTTTTGGGCTGAATTTAAAAACCACTTGCGAGCTGTATGTGCATTGGTCATCGTTTCCTGAGTAGTGAACGTTTTGGAAGCAATCATAAAAAGAGTTGTTTCGGGATTGAGTTGCTTAAGTGTTTCCACGATATGCGTACCATCCACATTAGAAACAAAATGTACATTAATATTGATCTTCTTGTAGGCCTTCAAGGCTTCCGTAGCCATTAACGGTCCCAGATTGGAACCCCCAATACCGATGTTTACAATGTCTGTGATGGCTTTACCGGCAAAGCCGAGCCATTGCCCGGTGGTTATTTTATCGGAAAAATTTTCGATCTTCTGAAGTACCGCATTTATTTTTGGCATTACATCAATACCGTCTACAAGAACAGGCTTATTGCCACGGTTCCTGAGTGCGGTATGAAGAACAGGTCGGTTCTCTGTTTCATTGATCTTTTCACCGGAAAACATCTGTCCGACGGATTTTTTAAAATCGATTTCTTTTACTAATTCCAAAAGTAACTTTAATGTCTTTGCAGTTATAATGTTCTTTGAAAAATCAACAAGAATGTCTTTAAAAGTTAAGGAGAATTTCGAAAATCTCTCCTTATCTTTTTCAAACAGATCTTTCATCTGAACAGATTTCATTTCCTTGAAATGTTCCTGCAATTTTTTCCAGGTTTCGGTCTGTGTCGGATTTATTTTATCATCGATAAAGAACATATTGAACTCCTTTTACAGTATAGTCTTTTCGGTTGCTCCACGGTTTTTAATCATACAATTTATTTATCCAAATTTTGAAAATCGGGTTTTCAAATTTATATGAACCATTCGACCTCAGGATCAGAGTTTTCTGCAACAGACTATTAAGAGCAGTATTGATGGTAGATTTCGGGGGAAGGTCATATTTGATCATCGTATCGTTTGACAGGATACTCTGACCATCCAAATCGCTGATAGCGTATACAATTTTTCTCTGATTTGCATTTAATTGCTCATAAATTGTGCGGAATGCATCAGACTGACTTTCAATTATACGTGAAAGCCATATATCTTTGAAGTTATCATTCTGAGGAATATCTTGAAAAATTAAATCCCACGCAACATAAGCTGCATATTGTGTGTAATGTGGATGACATTCACTGAGCTGCAGAATATTTTCAATGGTGCTGTTCTGGATCGGTAATTTTGTCTCATTGAACATCAATTTGATGTAGGAAGTTAGATCAGAATTGGAAATAGGATCAAGATTCATTTTGTCACCAAACTGGAAAAAAGGAGATTTTACCTCGGAAAAAATTGCATTCATCAGCGATTCTTTACTTCCCAGAAAAATGTAACTCACATTTTGCTGATGCTGAAAAACCGAACGCATAATATTTTTCAGGAAAGGATCTAATCGTTCAACTTCCTGGAATTCGTCGAAAGCGATACAGATAGGTTTTGGGTAATTCAGCTTTTGCGGCAACTCCAGAATTGACTCAATAGTTTGTTGCAGTTCTTTTGGTTTGACCTCTATACCAATTGAAGGATTGCCTATTGCATCCAATGATACTGTTGGAGTTATGTTTTTCAAATAAGTGGATAACTTTTTCAGGATAGAAGTTAAACTGTATTTCCTGGTGAATAATTCATGAGTTAAAACATTGAGATATTTTATCGCAAATTCTCTAGTATCACGGATGTTGAAAAGATCGAAATAGACAGTTTTTACATTTTGTATACCGGAAAAGGCATTTACAACCAAAGATGTCTTTCCAAATCGGCGTGGTGAATATAACCAAAGAGAGTTTCCGCTCTTGATAGCAGAAATCAAATCATGAAGTTCTCTCTGGCGATTACAGAACTGTTTATCCCGAACTACTTTCCCAAATTGGAACGGATTGACCATACTTCCTCCAGTACGCAATTTTACGGTCCGTATTTTTACAAACTGATATTATATGTCAATATCTTTTTTAGATTGATGAGGTTGGAAGATAATATGATTATATTCTTCATGCTAAAATACAAACTATTTTGGTACGCAAATTTACGGTCCGCAATTTTGCAAACCGTGAAATTTCATTCTAATCCTTCATTTCTATTTTACTTCCCGATGCAGAAATTTTCAAAGATCTGATTTAAAATATCGTCGGTAGTTATTTTGCCTGTTATTTCTTCCAATGCAGTACTGGCTTCTTTCAGATCGAAAGCAGTAAATTCCAAACCCATATCGCTACATAGGGAACTCAACGCTTTTTTAATTGATCCAGCTGCCCGTTTCACAGCAGCTATCTGGCGGGTGTTGGTCAAGATGCCACAGTGAAGCTCATCTTCAGATATCTCGATATCGCGTAGAAGTACTTCCTTCAATTTTTGTAATCCGTTTTTTTGGATCGTTGAGCAGGGAATATAATCATTTTCTTTGAAGGTTTCAATCTCATTCTTATTCAGAAGATCGACTTTATTCAGGACTTTTATTATTCTTTCCGGTTCAACTAATTTCTCAAGTTTTTTATATTCTTTCAGGTTTTTTTTTCCATCGATTATAAAAAGAACTTTATGAGATTCTTTAATTATTTCATATGAGCGCTGAATACCAATTTTTTCGATGTCATCGGAAGTATCACGAATTCCGGCTGTATCGAAGAACCTGATCAGATAACCATTCAATGAAATAGCTTCTTCCAGGTAATCACGCGTGGTGCCGGGATGTGGAGTAACAATTGCTCTTTCCGTTTTCAGGAAAACGTTAAAAATACTGGATTTTCCCACATTTGGTGCACCTACCAGGCTAACCTTTAGTCCGTCTTTCAAGATTATTCCTTCATTTCCGGTCTTTGCTAATTGTTCCAGTTCTTGCAGAAGAATCTTCAACTTTTCTGCTAAATTCTTTTTATCCAGTTCTTCTAATCCCTGTTCCGGGAAATCAATTTCCAATTCCAGAAGTGTGCGGTATTCAGTTATTTTATCGAGCAGTTTTTCAATTCTGTGCCGCAAGCTTCCTTCATATTGTTGAAGAGCAGCCAGGTGAGATATTCTTGTTTTTGCATTTATAAGATCACCCACGGCTTCTGCCTGAGTTAGTCCAATGCGGTCGTTCAGAAAAGCTCTCTGAGTAAATTCACCGGGATCGGCAAGACGGGTCTTCCGCAGAAGAATTTCTAAAATTCGATTCGTTATAAATGTGCTTCCATGGCAGGAAATTTCTACAACATCTTCACCTGTATAACTGTGTGGTGCTATAAAAACGGTAACTACAACTTCATCGATAAGTTCATTTTCGCATAAGATACGACCGAAAACAGCTTTATGGGAAGGAATATCTTGAAGTGATTTTTTGCTGTGGAAAATGCTATCAACAACTTCGATTGCTTTAGTGCCACTTACACGAATAACTGAAATCCCGCCAACTCCCGCAGGTGTGGAAATAGCCGAGATGGTGTCGTCTTTATATTCCATGATCTATTTCAGGAGATTTTTTATTTTTTTGTAGATCTGGTCGGTGCTTACCTCGATAAGATCTTTCAATTCGTTTGTATTGCCATGAGGAACAAACCTATCCGGAATGCCAAAGGAATGAATTTCTACTTGAGTATTAATGAAATGTCTTTTAATTACATCACCAAAACCGCCGATAAGGCTGTTTTCTTCTATTGTGAAAATGGTTTTTACTTTTTTCTTCAGTTCATCCAGAAGCATATTATCCACAGGTTTCATAAAGCGGGGATTGATAAGATAGGGCTTTAGTTCTGGAAAATCCTGCTTGATCTTTTCGAAAATTTTCTCTGCATCTTCAAAGGCTTTTCCTATTCCCAGAATGGCGATGTTTTTTCCTTTTTGCCGTACATTATATTTGCCAATTTCAAGAGGTGAGGTTTCTTTTTCACAGAGTTTTGCAGAACCACGCGGATAGCGGATAGCAATAGGTCCGTCTTTATAAGTTGATGCAAATTGCAACATTGCTTTAAATTCGCCTGCATCGGCAGGAGCCATAATAATCAGATCGGGTATCAAATTCAAATAAGAAAGATCAAAAGCACCGTGATGAGTAGCACCGTCTTCGCCCACCAAGCCTGCTCTGTCCAAGCAGAACACAACTGGTAACTTTTGCAAAGCAATATCATGGATCACCTGATCCAGAGCTCGTTGCAGGAAAGTGGAATAGATAGCTACAAAAGGTTTCAATCCCTGAACAGCCAGACCTCCTGCAAAAGTTACGGCGTGCTGCTCTGCAATTCCAACATCAAAAAATCTCTCCGGAAATTTTTCAGCGAAATCGGTTAATCCGGTTCCGTCGGTCATAGCTGCAGTTATAGCAATAACGTATTTATTGTTTGCTGCAATTTCACAGAGGGTGTCACCAAAAATTTTTGAATAAGAGGCTGTCTTTTCTCCTACACATTTTCCGGATTCAATTTCATAAGGTCCTAAACCGTGGAAACGGGGAGCATCCTCCTCGGCATGTTCATATCCTTTACCCTTTTTTGTAACAACATGCACAAAAACCGGACCGATCATATTCTTAATAACTTTATTAAAAAGACGAACCATACGTGCAATATCATGACCATCGATGGGACCAACATATCTGAAACCAAGATCTTCAAAAATTATGTTGGGAGCAAGCGAATTGATTATGTTTTCTTCGATTTTCCTGGCACTTAATATCATACGTCTGCGAATACGGTTGGGCATATGCTGCACAAAATCCCAGATAGCATTTTTCAGTACATTGTAAGAACGGCTAACAAGGATATTGGTAAGGTAAGCCTGCAAAGCTCCTACGTTTTTTGAGATAGACATATTATTATCGTTCAGGATAATGATCATATCTTTCTGCAGGTGCCCGGCATGATTCATTGCTTCAAAGGACATACCTCCCGTGAGAGCTCCATCTCCAATGATGGCAATGGTTCTTCCTTTTTCTTTCTTAATTTCTTTAGCTACCGTTATGCCCAATGCTGCAGAAATGGATGTACTGGAATGTCCCACGCCATAAGCATCATATTTACTTTCAAAGATATTGTTGAATCCGCTGATTCCATTAAGCTGGCGAAGTGTATCGAACCGATCATTCCGCTCGGTTAAGATTTTGTAAGCATAAGATTGATGTCCCACATCCCACACTATCCGGTCTTGCAGGGGATCGAATATTTTGAGGAGAGCTATTGTAAGATCAGTGGCACCTAAACTGGGGGCAACATGCCCGCCGTTTTTGGCCGTGACCTCTATTATTCTTTTACGAACAACTTCAGCCAACAGTTTGAGCTCAGTTACAGAAAGCTTTCTGACATCTTTCGGCGACTTAATTTTATCTAACATTTATTTATTCCCCATAATTTCCATATAAAATCTTCTTTGAAAAAAAATAAGTAGAAAATGATGTCAAACAAAAATCACAATATTTGATTGTCTATCCAATTCAATATGTCTTCTATACCTGTTTTCTTGAGGGATGAAAAAGAATAGATGTTTTTATTATTTACTTCCAGCCCGGCAGAAAGTTTTTCTAAACAGGCAGGAAGTTTTGATTTTGCAATTTTGTCGGATTTTGTAGCAATCACAATAAACGGGATATCTTCATCTTGCAGCATTTTCAACATTACAATATCTTTAGGATCAGCACTGTGCCGAATATCAACCAAAGCAATTATGCCTTTCAAACTCATACGATGTTCGAAATAATTCTGTATCATTTTTTTCCAGGCTGTGCGTTCAGTTTTACTTACTTTGGCATAACCATAGCCCGGCAAATCGACAAAATTTACAAATCCATCTTTATTTTCTTCTGTTTTGAAATGTATTTCAAAAAAATTGATAAGCCGTGTTTTACCTGGCGTTCTACTAACCTTGGCAATTGCTTTCCTATTTAAAAGGGTGTTTATCAGCGAAGATTTACCTACGTTCGATTTTCCCACAAAAGCAATATCAGCATAAGGAGAAGCAGGATAACCATCTGGCTTTACCGCACTCTTAATGAATTTTGATTCGACTATTCTCATCATACTTATTTGCCACAGAGTCTCAGAGGACACAGAGTTTTTTCATGCCTTTTTTTTGCCACAAAGACACTGAGAACACAGAGTAAATTGTTGTCTTTTTCATTCAATATTTCCAACGGTTTATTTTTATAATTACTTTCCATTTCACTGTGACTTATCTCATAAAATTATTCTTTTAATTCCGTCTTTTAAGAGATGGTTATTAAAGTTGATCAATAATCCAAGTTTGTAATTTCCTAATTTCATATAACTTAACAATTGAGCTTCAAAAACAGGATCAAATCTCTCAACACTTTTTAATTCCAAAACAATACTATTTTCAACCAGAAGATCAATTCTGAATTCACCAATTTTATTATTTTTATATTTTATGATGATACTTTTCTGGTTTTCAAATTTTAATCCGATAAGGGATAATTCAATGCAAAGAGCTTTTTCATAAATGCTTTCCAACAAACCCGGGCCAAGTTGACGATGTACTTCTATTGCACACCCGATGATTTTTTTTGTTAACTCATTTAAATCATCAATTGATCTCATCTCTGTGCTCTCTGTGCCTTGATGGCTATTATTCAAAATATACCATGGAAGACTTATCCGATTCCCATACTTCCACTTCGAATACTTTGCAACCTTCTACATTAATTTGCTTTTTCATTTCTTTATAGAATAAACGTGCAATATTTTCAGATGTTGGGTTCTGTTCTTTAAAATAGGGAAGCTCGTTCAGATAACTATGATCCAATATTTCAATAAGTTCGTTTAAATGTTTCTTCACGATACCAAAATCGATCGTCATTCCTATCTTATCTGTCTTTTCGCATTCTATGCAAACACGAACTTTCCAATTGTGTCCATGCAGATTTTTACATGCCCCTTCATATCCATCCAGTTTGTGGGCAGAAGAGAACTGGGACGTTACGTTCAATCTATACATACAATACCTCCGTAACCTAAAAATAACAACTATTCTGAAGCCCCTTATTTGTAAAGGATTTTGCGCTTGACAGGATTTACTTAACATAAGGAAAATATTTTAAAATATATAAATTTGGTATACTCAGGAGGATTACATGAAGAGTGTTATTTTTGTAATTATTTTATTCTCTGTAACTACCTGTTTATCTGCCCAAAAGAGCATTGATCTGAATTTTATAGGAGGCTGGCTAACGAATGGCGCAATATATCATGAGGGCTTTGAGAGCAATGTCTATAAAGAGTTCAATAAAGGTTATAAATTTAATCTGGAATCAGAGATAAAAAGAGGTTTTCTGGGACTGGGAAGTGGAATGGAATTATTATTGATCCCCGACTTTGACAAAGTATCGGAAGGTCAATATGAAGAAAATGGGAAGTACCATCCCGTCTTTGGTTACAATGTTTTTGTTAAACCTTATCTTAATAAGCATCTATATGCGAAGGTTAAGTTGGGATTGGGATCCCCTTATTTGTTTAATGGTAGCTTAGAAGCTGGAATTAAATGGCGAAATCTTTTTTTTGAAACCTCTTATTTAACTTATATCGGATTTTTTTTCTTGATACTGAAACCATTACTTCTCTAGCTCTTTCTGTGGGAACTACCTTCAGGCTTAAAATACCGGAGTTTACGACTGCCAGTAAGTTAAAGCATCCAGCACAAAAAAGAGCCTTTGCGGTTTTCAGAATGGATCTGGAACCTGGAATAGACAACCGTTCCCATACCGGTATTGCCTTTACTCTTTATTATTCCCAATATCTGTTACCTCGTATAAAGGTTGGAATAGGAACCGTTTTCCAAGTGGAGAGAGAGATTTACCGTTCAAGATATGATGATACAATTCCTCTAGAAACCAATATATTTTTTGGTAACCTGGATTTCTGCCTTCTTACTATTAATGATAGAGACATTTCCCTTTTGACAGAGCTGGGAATTTCCACTCCTTTTCTAACCAATCCCTACGAGTTTTCTTTTTATTACAGCGGTGGGTTGGGTGTGAATGTTACTAAAAATATCTGTTTAAACGCTTTTTACTGCGTTAATAAGTTGGATAAGATGGAATATAATTTTCTAAAATTGGGCATTGCCCTGAGCAAAGACATTACAAAAGATCGACATTAATATTAGCATTACAGTAGTATTTTAGTTAGTGTTTGACAAAAAAGTGATTAATCTGTTTTTAATCCTGCCAAATTATAATAAAAGAAGGATAATATGAAGTGCAGAGGTAAAATTAAGGAAAAAACAAAAAACGGCAGGACAGTGGAAAGAATATGCAACAACAAATTAGATGAACACCAGATATTTTGCGATAAATGTGGTGAACCGACCGGTGTTTTATCCGGTCCTCTTTCTGCTAAACAGAACTATAAAGAAATCTGGATGCAGTTCAAGAAAGTAAAATCGAAATTCTATCCGTTTGCCATATTCATTATTCTTACATCATATCTACTCATTGCGTTGGAAGCCATCTTTGGTAAAATATTCGCGGAAACTGTCAATATCGATCATTATCTGCTTTCCAACATGATTTTCCTGGTAATAATTCCGTTTGCTCTTATACCATTTGGCATGAAAGGAAAATTCATAGAAAACCCATTTTCAGTGAAAGCTTATTTTAAAGGTTTAAAAAATTATCCAAAATATTTCCTGCTCACGCTGGTTTATATTCTTTTCTTCTTTATTCTCAAGGTGCTTTGTGCAGGGTATTTACTGGGAATTTCTATCGATCCCATCCTGCATCCTGTCAGGTTTATCCTGGTGTTGTATTGGATTACTATAATGTTACCATCTCCCATTTTGATAGCCAGAAAAAATGTGAATGCTTTTCAGGCAGTTGTGCTTTGTTATAAAGCCAGTATGGAAACACGCTGGCAGCAGTTCTTCCTGGTTTTGCAAATTGCCGGCATAAACGTATTGGGTGCTGCTTTAGCTGGCTTGGGTCTGCTTTATTCCATCCCCTTATCTTACGTATTGGTAGAAAGGTATTATCAAAAACTTGATGAATTCAGATTGTTCGAATAAAATAGATGTATACTTTTCTTGATAATCTTTATTTCAACTCAATAAAGGAAAGGTCACATGGAACACCTTAGAATTGGGATTGTAGGAAATATAGGTGTTGGAAAATCTACCTTGGTGGAAGCTGCCAGCCAAAAACCGTTGAATGAAATGCTATTATCTACCATTCCAAACAGAAGCGGAGAAGAAAAAGTATTTGCTTTCCAGGAAAAATTCAATCCCAAAGTTTTGGACGCATTTTATGAAGATCCAGTGGGTAATGCTTTTATGGCACAGATCGAATTCTTTAATGGCAGGCTGGATCGTCAGCGGATGATAGAAGGATGCAAAGGGATCATCTTGGAAGATAGAACCCTGCCGGAAGATTATCATATATTTGGTATGGCTCAAAAGATATTAGGAAACATGACGGAAGAAGAATTCCTGGCATATCAGCGCAACTACAACCTGATGACCTCTAAAATTCCCGAACCGGATCTGATAGTGTATTTGAAAGCAGAAGTTCCAACTCTTATTCAGCGAATAAAAGAAAGAGGACGCGAAAGCGAAGCTTCTATTCCGGCAAATTATCTTCAACAGTTGAACGAATTGTATGAGCAATTTATCAAACGCCATGTGACCTGTCCTGTGCTAATGATCGATGCTAACGTCGATACCCCCCTGGAAGAATACTTAAAGAATACGATTCAAAAAATTACTGATGAAATCAGGAACCTGGATCTGCGTGTAACCACGCCCGGTATCAGCAAGTGGGTTACTCTGCCTGAAACAGCAGCCACACTCAAAGCCATCGATGCAGAGAGTAAACTGGAAAAATACCTGAATGAAAATCCCAGGTTGATAGCTATTGCCGGTAATGTAGGATTAGGAAAAACCACTCTGGCTGCTATTATGCAGAGAAGCCTGAAAATAAATGGTCTTTATGAGAATCCCGAAAAAAATCCACTATTGGAAAAATTCCTGGCAGATAAAGCTACCTATTGTTATGATCTGCAAATGCACTTTCTAAAAATGCGAAAAAAACTGCAAATAAAAGGTACCTCAGGAAAAGCAAGCTATGTAATGGATCGTTCCTTGCCGGAAGATCTGCTGATCTTTTGCTATCAATTTCATCACGACGGCTACCTTACTGCAGATGAATTGGATAATTTAACAGTAAAGTTTAAAGCAGTGTGCAATGAAATTCCTTCTCCCGATCTTCTGATCATTCTTAAAGGTAGAGCAGATTTAGCCTGGAACAGGATTCAACAGCGTGGTCGTGAAATGGAGATCGAAGGTGGTTGGAGCAAAAGCGAAATAGAAGCATTAAATCACTGGTACAAAACTTACTCCAACGATGTTTTCCGCTTTGGATTTCACAAAGGAAAAGTGATGGAAATTAATGTGGAGACAATAGATTTTACAAACAGGATTCATGTCGGTTACATTCTCGACGGTATCTATAATTTACTGTCTAACGATATGGAATAATTTGGAGAATATAATGAAAAAAACAATATTAATAATTTTACTTTTCCTTATTGTATTTTCGGGTCAGCTTTGTGGAGAAATTCAGTCCACCCACAGAGCGCTCCTGATGGCAACGCTCTGGCACCAAACTTCGGCGGAATACAGGGCTCTTGCTTATCAGGCGTATAATATTGCTAAACTTCGCCTGGAAGAAGAATTGAAAATATCCCGTGAAAAGAAGAGAGCGGTCATTGTTGATATTGATGAAACCGTTCTGGATAATTCACTTTACGAGGGGAAAATAATTAAATATGGAATTGGGAGTAATCAGGATTTTGATAACTGGGTAAATCTGGCTATCGGTGAACCAGTTCCGGGAGCACTGGAATTTCTGCAATATGCTCATGAAAATAACGTAGAAATATTTTATATTTCAAATCGCTCTTTACGGCATATGGATGGAACGCTGAAAAATTTACAGAAACTAAGATTTCCACAAGCTGATGAAGAACATATACTGCTCAGAGATAAATCTTCCGACAAAGGAATTCGCCGTAATATGGTGGCGGAAAATTATGAGATCGTATTACTGATTGGAGATAACCTGATAGATTTTGATGATATCTTCAGAAAGAAAAACATTGAAGAACGTTTCAACTGGGCAGACAGCTTGAAAGCAGAGTTTGGAAAACGGTTTGTAATTTTGCCAAATTCCATGTATGGCGAATGGGAAAAAAGCCTTTATGGCGGCACTAGAAGAATTCCTGAGGAAGAAAAAGAGAAAAAACGGTTAGAGCACTTGAAGAGCTATTAAGGTTCTATTCCAAAACAGATTACGTTTTTACAAGTTACATATCGAAAGATGAATTTTAGGGATATAATATTAAAAAAACATTAAAATATTCAATTACTTAAAAAGTCGAATTAATATCTTCTTTTAGAAAATACTAATAAATTGATTTTAATCTTGACAATGAAAGGCAATAATAACAAATTCCGTTTAGTTTTTTTAAGTTTTAACAATAAAAAAGGAGGATGAGTATGAAAAAACTCGGTTTAGTTGTAGTTTTGTCGATTTTATTGATTATTCCAGCAACATTATTTGCACAAACTGGAACAATCGCTGGACAGGTTACTATCGAAAAGACGGGAGACCCTTTGGCAAATGCAGCAGTCTTTCTGGGTGATGCCCAAACAGGAACTTACACCAGGAAAAACGGTAGCTTTATTTTGAAAGATGTCCCTGTGGGAATGCAAGCTGTTACTGTAAGCTTTATGGGTTATGGAAAGCAAACTAAAGAAGTCGAAGTAAAAGAAGGTGAAACAGCGGTTGTTAAATTTGCTTTGGCTGTAGAAACAATTAGTATTGAGGGTATAAATGTTGTTTCAGATCGCGCAAAAATTGAAACTCCTATCGCATTTACAGATGTCGAAAAAGAACAAATTACTTCGTCCCTCGGTTCACGTGATATTCCACTTGTTCTAGTAAATACTCCAAGTGTTTATTCCACCGGTCAAGGTGGTGGTGCAGGGGATGCTCGTTTAAATATCCGTGGATTTAATCAAAGAAATGTTGCTGTAATGATCAATGGTGTTCCTATCAATGATATGGAAAATGGCTGGGTTTACTGGTCAAACTGGGATGGTCTTGGAGATGCCACATCCTCTATCCAGGTTCAAAGAGGATTGAGTGCAATTAACCTTGCTGTTCCTTCTATTGGCGGAACTATGAATATGATAACCGACCCAACCCAAATGAACAAGGGTGTTTTATTTAAACAAGAATATGGTTCTGGAGGATTTAAAAAGAACACTCTGGTAGCAAATTCTGGTTTGGTTAATGACAAATATGCCTTCAGTTTTAATGTTACTCGTAAGACTGGTGATGGTGTAATTGATGCAACATGGACAGATGCCTGGTCATATTATCTTGCTTCAAGCTATAATATCAATGAAAAGAATCGTCTTGAATTCTATGCCGCTGGTGCACCTCAAAGACATGGTCAGATGAGGTATGCGCAGAATATGGCAGCATTTAGTCATGAATATGCCGAAGACAATTCAGGTGTACCTGATAGTGATCTGGCTGACTATTTTGACGATTTTCCTGAATCTGAAGACGGAATATTCTACAATGAAAACTGGAACGTTGTAAGCTCTGATTATAAAGGAAAACAATGGTGGGATGGTGAAATACATAATAGATACTCTCCAACTTTTCTCAACGAAAGTGAAAATTACTATCATAAACCGCAAATAAATTTAAACTGGTTTACAAAATTAAATGAACAGTTAGATATCTATTCCATTGTTTACTTTTCAGGAGGAAAAGGTGGTGGAACTGGTTATTATGGCAGTATGAATTGGGATTATTCCGGTCCGTCAAGAGTTATTGACTGGAATTCAACAATTGCAGAAAATGATACATTAAGTACGGGTTCATCCGGTATTCTTCGTAATAGTGTAAATACTCAATGGACGATCGGGGCAATTTCCAAAGCGTATTATCAAATTTCCGAAACGTTCAAATCTTCATTTGGGCTTGATTGGAGAACTGCAGAAATTGACCACTACAGAGAAGTTCGGGACTTATTAGGAGGTCAATATTTTACTGATCTTGACGATGACGATAATCCAGTGAGTGATTTTTGGGTAGGTGACGAAGTAAACAGGGAACTAGGTGATAAAATTGATTACTACAACATCAATACTGTAGATTGGTTCGGTGGATATGTTCAAGGTGAATATTCAGCAGGAAAATTGAATACACATGGCATGTTTGGACTTTCCAGCGTTAAGTATTCATATACAGACTACTTTACTGATGATGGAACAGGTGAAGAACTATTTACAGAAACGGATGGGATTCTTGGCTATCAGGGTAAAGGTGGTGTAAGTTATCGCTTGACTAATAATTTTGGGATGTTTGGAAATGCCGGCTATGTTTCAAAATGCCCCATATTTGATGAAGTAATTAATGACTGGACCGGAGAACTAATTGAAGATCCAACAAATGAAAAATTTACTGCTGTTGAAACTGGATTTAATTTTGTTGGTATGGACGGATTGATGAATGTTAAAGGCGGTTTCTACTTTACGAATTGGGATGATCAATCAAAGAGTTTTGCACAATATATACCAGATTTAGATGATGAAATAAAGATCTTTGTAAGCGGTATTGATTCCAGACATATGGGTGTTGAATTTGAAATTCATTCACAACCTATTCCATTGGTTAAATTTGATGTATCATTCTCAAAAGGTGATTGGAAATACTTAAACGATTTATTAGATGTTAGATATGAAGGTGCTCCTGGTGATGAAGATACTCTTGATATATATGTTAAAGACCTGAAAGTTGGTGATGCTCCCCAAACACAACTTGCTTTTGGCACGACATTATTTCCTGTTGAAGGTTTGAAAACTAACGTATCCTATAAATACTACAGTGATTTCTATGCAACGTTTGATCCTTTCAGCCGTCAAGATCCAAATGACACAGATGAAAGTTGGGAAATCCCGGCATATGGCGTTGTAGATCTACACATAGGTTATGTACTTCCTACAAGATTAATAGGACTTAAAATGGAAGCTTTTGTTCATATATTCAATCTGTTGGATGATATGTATGTTCAAGATGCAACCGATAATAGTTCTTACAATGCTTGGGCTGATTGGGGTTCACCCCCACATTATCCTCATTCTGGTAGTTCTGCAGAAGTTTACTTTGGACTTCCAAGAACATTTAATGCAGGAATTTCTTTAACTTTCTAAAAGCACATCAGAGTTGATTATAAGGGAAGCCATTATGGCTTCCCTTTTTTTATTTTTTGACAATTTTTGTACTCATCCAATTTTATCTACCAGATGGTTTTCTTGGAATGTTTATTGCATATTATAAAATGTTAATAAAAAATATGGAGGATTAAATGTTGAAAAATTTATTTGTTGTTTTATTATTAATCACGTCATTACTACTCATGGCAGACACATATGATCTGCGAAACGTGAATGGTGAGAATTATGTTCCCGATGTTAGGAATCAAGGTCCCTATGGCACCTGCTGGACTTTTGGTGCCTATGCTTCTATGGAAGGAAACCTAATGATAACCGGTGCCTGGATTGCTGCTGGAGAAACTGGTGAACCAAATCTTGCGGAAGCACACCTGGATTGGTGGAACGGGTTTAATCAACACAACAACGACGACACAAATCCACCCACCGGTGGTGGTTTGCAAGTTCATCAGGGAGGCGACTATCGTGTAACTACTGCTTACCTTTCTCGCGGAGAGGGCGCAGTTCGCGAAATAGATGCACCCTACAACAATATTACCTCACCTCCCAATAGGTGGCTACCGAGTTACCACTATTTCTATCCCAGGGATGTGGAATGGTATAAACTGGAAGACGATCTTTCGAATATAGATGTGATTAAGCAAACAATAATAGATAATGGGATTTTGGGAACTTGTATATGTTATAGCGGATCATTTATTTGGAATTACAATCATTATCAACCACCAACCAACCCGGATGACCCAAACCACGCAGTATCAATTATAGGCTGGGATGATGATCATGTAACGCAAGCACCATTACCCGGAGCTTGGATAGCAAGAAACAGCTGGGGTTCAGGTTGGGGTTTAAGTGGTTATTTCTGGATTTCCTATTACGATAAACATTCATGCCGCAATATTGAAATGGGTGCAATCTCCTTCCAAGACGTAGAACCAATGGCATACGACAATGTTTATTATCACGATTATCATGGATGGCGCGACACATTGGCAATAGCTACGGAAGCTTTCAATGCTTTTGAAGCCACCGGAGCTCAAATGATCGAAGCTGTGAATTTCTTCACTGCTGTTGATAACGTAGACTACATAATAAAAATATACGATGATTTTGATGGGACTGACCTTACAAACGAGCTTTCTACGGTTTCCGGTGATTATGATCATGCCGGACTTCATACTGTAGATCTGACCACAAGCGTATCGTTGACAGAGGGAGAAGACTTCTATGTTTATTTATCTCTTTCCGATGGAGGTCATCCTTACGACAGAACTTCTGACATCCCAGTACTGCTTGGTGCTTCTTACCGTACAATAGTAGAGTCTTCTTCCAATCCTGAAGAAAGCTATTACAAAAGTGGAACAGACTGGCTCGATTTCTACGATTATGACGATCCTTCCGGGTTTCAAAACACAGGAAATTTCTGCATAAAAGCGCTTTCCATAGACGGCTCAGGAGGAATTAATCCACCGCAAAACCTGCAAGCTGATGTTATCGAGATAAACAGTGTTTCACTCACCTGGAGTCCGGGAGACAGGGAACTTTTGAGCTATGATGTTTATCGTGATGGCGTACTTATCGCCGAAGTTAGTAATATACCTGTTCCAACTACTTATTATGTTGATGAAGCCCTCGATGCCGGAGAGTATTCATATTATGTGATAGCAGTTTATGACGAAGGAGAATCAGATCCTTCCGATACAGTAAGTGCAGAAATCGTACTTCCGATTCCACAGAACCCGGTTGCAGTCTTTAACTATCCGATGGTATTTGTATCCTGGGATCCGATTAGAAGTGGCAGAGACTTTGTTAGCTTCAGTGTATATAGAAATGGCGTAGAAGTAGCAACAGGTATTACCGGTACAAACTATCCCGATCCGAATCTTCCCAGTGGAACTTATATCTATAATATTACAGCAATATATGATGGTGGATGGGAATCTGATCCTTCAGTTGATGCTGAAGTTGAAGTTGTTGGTTCTGATAACATTCCAATTCCTGCCAGAACAGAACTTACAGGTAACTATCCAAATCCATTTAATCCCGAAACAACTATCAGCTTTAACCTGAAAGAAACAGCCAATGTAGGCATAACTATTTTCAACCTGAAAGGCGAAAAGATCAGAACCCTTATCAATGGGAAAAAGGATGCCGGAGCTTATAATGTCATTTGGAACGGAATAGATAAAAACGGTAAAATCGTTCCCAGTGGGATTTATTTCTATAAAATGGTGTCGGAAGGGAATAGCGGCAGATATACTTCTACCAAGAAGATGGTATTACTTAAATAAGTTAACATTAGCATTAATAATAAGGCGGTTTTCATATTATTGGAAGCCGTCTTTTTTTTGCGACTTTTTTATTATTGACATCATTATTGAATAAAGTGATTTTTACTTCGTTTGTACCCGTCAATAAAAAAAGTAGGAAGGAATCGTTATGCGTTCGGTTCTAATTGTAGAAGATAATAAAGATACACAACGACTCATCTCCACCCTTCTTGAAGATAATAAATACAAAACATATCTTGTTTCAGATGGAAATGAGGTTATTAATAAATTCAATCAGTGTAAACCCGATATTGTCTTATTGGATATTGCACTTCCTGGTTTGGATGGAATATCGATTCTTAAACAGTTGAAAGAAATTAATGAAGATATTATAGTAATTATGATTTCCGGATTAAGTGGAGTAAGAAATGTTGTTACATCTATAAAATTAGGAGCATACGATTATTTGAAAAAACCGTTTGATTCTGAGGAATTATTAATAATTATAGAAAAAGCCCTTGAAAAACGAAAATTAACTCAGGAAGTAAAAACCCTACGAAGAAGATTAAATCTTCAGAATAAAAAGGAAATGGTAATGGGAAACAGCCCCGTGATCTCAAATATATTACATCAGGTAGAACTAATTGCACCGACCAATATGAGTGTTATCATACAAGGTGAAAGTGGTACGGGTAAAGAAGTTATTGCCAGAAGAATTCATAATAAAAGCCTGCGTAAAAATAAACCTTTTATT
>JAUXIJ010000076.1 GCA_030621085.1 Candidatus Cloacimonadota bacterium | reverse complement strand
GTAGCTGTGGTAAACAGTAATAATGATGTGTCTTTTCAATCCTTTGCAGAAAGCAAGTTCTGCAACGCACAAGGTGACTTCATGCCTCAACCTTATGATGACCTCTTAATTGCACCTATTTCACCAGTTAAAGAAAGTGATCTATTTTGCAGCATTCAGGGTGACATCATGCCTCCCCCATTCGAGGAAGATGAAGATAAAACAACCAGTGGTGATTAGAATTTCATAAGATAAGTTTATTGAATGATTGAATTTATACAGCAATATGGCGCAGCTTTGCTTAGACCACTTGTAATAATAGGGTGGATTTTTATATATAAGAAAAATACTGCGTATACTTATCTAACAAGTTTTTCTCTAAAATATTTTATTGGTTTTTTCCTGATCTTTATCATTTGGAATATATTTGCTTTTAGTTTTTCTTCTAATATTCTGGTTGCACGTCTTATCTTTCTTTTCTTCTGGATACTAATAAGCATCTACGAATTCTACTATATCTTAAAAGCTCTTTTTTTATCGTTTAACGCTGAAAAGAAACATAATGATATTTTTGTGATAACCTTATCAATTTTGGCAATTCCAGTCATTCTGGCAGCAATATTGTGCCATACAAACAAAACCTACAACCCGGTTAATACTACCGATTTTTATAATATGATCCTGTTAATGCTTGGAACAGTGATTGTATTAAAAAATCTATTATCATACGAATCTTTTATAGAAAACATTGAATCATTCTTTATATATTCAGGATTTGTTCTTTATTTTGGATTACATATATTAGCTAGCAATGTTATTCCTTTTGGGATCAGGCAGAATTGGTTTTTTGCCCAATATGCGACATTAATAAGTTTAATTTATTGGTTAGGGAGTGTATACTTTATATGGAAAATCAGATCCAGACTTTCGTCCTGATATCATCGGTTTTCTTAGGCGTCTTTGTACTGATAACCGTATATTTGATCATAAAGCTTAAACTGAATGACATTCTTCTGAAAAAATCTGAAGAAAAGCTAAAAAACTTTAATGATACTTTACAATATATGGTAGCAGAAAAAACAGAAGAATTACAGAAATCCGAAAAAAAATTCAGACTACTCTATGAATTATACCAGGAAGTATTAGAAAATTCTCCAGCCGGGATAATTAAACTTGATAAAACCTTGAAGATAGAATATTGGAATCCGGAAATACAGAATATTCTTAATTCACTTTCACAGGATAAAATAACGCTCGAAGGAAGAAACATCAATGATATTACCGAATTCAAAACTAAAAAAATGGATGAACTATATAAGGAATTATACAATAGGAATGATATTGTTTCTGAAATCGAACTGAATGGCTATAAGAAAAAGATATATATGGAAGTAAAAGGTGTTCCTACCTCTGAAAATGACCAATTTACTGGAGCAGTATTAGTTCTTAATGACATCACAAAAAATATAATCGCCGAAGAAAAACTAAAACAAAGCTTTGAAATGTTACAAAAAGCAACAGAGGATATAATCCAAGCAATGGCTTCCACTTCTGAGATGCGTGATCCTTACACAGCCGGTCATCAGAAGCGAGTTCGTGAATTGGCTATTGCTATTGGCAATGAAATGAAAATTACCAAAGAACAACTAGAAGGTGTTAAATTTGCCGGCATTGTACATGATATTGGTAAGATATCCGTTCCTTCCGATATACTTTCTAAACCGGGAAAAATAAGTAGCACAGAATTCGAAGTTATTAAAGGCCACAGCCAGACAGGATTCGATTTACTCAATAAAATCGAATTTCCCTGGCCTATTTCGGAAATTGTATACCAGCATCACGAAAGAATGGACGGCAGCGGTTACCCGAGAGGATTGAAGGAAGATGATATTCTGCTCGAAGCACGTATCCTGGCTGTAGCAGACGTAGTGGAAGCTATGACATCTCATAGACCATACAGAGCTGCTCATGGCATCGAAAAAGCACTCCGGGAAATTGAAAAAAATAAAGGAAAATTCTACGATCTAAAAACTGTTGACGCCTGTATTAATCTGTTTAAAGAGAACAAATTCGATTTCACTATTAATTGATGAAAATTAATATAGTATTCAGATTTGCTATAATTATATCCATTTTAATGGGCACTACAACACTATCGGCACTGGATATTCCATTTTCTGATAGCGAAGTTAAACATCCTGATAACCAGATCACAGACCTGGTGAGGGTCAATCCACCCGATTCACTAAACTGTCCACTCGAGACAAATACCTGGCTCTGGCATGATGGCAAAAATCTTTATCTTCAAATTGAAGCTGAAATAGATGAGAATTTTGAAATTGGAAACTATACAAATTATGATATATATCCAGGAGCTGATTATTTTCGTATCCAACTAATTACAGATCCAAAAAGTTATTATGCTTATGGTTTCTATACCTATCCATTTGAAAATAAAATAGATTTCATAAGAACTTCTTCTCTAAGCAAAGATAAAACATGGAATAGCAATTATGAATATACCAGCAGCTTCAATGACACACTTTGGACTGTATCAATGAAGATTCCTTTTAAGGATCTACGTTTTTTTGGGAATCCCCCATACAATTGGAAAATAATCCTGACACGATATACAAGATATAACAAGCAATCATTCAGTAAACCGTTCCTGATAACCAAGATGGGAAAGGATTACTTTCATAAAGCACTGGATATTATAATTGATCATCCTATCGAAAAAAACAAGAATTTTTATATAAGACCTCATACGATTTTTACCTATGATCTGAAAGAAAACGAAACCAGCTTTGATGAGGAAAACATTGGTTTTGATTTTTCTTTTAATCCTTCTTTTTCGACAAAATTTAAGTTAAGTTTTTTTCCTGATTATTCAGATGTTCCGATGGATAACGTAAAGGACATTTATAATTCCAAATACCCTCCCAGCTATAATGAAAATCGATATTTCTTTATTGAGGATTTCAATATACTTGGTGTGGGTAATTTCTTATTTGATTCAAGAAAAATTGTTCAACCAAAATATGCTCTCAAGTTCACTTCAAATGCTGAAAATTATTCTTTTGGATTCCTCTCTTCGTTAGATAAGGAAACCGAGGGAGCCAGTGATGATATGTTTAATATTATAGCATTCAAACCTGTTTATAATAAATTTCGCCTGCAGACAACACTCCTTAACAGGATGAACCTGGATGGGACATATCATAATGAAGTCCTTCATCTGGAACCAACCTGGGAATTCAATAGGAATCATTTCATCTGGATAGACATGAACCTTTCTTATATCGATTCACTCGATTCAACTAATTATCCTAAAAAGGGATATTATGGCAAAATAGGATACAACCGCAGGAATAAAGATTTTTACTTCTCAATTTCTGCCCAACAGATGCAAAAGGATTATGCTGTAGATATGGGTAAAATCTACGAGGATGATTTTTATGGCTGGAATATTAATACATATTATTCAAAAGACATTAATAATTATTTTTTCAGGGAACTAAATGCGACCATCAATCTCAGCGAAGAGATAGACAATCAAACTAATATTCTATTGGAGCGGTATTCTTATTTGAACGTGGAACTGGAAACAAATTATAATCTAAAATTTGATCTTGATTATGTGCATGTAAAAGAATATTTTAATAACAAATATTTCAATAAACATCGCACAGGTTTCAGAACAACCTGGGATAAATTCAACTGGTTTGTGCTACATCTGGGAATAAATGATATTGAAAATATTAATTATTACCCTTTATTTGATTCTTATAATGGTATTAATCTGCAATATGGTCTTTCAGGAACAATCAGTAAATACATTACCTATGGTTTCTTTGCAGACAAAAGTATTTATCATGATATTCCAGAACACCCAGAAGTTGATGATGAATACTGGATAGGGAATTTTGACTTAAATTTTAATATTACCAATAAAATATCTTTGAATAATGGACTAAGATATGATAATTACGAATATGATACTAAATCAGAATATATAGGTTATTTCTCGAATTTCAGTTGGGAATTTAAAAAAGCCTGTTATATTTATTGTGGCTATAAAACTTCACTTGATAAAATTGTTAACGCATACCAAGAAGATTATCAAAAGTTTTATACTAAAATTTCATATAATTTTTAAAATAAATAAATCTTTCTTTCTAAAAATCAATTGACATTCACTTCCAACTTAAAAAAAAGTTCGCTTAATTTTTATTGAAAATTAGGGAGCATATAATACTATGAAAGATAAGAATGCAATTGATGAAATTATTGGTAAATTTATTGGCAGAAAGGGCTCTCTGATTCCTCTCTTGCAGGAAGTGCAAACTATAGAAGGTTACCTGGCAAAAGATACAATGCGTTATCTCTCGGAGAAGACAGATATAAATATTGCTCAAATCTATGGAGTGGCAACATTTTACACCATGTTTCATCTTAAACCTCAGGGCAAACATATAATACGTGTTTGCAAAGGAACCGCCTGCCATGTATCAGATGCAAATTCCATCCTAAAGGCAGTCCAGAACAATCTGCAACTTGCTGATGGAGAAGATACGACCACCGATAAATTATTCACCGTAATGGAGGTTGCCTGTCTTGGTTGCTGCAGCCTGGCTCCGGTTATTATGATAAATGATAATACTTATGGAAAACTAACGCCGGAAGCTATTGAAGGAATAGTGAAAAAATACACTTAGGGAGGATGATTTTGGAGCTGACAATCAAAGTAGGACTTGCAAGCTGTGGATTGGCAGCAGGAGCCGGAGAAGTTTACTCAGCGATTGAAAAATATCTAAAAAAATCAAAAGTAAAAACTAAACTAAAAAAAACCGCCTGTATTGGCTTGTGTTTCGTTGAACCGTTGGTTGAAATATCATCCAAAAATGGTAATACTGTTACTTATGGCGAAGTTACTCCAGAAAAAGTTACTGAATTAATTGAAGCATATGCTAAAGGAAAACCAATAAATAAGAATGTGATACTTTCCAACATACTGGAAGGTAGCGAGAATGAAAGACTTAATAATCAAACACGAATCGTACTCCGTAATTGCGGTATCATCGATGCGGAATCAATAGAAGATTAATTAGAGAACGACGGTTACAAAGCACTTGAAAGAACTGTGACCTCGATGTCCAAGAAAGATATTATCAAAGAAATGAAAAGATCCGGTTTACGCGGACGTGGTGGAGCAGGATTCCCTACAGGTTTAAAATGGGAACTTGCCTACCGAACAAAAAGCGATAAAAAATACATTATCTGCAATGCAGATGAAGGAGATCCCGGCGCTTTTATGGATCGTAGTGTATTAGAAGGTGACCCTCACAGTATATTAGAAGGAATGGCTATCTGTGCTTTTGCAATTGGAGCAGATGAAGGCTACATATATTGCCGTGCGGAATATCCTTTGGCACTAAAAAGATTGAACATTGCAATAGCACAGGCAGAAGAGAAAGGCTTCCTGGGAAAAAACATTTTTAACTCTGGTTTCGATTTAGATCTTCACATCAAAGAAGGAGCCGGAGCTTTTGTTTGTGGTGAAGAAACAGCTTTAATGGGTTCTATAGAAGGCGAACGTGGTATGCCTCGCATACGTCCTCCCTTTCCAGCACAATCCGGTCTCTGGGGTAAACCCACCAATATTAATAATGTAGAAACCTATGCTAACATCGCCTGGATAATTATGAATGGGGCCGATGAATTTACAAAGTATGGCACAGAAAAAAGTCCCGGCACAAAAGTATTCGCACTGGCTGGTAAGATAAAGAATAGCGGTCTAATCGAAGTTCCCATGGGTATTCCCCTTAAGGATGTAATTTATGATGTGGGTGGGGGCATGAAAACTGAGAAACCTTTCAAAGGAGTTCAACTTGGGGGTCCTTCCGGTGGATGTATTCCTGCTGAATTGCTCGATACAATCGTAGATTACGATTCGATCAATAAAACCGGTGCTATCATGGGTTCTGGTGGTATGGTGGTGATGGATCAATCTACCTGTATGGTCGATGTAGCAAAGTTTTTCCTGAACTTTACCCAGAATGAATCCTGTGGAAAATGCACCTTCTGCCGGGTTGGAACTAAACGGATGTTAGAGATCCTTACCCGCATCACGGAAGGGAACGGAAAGATGGAAGACCTGGAAAAGTTAGAAAAACTTTCTTTGAATATTATCAAAGGTTCTCTGTGCGGGCTGGGTCAAACAGCTCCCAATCCGGTACTTACCACTCTTCGATACTTTAAAGATGAATACATTGCACATATAAAAGATAAACACTGTCCTGCTGGAGTATGTACACCACTGCTCCTATATGAAGTGATAGAAGACAAATGTATTGGTTGTACTCTTTGTGCCAGAAAATGTCCTGTCGATTGTATTTCAGGTGAACCAAAAAAAGTTCATCATATCGATCAGGATGCCTGCATTAAATGTGGTGCTTGTTATGATGCCTGTAAATTCGATGCAATTAATAAATCATAGAAATTAGGAAATCTTTTATGATAAAAATAAAATTAAACGGTAAAGAAGTAAAAGCTAAAAAAGGCCAAACGATCCTGGATGTAGCCAGGCAAAACGGAGTTGATATTCCTACTCTGTGTCACGATGAAGAATTATCACCTTTCGGTTCGTGTTGGGTTTGTGCGGTAGAAGTGAAAAATCGCCGTGGATTTGTAACTGCGTGCGGTACGGAAGTTTTGGAAGGAATGGAAATAATCACAGATTCAGAAGAAATATATAATGCCCGTAAAATGGCTTTGGAACTTCTTTTATCTGACCATTATGCCGATTGTGAAGCTCCCTGTAAAATTGCCTGTCCCAATAATGTAGACATTCAAAGTTACGTATCTCTTATTGCGAATGGGCAGCATCACGAAGCTGTAAGAGTTATTAAAGAAACTCTTCCCATGCCATTATCTATCGGTAGGGTATGCCCTGCATTCTGTGAAGCGGAATGCCGTAGAAGCCTGGTGGAAGAACCCATTGCCATACGTCAATTGAAGCGACATGCTGCAGATTTTGATCTTACTGATAATTGGACTTACACGCCGGAAAAAGCACCTAACAAAAACAAGAAAATAGTGATCATTGGGGCAGGTCCTTCCGGTTTGACATGTGGTTATTACCTCTCAAATAACGGGTATGAGGTAACGGTTTTGGAAGCATCTCCCAAGGCTGGTGGATGGCTTCGATATGGCATTCCCGAATACAGGTTACCAAATAAAATCCTGGATAAAGAAATAAAATTAATGTGTTCAAATGGCATGAAGATCAAATGCAATAAAGAAGTTGGAAAAGAGATAACTCTTTCTCAGCTTAGTAAAGATTATGATGCTGTTTATCTGGCAGTTGGTGCTCAAAATGCTGTTCCAATGCGTGTGAAAGGAAGTGATCTTAAAGGATGTTTCCTGGGTGTGGATTACCTGAAAGACGTTGTTTTGGGTAAAAAGATCGCACTTGAAAAGAAAGTGGCTGTTATAGGTGGTGGAAACACAGCCATAGATTGTGCCAGAACAGCTCTTCGCAAAGGTTCCGAGGTTACACTTATCTACCGAAGAACTCGCAAAGAAATGCCGGCAGAAGCTTATGAAGTAGATGCAGCAGAAGAAGAAGGTATTAAATTTTATTTCCTTACAAACCCTGTAGAAAATATTGGCAGGAATAAAAAATTAAAAACAATTAAATTTGAAAAAATGAAACTTGGTGAACCGGATGAAAGTGGACGCCGCCGTCCGGAACCGACCGGTGAATTTTTCAAAGAAGATTTTGGTTCTGTAATAGCTGCCATTTCCCAGGCTCCCGATGTTGATTTCTTGAAAGAGAAAGAAAATAAGATCAATGGTAAAGAATTACCATTAACCCGCTGGTTAACTGCCGAAGCAGATGAAGAAACCCAATATACCGGAATAAAGAATATATTTGCCGGAGGTGATTTCCGCAGGGGTCCAGCTACAGCCATAGAGGCAATTGCAGATGGCAGGAAAGCTGCCGAGTATATAGATAGATACCTCAATGGATCATCAATTAAAACTGTTCAAAAGCGTTTCAATTCCAAAAAAGAAAAACTACTCAAAGACATGGATGCAACTGAATATGAGCATTATGAAAGAATAGATAGGTTCAAAATGCCAGAACTGAATGCTAAAAAGCGTTCAACCAACTTCAAGGAAGTAGAGAAGGGATTTGCAGAAGAAGATGCCAGGGCAGAAGCAGACCGCTGCCTGGAATGCGGATGCCAGGTCAATGAAACATGTGCACTTCGAAACTATTCTACCGAATATAAAATAGATCCCGATATATTTCTTGGCGAGAAGAACAAACACCCGATTGATAGTTCACATCCATTCATATTACGTGATGCTAATAAATGTATTAAATGTGGTCGCTGCGTAAGAATATGTGCCGAAGTACAAGGTCCCGGAGTACTTGGTTATATTTATCGCGGATTTGTGAGCTATGTTGCTCCCGAGTTTGGAGAAAGTCTTACCAATACCGGATGTGAAGCTTGCGGTAAATGTATCGAAGTTTGTCCTGTGGGAGCTTTAACTTCCAGGAATATTAATTATAAACTTAATCCGCATCTTGCTGAAAAAGTAATTCAGAACTGTGGACTCTGTGGCACTGGCTGCAAGATCGAGGTGAATGTAGAAACAAATAGAGTCAAAGTGATAAACCCACCCGAGGAGCAGGATTTCAATGGTAGAAATCTTTGTTTCGACGGTAAGTTCGGGTGGCAGATATTCGAACAGGAAGAAAGAATAACCAAGCCATATTACCGTGAAGATGAGGACTGGGAAGAATCTAATTACAGTATAGCTTTTGATCTTATCAAAAGAAAATTAGCTAAAGCAAAAAGTAGGAAAATTTACATTTCCCCCACCTGCACTCTGGAAGAGATTATGATGATGAAACATGTTGCAGAGAAAATCGACGCTGAAATCTGCACATTAGCCTATCAGAAAAGTTTCGTGGAAAAAATTGCAGAAACCAACTTGATGGACAAAACTTACAAGGATTTAAAAGATGCTAAAGCAATCGTAATCGTCGGCAAGATAAGTCATACATTGCAAATTCTGGCTCGCACTCAACAGAGAAAAGGCAAAAAACTTATTATTATTAATGATGAAAAAAGTGATTTCAATAATTTTGCTGACGTTCTATTAGATGATTTTCCCATTGTAGACACAATAGATAAGATTTTTGAATATTATTCTGAAGATGAGGAACGAGAAGAAGAAGAAGAAAAAGAAAAACGTATTATGCCCATCGAACTCGACCTTCCAGAAAAAACACTTTTTCTTTACAATAGGAATATGCTCGATGAACTTACTATCTGGAAAATCTGGGTATTTGCTTCGATGGTCTGCGATTTTAAAAAAGGTTCTGGAGTTCTTCCAACTTCAAATCTAAATAATTTTATAGGATTGCTGAAATGCGGAATACAACCGGGTAATCCAGAAAATTCCAACTTTGTGATCCTTTATGGTGAACTTCCATGTGAAGAACAGAAAAAGCAAATGAAACACAGTAAATTCATTATTTCCGTAAATACACATTTGGATGAAGCAGATCCATCACATCTGCTGCTTCCAAAAGCTTCTTATTTAGAAATAGAAGGTACGGCTATTGCCAATGATGGGCGGATAAGTGAATTTAAAAATCCGAAAAAATCCAGTATTTTTAACATAACACTTGAAGGATTCAAACTTGCCGGTTTACTTGATGATGATCACGCCAATGCAGAATACTGGCATCAAAAAGCTTTAGCATTAACAAAAGAAAAAATTGAAAAGAAAGAGATGACTAACCAGGAATTATTCAATTACCTCGACTCTATTGAGCAGGTTAATTTTGATACAACAAAGCAGGCAAGTGTTCAAAGAAAACTAATAGTCAAACTGAAAAAAAACAGCAAAAAGATTGAAGAATAATTATGAAAAAAGTGGAAATTTCTGCTTTTCTTTGAATACATGATATATTAAAAACAACCGTAATTTGGTTATTCTTGCAATAATATTAATTATAATGTTTTTTATAAAAAGCTTGTCAGTTTAATATTATTTATTTTATTAGTAATAAAAATTTTATAATATAGAAAGGCTTGGAATGAAAAAAATATTCCTGATTCTTACAATTCTTTTGGGGTTTGGAACATTATACTCTGTAGACAATTACATTGAGGACCTTGAAATTGCAATAGAGCAGGCATCTGGAATAGAAAAAATTCAAAAGCTGAATATTTTGTCGCAGGCTTACAGAGAGACCTATCCTCATAAAAGCATTGAATACAGCAACCAGGCTCTGGAACTTTCCAAACAGTACGAGTTAATAAACGAAACGGCAAATTCTTTCAACAATATCGGGTTAGGTTACTATTTTCTGAATAATTATGACCAAGCTCTTTATTTTTATCAGAAGGCTTTGGAAATATATATAGCGGTAGACGACAAAAACAATCTGGCCAATACATACAACAATATCGGATTAGCATACCGAAAACTGAGTAAATACGATATTGCGATTGATAATTTTATTAAATCACTGGAAATTGAACGTTCTCTGAATAACAAAAAAGTAATCTCGAAAACACTTAACAATATTGCTGATGTATTTCATCATCTTGGTAAATATGATCAGGCTCTGGTTTTTTTCCTCGAATCATTACAAATCGAAGAGGAGGTAGGCAATAAGGCATCAATTGCATATGTTTTAAGCAATATCGGCTGCCTGCATTCAGACCTGAATGATCTGGATAAATCTCTCGAATATCATACTCGCGCTCTGGAAATCGAAAAAGAACTTGGGAATATTAAAGGTATTGCTGCTTCTTTGAATAATATCGGACTCATCTATAAAAAGAAAAAAGAATTTTCTAAAAGCCTTGTTTATTTACAACGCTCTTTGAATCTTACACTGGAGATCGGAGACAAATTCGGAATAGCGAATTCTTTTATTAATATCGGTGATCTTTATATTCAACTTGGTAACTTCAAAGAAGCAGAAGCAAATTTGAACCAAGGGCTTTTACTTGCTAAAGAGATAGATGCCACAGAAACAATAATTCGGGTTTACTTCTTATTTTCGGAATATTATTCCAAAAACAACGAACATGCCAAATCCCTGGAATATTATAAACTGTATTCTTCTGAAAAAGATCAGATATTTAACAAAAATACTAGCAAACAATTAGCGGAGCTTCAAGCACATTTTGAATTGAATGAAAGAGAGAACAAGATAGAATTACTGCAAAAGAATAACGAGATATACAAATTGGAAGCTTTAAAGAGAAAGCTATACTTTTTTGTTCTATTAATAGGTTTTGGTGCCGGCATTGGCATTGCAGGCTTTTTTTATTACCGTTTAAGAATTAAAAGTAAATCTTCTGATCTCCTACAAAATGAAATTTTAGATAGAATGGCAGCTGAAAAAGGCCTAAAAAATAAATTGCAGATCGAAGAAACAGTAGCTGCTATTTCTTCACGATTTGTAAAAGTTTCCGATTTTGATAAAGCTGTTAATGCTACTTTGCAAGATATAGGATTGCTCAGTGGAGCCAGCCGTGCTTATATTTTTATGATTGATTATTCCACTTCCACAATGAATAACACTCATGAATGGTGTACAAAGGGAGTTAAGCCACAGCTGAATAATCTGCAAAATTTATCCCTGAAAACTTTCCCCTGGTGGATGAAAAAACTTCATAATGGTGAGATCATACACGAAAAAGATGTAAATCTTATGCCGGAAGAAGCAACTGTAGAAAAAGAAATTTTACAGCAACAGAATATTAAATCTATTTTGGTTTTACCTTTAAATGTGTTTTCAAAATTAGATGGTTTCATAGGATTTGACAACGTTTATAAAGCCCAGAAATGGAGTAATGAAAACCTGAGCCTGTTAAACATCGCAGCGAAGATAATTTGTTTGTATCTGGAAAGAAAAAGCATGGCAAACAGAATGCAAACAGCTTATAATGATCTTGAACTTACAGTCAGGGAACGAACCAAAGAATTGGCCTCCACAAACCATGATCTGCAACTTGAAGTAACGGAACGGAAAAGAGCGGAACAGGAACTTAACGATAGTTACTATAAGCTGAAAAAAGCAATGGAAGAAACTATAAATGCGTTTATTTCGGCTGTAGAAATTCGCGATCCCTACACTGCAGGTCATCAACTAAGGGTGGCTACTCTTAGTCGCGCTATTGCCAGTGAAATGGGATTTGACACTGATAGACTAAATGCAATTCGTATTGCAGCCATTCTTCACGACATCGGTAAAATTTACATACCAAATGAAATTCTTGAAAAACCGGAGAGATTGACTGAAACTGAATATAGCGTAGTAAAAAATCATCCGCTTGCCGGATATGATATTCTTAAAACCATAGATTTCCAAATGCCTGTAGCCAAGATCGTATACCAGCACCATGAACGGCTGGATGGATCAGGATATCCGCTGGGACTCTCTGGCAATGAGATAATGATGGAAGCACGCATAGTGAATGTGGCAGATGTTGTTGATGCCATGATCTCCCAAAGACCATACCGCTCTTCGCAGGGAATCGAGGATGCTCTGGCAGAAATCACCAATAATGCAGGTATATTTTATGATCCGGAAGTTGTAAAAAGTTGTACAACACTCTTTAATGAAAAAGGATTTCAGTTCGAGGAAATTAAGAT
>JAUXIJ010000176.1 GCA_030621085.1 Candidatus Cloacimonadota bacterium | reverse complement strand
TGCTATATCGAAATCCTCATGAAATATACTAAAACAACTGAATGATAGAGGAGCACCGGCGGCACCACTTACAGATCTTGAATAATAGACTCGGTGAGTCGCTCGATCCCACAAAAAATATCCATAAAAAGTATAGGTTTTACCAGATAGAGTTAAATTTGCTTCAAATGTTCCCAAATCCCAGAATCCACCCCAGACATCTATATCTCTCCTGTTCCAAATAGCTCCGTGAATTATATATGGCCCTTCTTGTTTCCCCATCCAAAATGGTATTCCTCTAGCTTTAGCACAAACTTCAAAAGTAGTTCCCTCTCCATCCAGGGGAGTAACCTTATATATCCATTCTCTTTCAGCATCATCATAGGAGATAGATCCAACACATTCCCCTCCACCCAATTCTTCACTATATTCTCCAAAAACATAAACAGTTGGATAAGGATAGATTCTTTGCTCACCATCATAATACATAGGTTCTCTGAAACCCCATGGAGAATGCCATTTCCCATTAATAAAAAGCCTATCAACATTAAAGCCTCTGAAAGGCAACCTTCCTTGGAATAAAATCGCATCTCCTTCAGGAGTTTTACCCATTGCCACAAATATAAAACAGCTAAGCCTCCATTTTGGATCATCAGGAGGATAAATTAGGCGATGATCCTCGGTTTCTTCACATGTAACACCTATTGGAACAAAATCATGAACCGTTGGAATATCTCTTATCCCTGAATTGCTCTGTGTGATCTGCCAAGGATGAAATATCTTAAGGTTAGATATTATCACATTTATTTCACTTGATGCATTATCGCCAGCGATATCATATGCCACAACTTTTAATTGATGCTTTCCAAATATTGTTTCATCCCAAAGCCATTCAAATGGTTCATCGTAATCAATATTTTTCACAGTATCATCTACATAAAACTTCACTTTGCTTATTCTGTTCTCACTCTCGATATTCACTTTGACTGTTACTCTGTCAATGATTGCAGTATTTCCAAAAATAGTTGATGTCGCCTCTTCATCTGTGATGTATAAACATCCTTCTTTTGGTTTCTCAATATTTATCGATAGAGAATTTTCAACAATTAAATTGCATACCTTTGAATCATCTACTTTAAGAACATCCAGATTCGCTAATGATAAACTCGGTATCATCATCAAGCATATTATTCCTATTATCAGTATTTTCTTCCACATTTTTATTCCCTTTATTAATCGGTATTTAAATATAAAGCCTTATGATTTATATTGATTTACCCATTTCTCTTCCAAATGCAATCTGATTTTCTCTCCGTCTAAATATTAAATATCATTACATCAATTTCATCCTCTGCCTTGTTTCCTCCACTATCATAAGCAATAACTTTTATCTCATGATTTCCAAAAGCGTATTCGTTCCAGAGCCATTCATACGGATATTCAGTGTCAGTATCTTTCAAAACACCGTCAACATAAAAATCTACTTTTTCTATTCCATCTTCACTAAAAGTACTTGTTTCAACGGTTATTTTCCCAATAATGATTGTGTTTTTTGGCAATGGCATTATTTCCTTATTAAACACATAAAGATATCCATCATTTGGTTTCTCAATATCTACAGGCATTCCATA
>JAUXIJ010000068.1 GCA_030621085.1 Candidatus Cloacimonadota bacterium | reverse complement strand
GAGCAGAACAAGCTGATAATTTTGGTATCTCATAACATTAATCTGGCTTCGGAATACTGTCATCGGATCGTGATGCTGAAACACGGACAGGTAATTGCAGACGGTTCTCCTGCTGATGTGATCGATCAGAAGACCATTCATGATCTGTATGAAGTGGAATTAACAATTATCAATAATCCGGTTTCAGGACAACCAAATTTAATCTATCCGGGGAAAAATGCGCAGTAAAATAATTATATTATTTATTCTCATTTCCACTGCTCTTCCTGGATTTGAAATATCGGGAATTGTTTTAAATGAAAAGGGAAAACCAATAGAGAATGTTATAGTTTCCACTAATTCGAAAGCGGTGATAACAGGGGAGAACGGCAGGTTCATTTTAAAAGATATTTCAGCTGATAACAAAGTAACATTTCATAAAATAGGGTATGCAGATATTATTTTATCTGCAGATAAAATTCCTTCAAAACTCATTTTGCAAACTGCACCAATACAAATTCCGGGAGTGCAGGTTATAAAGGCAAGATCAAATGAAGCACTTCTGAAAACTCCCGATAAAATTGTAATCCAGGTGGATTCTAATAGTAATTTCAAAAACGCTGCTGATATTTTACGTAACAGGGCAGACTTGCTGATATCTGGAACCAACCTGCATGGTGAGCAGCAAAATGTTTCCATTCCCGGCTACAAAGCACGACACACTCTTGTTATGCTGGACGGCATTCCATTAAATAAAAGTGGTATGGCTTTCGATATTTCCACCATTCCTGCCGAGATCATTGAAAGTATCGAGATAATAAAAGGCAGTGCTTCATCACAGGGTGGTGCCGGTTCTATGGGTGGTGTCATCAATATAAATACAAAGCGGGCGGAAGGAAAACTCTCCACATCGGTAAATCATGGTTTCGGTTCTTTCGGATTGGATACAACTTCCCTAACACTTTCGGGAGCAAATTCCCAATTTCAGGGATATGTTTTTCTCTCTAAAAGCTTTTCCCGCAATGATTTTGAATACGAACCTTACGATTGCTGGCCAGATCCTGATTCCATGCGAACTCGTGAATATAACGATAAAAAGATCTATGATGCAAACCTGAATATAAGTTACTCCAATTCATTCTGCAGAATAAATTACAAACTGCTCTACCAGGATTTCTTTAAAAAGCTCCCCGGACCTATAAATAATCTCGATTGTTTCAAGAACAGCAGGCTAACAGGGAAAACACAACGTCATTTTTTGAATATCACTAAAGGGATCCAGGATTATTTTCTGAAAACGGATTTATTTTATTCCCATGAAAAAACCACTTATGACAACACCAGGTTGGACTCCCCTTTCAATACCCAACTTTACGAAGTACTTGGCAATAATTTTCAGCAGAATCGGGGAGCAAAATGCAAACTTGAATATCAAAGTGATATTTTCTATGTTGACTGGGGTGGAGATTACCGTTATGAAAAATATGAGTATGAAGAAATTACAAACGAGCTAAATTCAATTCCACAGGTTTTCCGTGAGAATTTTGCTGCTTTTGGGAATACAAAACTCGAGCAGAGATTGTTTCCGTATCGCATCGGTTTGACAGCATCTGCCCGTTGGGATCATACTACCAATTTCAAAGATTTCACCAGTTGGCGTATCTCTCCTGAATTTGCCTACGAAAATATTTTAACTATAACATGTGGTGGAAATGTATCGAATGGTTTTACTCTTCCTTCTTTTTATAGTATATATTGGAAAGGAGATACCCAGGTAGCAGGAAATCCTGACTTAAAGCCGGAAGATTCCCTGAGTTGGCAGTTATTCTCATATTTTGATTTCTATGATAATTTCTTAAAAATAACTTACCGACACGATGATATTGATAATATGATCTATTGGGATAGGGATCATAATGGCAAGTGGAAACCACATAATCTTTCAGGTGCGGAAGTAAATAATTATGAGCTGGAACTCGTGCTGAAACCGTTTGGTTCAATAGAATTGAATGGAATATATAATCGTACTAAAGCAATAGACCGTACTTATAATGACGATGGTTCTCAAACTGCATTCTTCGGAAAGAAAATAATGTACATTCCTGATTATACATTTAATTTAAATCTGCAGATGAAATATAAACAATTATCTGGAAAGGTTTCTTACATGCACACGGGTGAACAATGGACAACCCGTGATCAATTAATGGAAGAAAAGCAGCTTTTTGCATATAAATTGGTTGATGCAGGATTGCAGTATATATGTTATTGGAATAAATTTGAAATACTTTTGGGAATAGCAATGAACAATCTATTCAACGAGTTATACGAAATCTATAAATATATTCCTCAACCGGGATTTAACTGGGAAATGAACCTGGGATTGAAATATGAAATTTAAGTTACTAAAATCAAAATTCCATTTAGTCCCCCTTTATAAGGGGGAATTAAAGGGGGTTTATAAGGCAGAAAGACATGAAAAAACAAGTATAAATAAAAAAAATAGGAGGGTAGAAGAAATGAAAAGAAATGTGTTATTATTATTTTTGGCAGTCTCGTTAAATTTATGGGGGACGATAGGTTTTGTGGTAAATTCGGGAAGCGAGACTTTATCTAAAATCAATTTTGAGACAGGTGAGGTTAACAATGCCTTTTGTGCCTTGGGTTTGATGCCGAACAGGGTAGCTTTAACAGAAGATTTTGCTTATGTAGTAAATTCAGGTGATAACAGTCTGCAAAAGATCAATATTGAAACGGGTTCAACAGCTTCCAATATTTTTATTGAAGCATCATCGAATCCATATGATATTATTATCGAGGGGAATTATGCATTCGTGAGTGGTGCACTTACGAATAAAGTTTATAAAGTTAATCTGGATACTGAAATTGTGGAAAACTCAATCGAAGTCGGCGGAAATCCGGCAGGAATGGCTATACTCAATAATATGCTTTACGTTGGTAATAGCGATTATGCAACAGGATATACAAATTGTTCCGTTTCAGTGATAAATCTGGGATCATTTACTGTAGAAGCAACTGTTCCTACAGAGATAAATCCGCAATTCGTAGCAGCTATTAATGGAGGTATTCACGTAAGTTGTGGTGGAAACTGGAGCACTATTTTCGGAAAGATATGCATTCTTGATCCGGGAACAAACACCATCACAGATATACTGGATATAGGAGGAATAACCAGTAATTTTGCGATCACGCCTGAAAATATTGTTTATGTAGCAGATGGTAACAGCACTGCTCTATATGCTTATAATGCGGTCAATCTGGAGGTTATTTATAGCAGTACGAATCCCTTTACACCCGGTGGTACAATGGTGGCTGCAAACGATGAATTCCTAACTGTTCTGGGTGGTGTGTGGGGACAGAATTTCACTGTAAAAACTTATGATTTTGAAGAAAACCTATTAAATGAATACACCGTGGGTTTATATGCAACGGATCTAAAGCTTCTCGACGGTGGAACATCTATTAATGAAGAGCAAGTAATTCATACCGATTACAATCTTTCAAATTATCCTAATCCGTTCAACCCTACAACGACGATTTCTTTTTCAGTATCACAAACACCCTCGTTTGTGAATCTTGAAATATTCAATGTAAAAGGGCAGAAGGTTAAGACTTTGGTTAATGAAAAATTGGTTACAGGAATACATCAGGTTGTCTGGAACGGAGATGATGAAAGCAACAAATCCGTTTCTTCAGGAATTTATTTCTATAAATTAAAATCAGGAAAATATACTTCCATAAAGAAGATGATCCTTCTAAAATAATGGTGGATGAATATAGTTGATATAAATTAAGATTTGATTATTTTAAAAAACCCTGTCTAGCAACTGCTGGATGGGGCTTTTTCTATAATATAAACCAATTACCGAAATAAAATTAATTGACATTTGAATTCCAAATAAATTAATTGTCCCCACAGGGGTGGGGGAAAAGAGAAAATATGCATAATGATAATAATATTTTAAATGGTCTTATCGATATTGGTTTCAGTGAAAGACAGGCTAAAGTCTATCTGGTTCTTTACAAAAAACCAAATGCAAATTTGGCAGATTTACAGAAACTTACCGGAATCAGGCAGGACAAACTGGGAGAGGTTTTAAATAATCTTATTCGTGAAGGCTATTGTGCAGAGAAAAAAATAGGTCGTAAAAGATTCTTTAATGTTATCGATCCTGGAACTTCCATTGGCAGCAATCTAAAGAAAATGGAAGAACGTCTTGAAAAAAGTTATAAACTAAAAAACGCTTTGGAAGAAATATACCATAAAACAGACGAGATCAAAGAGCCCTTTGAATATATTGAAGTTTTCCACGGAAACGATAATATCCATTATCACTTCTGTGAATTAGTAAAAAATTCAAAAAAGGAAATACTATCATTTATGCGGGAACCCTTTGCTTTTCATGCTCTGGAGCAAAAAAAAGAACAGGAAGATATAATGGCTGATTTCCTATATCGTAAAGGAAGTATAAAGACGATTTTTGAAAAAAAACTTATTCTGAATAATCCTGATTTTTTTACTGAATTAGAAAATCAAACTATCAAAGATGAACTTAGGGTTGCAGATAACTTACCACTTAAAATGCTCGTATTTGATAATAATACATTGTTGATTGCCGATGCAGCCCCATTAAATATTTCCAATGAACTGAGAGTAGTGCTTATCAAACAGCAGACTATTATAAATGCATTTATCGAACTTTTCAAATTCTTTTGGCAACAATCCATAGATATTAAGGTTTGGAAAGCGCAAACTGACAATATGCAAAATAAAAAATAAGGAAGGTAAAGAAAATGAAAAAAGAAACATTTATTTTGTTAGGATTACTGCTTTTTGCAGTATGTGTTTTTGCTCAAACGCCAGAATGGCAATGGGCAACTCAAGCCGGTGGATCCGGAGGAGATGATGCAGGATATTCAATAATCTTAGATGAGGTAGGAAACAGTTATGTGACAGGAAGTTTTAAGAGTATGGCAGCCTTTGGTGCATATTTTTTTACCAGCTTTGGATACTCTGATCTTTTTATAGCAAAGATGGATGCAGATGGAAATTGGTTATGGGCAACTCAAGCCGGTGGAAGTGGTAGTGATGAAGGATATGGAATTACAATAGATGATGCTGGAAATAGTTATATAACAGGATTTTTTGAAGAGACAGCAATCTTTGGAGCTTATTCTCTTACAAGTAGTGGTGATTCTGATATTTTTGTGGCGAAGATGGATACTGATGGAAATTGGTTATGGGCAACTCAAGCTGGCGGAACTGATGATGACAAAGGACGAGGAATCACCATAGATGCTGCAGGAAACAGTTATGTAACAGGATTTTTTTACGAAACAGCAACGTTTGGTTCATATTCTCTTACCAGTAGTGGATATTATGATATTTTTGTTGCAAAGATGGATGTAGATGGAAACTGGCTATGGGCATCTCAAGCTGGTGGAAATGACTATGATCAGGGATATTCAATCGCATTAGATGATGCCGGGAACAGCTATGTGACAGGTTATTTTTGTGTAACAGCAACTTTTGGTTCTTATTCTCTAACCAGCACTGGAGAATCAAATATTTTCATGGCAAAAATGGATGCAGATGGAAATTGGTTATGGGCAAATGGAGCTGGTGGTAATACTGATAATTATGGAAGATCAATCGTAGTAGATGATGCAGGAAACAGTTATACAATAGGTGATTTTGAAGGCACAGCAACCTTTGGTCCATATACTCTTTATAGTAATGGATATTGTGAAGTTTTTGTATCGAAAATAGATACAGATGGAAATTGGTTATGGGCAACTCAAGCTGGCGGAAATAGTTATGATGAAGGAAATTCAATTGCATTGGATGATGCAGGAAACTGTTATGTGACAGGATGTTTTAGCGAAACAGCAATGTTTGATCCCTATACTATTACCAGCATTGGATATTATGATATTTTTGTTGCAAAAATTGATTCAAGCGGAAACTGGTTATGGGCAATCCAAGCCGGTGGAACTGGTTTGGATGAAGGATTTGGAATTACAATAGATGATGTAGGAAACCAATTTATAACGGGAGTTTTTGAAGGTACAGGAACCTTTGGCTCATATTATATTTATGGTGATGGAGAAACTGACATTTTTGTAGCTAAATTAGGCATCATCCTTTCAGCAGAAAATGATATTTTGTCATTTCAGATTCCTGAGCAGATAGGAGAAACAATAATTGATGATGTTGAACACACAGTTCAATTAGATGTTCCCTCAGGAACAAATGTTACTGCACTCATTCCCACGATTGAAATATCTGATTTTGCCACAATAGACCCCGAAAGCGGAACACCACAAGATTTCACTGAACCGGT
Organism: Candidatus Cloacimonadota bacterium; assembly: GCA_030621085.1. Taxonomy (GTDB): domain Bacteria; phylum Cloacimonadota; class Cloacimonadia; order Cloacimonadales; family TCS61; genus JACNIV01. Next base: position 9,496 of record JAUXIJ010000068.1, on the reverse strand, counting down.
TGAATACACAGTAACTGCACAAAACGGTGATGAACAAATATGGATGGTAACTGTAACATTATTAGTTTCTTCAGAAGATGATTTGACGCCATTGATTATGAAACTTATCTGTAATTATCCTAATCCATTTAATCCATCCACCACGATTTCATTTTCTGTAGTAAAAACATTCTCGTTTGTGACTCTGGAAATCTTCAATCTTAAAGGACAAAAGGTTAAGACTTTGGTTAATGAAAAACTTACGACAGGTAAGCATTCAGTAGCCTGGAATGGAACAGATGAACATGATAAACCTGTTTCCAACGGGATTTATTTCTATAAGATCAAGGCAGGAGATTTCCAGGCAACCAGGAAAATGCTGCTGATGAAATAAAGTACAACAACCTACCAAATTGTTGTACTTTCATTTTCAAACCTTCCAGTTTTTTTTGAAAACTGGAAGGTTTTTTCTTGCTTAAAAAAATAATGTGCATTTCGTTTTTTGTAATCATGGAGGATATTATGAATAAATTTTTTTATTTTACAGGTTCCGGCAATTCTTTGTATATAGCAAAACAAATCGCTGAAAAAATTGGAGATTTCGAAATCATTAAAGTTACTTCAAAACTTGATTTTAATAAGTCAATTGAATGCGATATCTTGGGTTTCATATTTCCTATATATTCCTGGGGTATGCCGGTGGTGTTCAAGGAATTTGTTAAACAGATTCAGATCAACAAAGCAGATTATGTTTTCGTAATAACAAACTATGCCGGAAATTGCGGAAGTGCGTTAAGATCTTTTCAAAAAGAAATGATAAAGAAAAACATAGAGATCAATGCTTTTGGTGAGGTGGTAATGCCTAGCAATTATCTGGTGATGGGAAATGCACATCCCAAAGAAGAAGCTGCACAAATTATACAAAAGGCGAAACCGATTATTGATGATTATGCTCAGAATATCTATGATCGAAAACCTGTACCAATGAAAAAGGTGAAATTTGCTGGTAAATTTCTATCAGCCATTGTTTATCCTCTCTTTGCCAGAAATGTTAAAAAAACAGATAAAAGCTTCTTTTTCTCTGATAACTGTAATGGCTGCGGTATCTGTGTAAAGGTATGTCCCGTAGAAAATATTATTTTAAATGAGAATAAACAACCCATTTGGCAGCATCATTGTGAACAATGTCATGCCTGTATTCACTGGTGTCCACAAAGAGCTATTGAATTTTCTAAAAAGACTCAGCAGAAAAATCGCTACACACATCCCGAAATCAAAATGAGTGAACTTTACTAAAAGATTATTCTAATCGAAAGTTGTTTAGTGAAAGAAAAGAGACTAAGACATTTATATTCAATCAGAGTATCTTTATAAGGATTGGCTGGTTCATTGTTTTTTTGAATTAGAGAAACTTTTTTTCTAACATGATATTTTCTTCTTGACACAAATAACAACTATTACAATTTTGTAATCGTTACAAGTATGAAACTGTAACAAAGGCGGAAAGATGATTGATTTTAAAGAGCTTTTAAAAGAACACGGCATCCCGCCATCTTTACAAAGGATCAAAATATTGGAATATCTGCATGATTTTAATACCCATCCCACTGCAGATGTGATCTATCAAGCATTGATGAATGAAATGCCTACCCTATCGAAAACTACAGTATATAATACTCTTAAAGCTTTTGCCGAAAAAGGTGTTATTGTGGAGCTTTCTTTATTCGAAAATGAAGTAAGATATGAATACAATACGACTCCTCATATTCATTTTAAATGTATTAAATGCAACATAATTTACGATATTTCAGAATCTTTTGAATGTTTGAAGAATAAGGAAATAGAAGGTCATAAAGTATTGGAACATCATATATATTTGAAGGGAATTTGTAAAAACTGTAGAGATTCTGAGGAATAAAAATGCCCGAATTACCGGAAGTACAAACAATAATTAATGGACTGAACCAGAAGGTTATAGGTAAGGAGATCAAAGAGATCATTGAGCTCCGACCGGGGACAGTGATCTGGCAAAATCCTGTTGCAAATCTGGGAAACATTAATTCCATTTCGAGAAGAGGAAAATATATTTTAATTCAAACTTCCAAAGATTACAAACTTGTAATACATCTGCGAATGACGGGAAAATTGATATTCGAGACCGATCTGGCAGAGACATCGGATCACGCCAGAGCAGAATTGGTTTTTAGCGATAATACAAAATTGATCTTCAATGATGTTCGAGCTTTTGGTAAAATCCAAATTTACAAGAAAAATGATGAAGTTGAATCTTTAGAAAAAATAGGATTGGAGCCATTTTCAAAAGACTTTAATGAAAAATATTTGAAAATGAAATTCATTAATCGGAAATCTCATATTAAGAGTTTATTGTTGAATCAAAGGATTGTAGCAGGTTTAGGCAATATCTATGTGAATGAAATTTTATATAGGGCAAGAATTTCTCCTAAGAAAAAGGGAAATCAAATTTCCTTAAAAAAACTGAAAACCATTGTTGAACAAACAAAAAAAGTTCTTGAACAAGCAATAAAACATAATGGAACTACTATCTCCGATTATCGAAATGTGGAAGACAAAACAGGTGAATTCCAGAATTTCCTGAATGTGTATGGAAAAGAGTTGTGTAAATGTGGACATCGAATAAAAAAAATCAAACAGGCAGGACGCTCAACTTATTTCTGTCCTGTGTGTCAGAAATAATGCTCCCTTTAGAAAGGGGAGAAAGAAAAATGAAATTTTTCAGAGGGGTTTATTATGAAAGCTGTTGAAATCAAAAAAGGAATTTACTGGGTTGGTGGAATCGATTGGGATTTACGAAATTTTCACGGTTATCTCACTCAGCGTGGTTCGACTTACAACTCATATTTAATAATCGATGAAAAAATAACTCTTATTGATAATGTGAAATATTACCTGGCAGAAGAATTGATTGATAGAATCTCTGCTATTATCGATCCTTCCAAAATCGATTATATTGTTCAAAATCATATTGAGATGGATCATACCGGTTCACTTCCTGATACAAAAAAATTATGTCCTAATGCAAAGCTATTTGCATCTCCAAAAGGTGTGGAAGGTCTGCAAAAACATTTCAAGCAAAAGTGGGAATATGAAACTGTTACATCCGGTGATGTCTTAAAATTAGGCAAACGAAGTTTGCATTTTGTCCAAACCCCGATGGTTCACTGGCCGGATAATATGGTGAGTTACTGTCCCGAAGAAAAAATTCTTTTCTCTAACGATGCTTTTGGTCAGCACATTGCATCTTCGGAGCGATTTGATGATGAATATCCATTCAATATTATGATGCACGAAGCGGAAAAATACTACGCTAATATCGTTCTTCCTTATGGAACACAGGTTCAGAAAGCTCTGGAAGTTGTTGGTGAGCTGGATATTGAGATCATCTGTCCCAGCCACGGACTCATCTGGCGTTCCCAAATTCCTGAAATTATCAAAGAATATAAAAAATGGTCTGCAAATGAAGTTGATGAGAAAGCTATTATTATTTATGATACAATGTGGAAATCAACCGAAAAGATAGCCCATAAAATCCAGGAAGCATTCGAGGAGAAAAACTATAAAACCAGAATGTTCAATTTGCAGTACACTCATATTTCTGATGTTATGACCGAGATTCTCACAGCAAAATATATCTGCGTTGGCTCACCCACTTTGAATAATAATATTCTCCCAACAGTTTCAGCTTTCTTAACTTATTTGAAAGGGCTTGCTCCCAAAAACAGGATTGGACTGGCATTTGGTTCTTATGGTTGGGGCGGACAAAGTATTGGGATAGTTGAAAATACTCTTAAAGAATGCGGTTTTGAAATACTCGAGCAGATCAAACTGCAATATATTCCTGATGAAGAATTGTTGGAAAAAGAAAAAGAAAAATTGAAAGAAAAAATATAGCCCGGTTTTGTCGAACTACGCCGGGACAAGGAGGATAAAATGACTCAATTAAGAGAAATCTATTACTGTGAAAAATGCGGTAATGTAGTGGAAATTTTAAATGAAGGAGCACCGGCACTTGTTTGTTGTGGAGTTCCAATGGTAAAATTGGAAGCTAAAACAGAAGATGCTTCTATAGAAAAACACGTACCCTTTGTGGAAGAGGTAGAAGGAGGAGTTCTAGTTAAAGTTGGTCAAAACCAGGAACATCCTATGCTGGAAAATCATTACATCAAATTCATTGAAGTTCTCAGAAAAGACAAAGTTTGCAGGTTAGAATTGAAACCCGACGATAAACCCGAAGGATTCTTCCCTGTGAAAAAAGAAGAGATCATCGAAGTAAGAGAATGGTGCAATTTGCACGGATTATGGAAAAGTTGATATAAATTTCGACATTTAAGGAATTCCTTAAATAGGGAGGTAATTATGCAAAGTAATTCAAAACATATCAAATTAGCAATAGGAGCTATTCAGTTAGAAATAGATGGAAGGAATTTTTTCCTGAAAGCAGTAGAAATGTCTCATAATAAACTGGGAAAAAAAATGTTTCAAAAATTAGCAGATGATGAATTACGCCATCTCACTGATTTTAAAAATATCTTTAATTCAATTATCGAAGGTGAAAATTGGGATAAATTGGTAAAAAGTGAGACTTCAAAAACAATTTCCCCTGTGATTAAGGAATTAACTTCAAGATTAGAAAAAGCGGGTCGAGTTTCTGAGATTGAAGCAATAAAAATTGGGATGGAACTTGAAAGAAAGGCAATTAATTTCTTTGAAGAGTTTAATAAAGAGCTCGATGATGCCCGAACAAAAGAGATTATTCTTAATATTTGCGATGAAGAACGATTTCATTATGATCTCTTGCAGTCTCAATATGACTCTGTGACAAACTCAGGTTTTTGGCTGGATGTTAGAGAATTCAGAATGGATGCACAATTTTAATTGGAAAAATTTAAAAATAAGAAATAGGAGAAGAAATGGAAGAAAATATAATAAATATGCCGTTATTGGGAGATGATTTCCCTGAACTTGAAGTTCAGACAACACACGGATCAATGAACATTCCCGGAGATTTCAAAGGGAAATGGTTCGTGTTATTCAGTCATCCGGCAGATTTTACACCTGTTTGCACAACAGAATTTGTTGCTTTCCAAAAACGTTATGAAGCATTTAAAAAACTTGATTGTGAATTAGTCGGAATGTCGATCGACCAGGTTTTTTCTCACATCAAATGGATTGAATGGATAAAAGAAAAACTGGCTATAGAGATTGAATTCCCTATCATTGCCGGAAATGATTCAGTTGCTATGAAACTGGGAATGCTGCATCCGGGAAAAGGAACCAATACTGTACGTGCAGTATTTGTAATTGATCCAAAAGGTAAGACCAGGCTTACTATTTATTATCCGCAAGAGATCGGAAGAAATATGGATGAAATTCTCAGGGCAGTGAAAGCACTTCAGATTTCTGATAATAATGGAGTTGCTATTCCGGCAGGTTGGCCTAATAATGAGTTGATTAGAGATCGAGTGATTATTCCACCAGCAAATACAACAAAAGATGCAGCAGAAAGACTGAAAAAATATGATTGCTTTGATTGGTGGTTCTGTCATAAAAAACTTTGAAAAGGAGATAATATGGAATTAAAAGGAACAAAAACAGAAAAGAATTTATGGGATGCTTTTGCTGGTGAATCTCAAGCAAGAAACAAATACACTTATTTTGCAAAAGTAGCGAAAAAAGAAGGTTATGAACAGATTTCAGCTTTTTTCATGGAAACTGCTGAAAATGAAAAAGAGCATGCAAAGCTTCATTTCAAAGCTTTGAATGGAATTGGTAATACTATCGAAAACCTTAAAGCAGCTGCAGGCGGTGAAAATTACGAATGGACAGATATGTATCCAACCATGGCAAAAGAAGCACGTGCGGAAGGATTCAACGATATTGCTGCCATGTTCGAAGGGATCGCTAAAGTTGAGAAAAGACACGAAGAAAGATACAAAAAATTGCTCGCTAATATCGAAGAAGGAAAAGTTTTCAAGTTAAATGGAAAAGTTTACTGGAAATGCCGAAATTGTGGATACATTCACGAAGCAGAAGAAGCTCCCAAAATATGCCCTGTTTGCAATCATCCACAATCTTACTTTGAATTATGGAAGGAAAATTATTAACATTTAGACGCAGATGAACGCAGATTTAATATGATAAGATTATGAAAAAAATAGACTGTATTTATAATACAAACAAAAAAATCTTGGTTTTTGATCTTGTAAAAAAACATAATGTATCATAAGCAATCAGCAAAAATCAGCGTCAAAGAATGGAGGAAAAATGCAAAAATATGTATGCGACGCCTGCGGATATATCTATGATCCGGCTGAGAACAACAATGTAGCATTCGACGATCTTCCTGAAGATTGGGTATGTCCTGTATGTGGTGTTGGCAAAGATATGTTCAGTCCGGTTGATTAACAGAAGTTTGGAGTTGCGGGAATATTCTCGCAGCTCCAACTTGTATTTATTAAAAAATAAATAGTAATTCTAATGTTTGAATGGTTTTCAGATCTATCTCCGGTTTTACAGGCTCTCATAGCAACACTGTTTACTTGGTTTGTGACAGCTACCGGATCGGCTTTAGTATTCTTCTTCAAGAAAATTAATAGGAATCTTTTGAACGGTATGCTGGGTTTCGCAGCCGGTGTGATGATTGCAGCCAGTTTCTGGTCGCTTTTAGCTCCGGCTATTGAAATGACACCGAAAGTGAGTTCACTGCCTGTTTGGCTCCCTGCTGTAATTGGTTTCCTTTCAGGTGGTGTTTTTCTATGGCTTGCTGATAGGCTGATACCACATTTGCATTTGGGATTTCCAGATGACGAAGCCGAAGGAATTCATACAAACTGGAAAAGAAGTGTGCTGTTGGTTCTTGCTATAACATTGCACAATATCCCAGAAGGTTTGGCAGTAGGTGTAGCATTTGGTGCTTTGGCTACAAATCTTTCTTCGGTGACCTTACCCGGAGCAATCGGATTAGCAATAGGGATCGGTATTCAAAACTTTCCGGAAGGTGCAGCCGTCAGTATCCCACTAAGAAGAGAAGGTTTGTCTCGTGGAAAAAGCTTTTGGTATGGACAGCTATCCGGTGTTGTAGAACCAATTGCTGGCGTTATTGGTGCAGTTGCTGTTGTTTTGATGCGACCCATTTTACCATATGCCTTAGCTTTTGCTGCAGGTGCTATGATCTATGTTGTTGTGGAGGAATTAATTCCTGAAGCACAATTGGATAGGAAAACAGATGTTGCTACTATTGGCGCAATGATAGGCTTTACCGTGATGATGACATTAGATGTAGCTTTAGGATAATGAAATACTTAATTGACATAGAAAAATTGTAGACGAGGAGTTTTTATGACTAAAGAAAAATTCAATGAAGTTGTAGATTTTGCTATTGCTGGCGAAAAAGATGCAATTAAATTCTACCAGGAATTGCAAGAGAAAGTAAAATTCCAGGCTCAAATTGAAATGCTGAAAGAGTTTGAGGATATGGAAAAAGGTCACGTAGTAATTTTAGAAAACATTCGAAACAAAGGATTTGAGAAAATTGAAATAAAAGAAGTTACAGATCTGCATATCAGCGATTATATTGTAGATACCAAACCCTCTGAAGATATGAACTACCAAGATATCCTGATAATTGCCATGAAGAAAGAAGAAAAAGCTAATAAATTGTATACTGAAATGGCAAATAACTTCCCGGGTACGGAACTGGAACAGCTTTTCAGGAAATTGGCTTCAGAAGAAGCAGGTCATAAATTACATTTTGAAACACTTTATGATGATGAGATTCTTAAAGAAAATTAATTTCAGATGAGGATAATTATATAATGAATTTAAATGCTTTATACAATTTTTCTTATGGCTTATACATTGTAAGTTCCAAAAAAGGAAAAAAGATTAATGCACAACTTGCTAATACCGTTTTTCAAATTACACCCCAGCCAGCAACCATTGCCATCAGTATTGCTAAACAAAACCTGACCCACGAATTCATAGAAGAAAGCAAGGTCTTTACAGTATCTATTATCTCTGATAAATGGACCATGATAGATATAGGAAGATTTGGCTTCAGAAGTGGGAGAGATATCGATAAATTTGCTGATTGTAATTACAAAATCGGTAAGAATGGTGCTCCAATCGTGTTGGATGCTACTGTGGGCTATGTTGAATGTAAGGTAATAGATAGCCTGGATGCCGGCAGTCACACGATCTTCCTGGGTGAAGTAACTGAAGCAGAAAATCTATCTGAACTGAACCCGATGACTTACGATTATTATCACAAATTTTTAAGAGGAAAAGAACCAAAGAATGCCCCGACTTTTCGGGGGAAATGATTTTATTATTCCATGCTTTTCTCTTTTTTGTCCTTCCCTCAAAAGAGGGAATCTATAAAGTCAATTAAGTAGAATTCTGTTCACGCGGAAATGACTTTTCTATTATTAAAATAAAAACTTCTTGACACAAAAACCTTATTTCGGTATTTAAGTACCATAATTAATTAAAGGAGTTGGAATGTCGCATCTAATCAATATTTCGGAAGCTGCTTCGCTGGCTTTACACGGTCTGGCGATCGTGGCTCAGCAAAGTCCCAATAAAGTAAATGCAAAGTATCTGGCAGAAAAATTAGATGCATCAGAAGCTCACCTGGCAAAAATATTCCAGAGATTGAGTAAGAATGGTCTCATCAAGTCTTTTCGCGGTCCTACAGGTGGATTTATGCTGAATAAACCAGCGGAAGAAATCAGCTTTCTTGATATCTATGAGATTGTAGAATCTAAAATAATCCTGAATGATTGCCCTCTGGATAAAGCCGGATGCACATTTGAAAATTGTATTTTTGGTGATGCTTTAAAAAATATTTCGCAGAGTATTTATCAGACTTTCAAAAATATCAAATTATCGGATTTTAATAAGTAATTACAAACATCTGAATGTCCGTCAATTGCCGGACTTCTCCCGAAAGCATTCGGGATTTGGAAAAAATTAACATTCCGAAGAGTTAACGCACATTCGGAAGCTAATAAGGGAGTAAAAAATGGAAATTAGAAATTACAAAGATCTGGAAATAGCACAAACTCCACACGGGATTAATGCCTATAAACTCTACGACAAAGATCATGCTCTGATCATGCATTTACATTTGGAAGCAGGTGAGAGTTTGAAACCGCATATTACTCCGGTCGATGTTGCTTTTTATGTTTTGGAAGGAAGTCCCACGATTACGATCGAGGATGAAAAAGTTCATGTACAAAAGGATGATATCATCGAAAGTCCCAAAGACATAGTTCATTGTATTTATAACGAAACAGAGGAAGATGTGCGTGTGTTGGTGATGAAACTTCCCAAACCGATAGCAAAAAATTATAATGGTGTAACGAATTTAGCTCACGGATAAACACGGATAAGAAAAGAATTCTAATTTAATCCGCTCAATCTGTGAAAATCTGTGAGCAAAAAAAGGAAAAAAATGAAACAACAGATTATAGAAATT
>JAUXIJ010000017.1 GCA_030621085.1 Candidatus Cloacimonadota bacterium | reverse complement strand
CCGAACCGCATTCCTTGATAGTAGTCACCCTTGGCAACTTGAGCTGGCTGCATAAAGTCATTAGCCAGCAATGTACAAACAAATAAACTTAGTACAAAAAGAATTAATATTCTTTTCATTTCCCCTCCTTTTTTATGCGTTTATTTACGCTTAATTAATAAAATAACATGAATACAAGTTCATGTAGCACTTATTTAGATTATCCAAAATCACTCGTATTTGTAAACAAATGACACAAGGTTCATAATTATGGGTAAGTTATGGAAATGAGAAACAGGGCATTTGCCCTGTTTCTCATATTTTTGTTTATTTCATAAGGATCATTTTCTTTGTAGAAACATAGTTACCTGTTTTCATTTTATAGAAATAGATACCACTGGAAACAGATTTATTGTTAGTATCTTTTCCATCCCAGGTAACATTTTGGTTACCGGCTGTCATGTGCTCGTTTACAAGAGTTTTAACTTTTTGACCTTTTATATTGAACACTTCGATGGAAACTTTGCCAGCTTCTACCATATTGTAAGCTATTGTTGTTGATGGATTGAATGGATTAGGATAGTTCTGAGAAAGATGACCGGCAACAGGAGTTATAGTGTTTTCATGTATTGAAGTATAGTTTGGTTCCTGGAACTCAAGATCGATAGCAGCATAGCGGAGTGAACTACCATTTATTGTACCGCCACCAGGAGTTGCAACTGCAGCTGAGCCGTAATCATTATCGTCCATGAACACAAAGTGCAGTTTGGCATGATAGTTGCCAGGTGTATTGCTGAGGATTTCAAGCTTATCACCAAGACAAGCGTCAACAGCTATCATATCTTCTAATTCCGGTGCATAATTACCATCATAGTGATTAGTAGAATCAATTATTGCATCATTCGGATTGGCATTGAAGTATCTGATATCTGACCAGCTTTCACCATTATCGTCTGAAATTATTATACAGAATTCAGATTCTTTTACCCAGCCATCGTATCCCGGTTCTTCATAAAATGCTGCTTGAAGTTTTGCACTATCGTGCCATACACATACAACCCAGTTTTCATTAGCAACCATCTTACAGATGCTTTCATGGAAATAAGCATCCTGCCAGCCACCCTCTGTGTTAAAGAACCAGCTTGGGCAGCTCATAACAACTATAGGCCAGCCATCAGCGTCATACTCATCTACAATACCGTCATCATTAAGGTCATAGGCAACAGCAAGGTGATCATCACCGGGATCGGTATCCTGAACATCCAGATCGTAGAAACTGAATTCTCCTGTAACGGTATCAAAAGTGAATATTTTGGGGTACATGTAAGCAGGCCAGTATACTCCTTGACCTATATTTTCCTGAGAGTTATAGTTCACGCCAGTCATCCACTGTATTTTTGTATGATCGTCTGTGAATACGCCATTGTAATGACTCATATCGTTTGAAGGAAGAATGTACATTTCAGCAGCAGTTCCATCATCATTTTCCCATAGAGGAGCTCCGGTAATGTTATTTGTAGGATTATCCATAGGTTGCTTTAATTGTTGTGTGTATTTTGTAAATGTTTCACCGTAATCTTCACTATACATAGCAAACAGAGAATCGCCTGCAGTACCGAAGAAAGCAACTTTCCCATCAATTTTACTTACGATCAGGTCTTTATTTATACGGTCGATGTCATTATAATGCATGTAATCAAAATATTCGAAAGTTTTCATAGTCCAATCAAGATGTGCTGAATATAATAGAGAGTCGGCATTGAAATCTGCATATCCATAAAGGCTGTTATAATTTGAGCCGGTATAGTTGTTTCCATAGGCATGAACTCTTCGATGATCTGCCAGTGGAGATGCTCCTATCCACACCTGAGGCCAGATAAACTCATCATCTGCATGTCCTGTAAGTGGTGCACTCATTTCAGGATTATCAAAAATTATAAATGGCTCTATCCAGTTTGATGAAGAACCGGAAGCATGGAATAGTTCATACGTCATGGAACTGTCATAAGTATTATCCGGCTCAACTACAGAGTGCCAGACAGTGAAAGGGTCACCTGTAACAGGATCGATTGCAAGACCCGTGAAACCTTCACGATCGATTGTATAAACATTAGATGCTCCACTGTAATAAAGAGTTCCGTCCGGGTTCAAATAACTATAGAACGCTCTTCGATCTGTGCTAGGAGTTGATGTTTCTGAACACATGTAACTTACAAACATTCCATCTGCTGCATAACCATATGGCATCGATATTGCAGGTTGAAACCTTAAGTTGTGACCATTGTAACTGAAAGGCATGTAATCATAGTAAGTATCTATCAGGTAAGTGGTATTATCACCGTTACCATTTTGAATAAAGAAATACTCCGGTGCAGGATCTTGATCTCTAGATGCAGATCTACGACCAAACCGCATTCCTTGATAGTAGCCACCCTCGGCAATTTGTGCTGGTTTCATCAAGTCATTAGCCAGCAATGTACAAACAAACAAACTTAGAATCAAAAGAATTAAAATTCTTTTCATTTTCCCCTCCCTTTAATTTTTTTTAGTTTATTTTACACTAATAAGAAAATTTCAAGGATAATCTGTGTGGAGTCTTTAAGAAACTCTCAGTAAGATCTCCCATATTTGTGTATGAGTAGTCAACATCAATAATTGCAAAGCTGGTTGGGATGGTCCAACCAAAACCAGTCGAATAACTTGCTGCATCATAATTGATTTGATACCCTGATCTTATTTTAAAAGTACCAATCTTATATTCAAGTCCTATATTGTAAGTTTCCTGCCTATCCACACAGTTATCAAGCTGAGCAGAAGCTAACAATAATTGATTATCCCTTTCATACAAATCCACTGCAATCCCAAGGGAGAAACCCATCGGGATCTTAAATGGGAATTCATCACGGTCTTCATCAATAAGTCCATCGCCATCGTTATCTAAAAGATCGAAAGGATCTTCATTTAAAAGACCATCACCATCTTCATCAACTTTATATTCAAGGTCAGGTCCAAAATTCTTTATTGCCATTCCAATTGTTAAATTTTTCCAACCAGTATTATATAAAGAGCCTATATCAACAGCAAAGCCATTCACATCATATATATCAAGCTGTTCGCGTACAAATTTGAAGTTTGCTCCAAACGAGAATTTATCAGTAAACGAATTAGAATACGTAATGCCAGCCATTAAATCATAGCATGTAAAAGTTTCACCTGTGGGTCCAAAAGGTTCTTCCTCGGTTACATCCATATAATCCATATGTAGCAAAGCTGTGCTTAGTGCAAAAGTTCCCAATGTTGTAATTTTTGATATAGCTACATATTCATAACGAATACCGGCAAGCCATTCCGTATGAGCAAACATAACTTGATTCTGTGATTTTAAGGCAAGACCTGCAGGATTCCAATATACCGATGAAATGTCATCAGAAACTGCTGTGTAAGCCTCACCCATACCAATAGCTCGTGCATCGATACCAATTTTTAGGAACTGGAGACCAGCTGTTCCGCTTTTTGCAAATATATCGGCAAATATCATTCCGGGAATAACCGTAAGAATTACAAGGACAACAACACATTTTTTCATATTTTACCCCTCATTCATAATTATGAGTTCGGTTCACAGGCTTTATTGCCTGTGAACCTGCAAACTCAATTATTTAATTATAACAAACTTTCCAACCTTGATATCCCCGGTTTCATGGTCTTTTACCGAGAATAAATACACACCGGCTGCAATGATTTGATTGTTTTGTGATAATAGATCCCATGATGCCATGCCCGATGCTGTGATATCACTTTTCTTCAGTTTATCTTTATTAAGAGCCGCTCCTACAGTGATGATATCTTCACCTTCCGTTCCATGATGTACAACTTTATCAACAAGATCACCAGCGAGTGTGTAAATTTTAATTGTACAATCCTCTGGTAAATTCACAAACCACAATCTTCGGCTTCTATCACCGGTGAAATCATCTTCCCTGCGTCCATCGAATTTACTCTGTCCCACATAAGGATTTGGAATCACATAAATATTATCCATATCAGTTTTTGCTGAAGGTCCGGGGAATATTATCTTCATATTTGCATCTGCATCCCTGCCAGATTCGAGTGAACGGATGTTTTCTGATGGATAACCTCTATCCCAGGTTGTAGTTGCTATGTAATACTCGATTCCTTTGGGTGGATGCTGAATTGTATGATGATAGTATCTTCGAGATAATCTTTTTAATCTTATCTCCTCAATTTTTTCTGGTTCGGTTAAAACTCCTTCACTTACAAAACCTTCCAATGGAATAAGATTTCTTAAATACAATTCAAGATAAACATCTTCACCACAGGGCAGTGCTTGGAGATTGGGATTTATAAAGTATAAAGCTTTGTCATTATCAGACCAATCTCCTAATCCTTCTACTGCCAGTGCTGTTGCCCGTGTCTTTGTATAGTCATAAAGTGGTTCACCGAATACATAATCAACATCTGCCATATTATATAGAACTAACTCATAATATTCGTTATAATGATAATAATCCAGATCTTCTTCAGTAATTTGTCGTCTATTGGGAAGTGATTTATTATAAGTACCAATTCCGAGATCACCTTTATAATCTATAAAAAGCGAATCGCCATAGTTTACTTCATAATCTATTAAGTCCTGATCAGTTTCATATTTATCCCATTTTCCTTTTTCTACCCAGTCTTCCTGAGATCCGCTTCCCGATCTTCCATAAAGTGTGTAACCCTGGAAATCATGCCTTAACCTGAATGCTGTCCACGGATTTATAAGAGCATTTTCATTATCAAAGCCATATTCATATGGTGTATATTCAAACGGCATATTTAAAGTATCAGCACCTATTGCATAACTATCTATGCCAGGATAATGATCCTGCCAACCCACATTACTCGGAGGAACAAAATCTACATCAATAGTGAATTCAGATCTATTATCCCAATATAATTCAATTGCATTTCCATTAGTAATAAGCTCTGCATACATCTTGGGAAAATTTGGTGGTTCGGGAGCCTGATAATGAGCAAATATATCAGGTTCCACAACTGTAGTTAATGTTTGAGCTTTTCCATATATAAACTTGGCAAATCTAGCTGTTTGTTTCAATTCATGAATACTTTCACCCGGGAATACGGCAATAACTATCTTCATTGTTCTACCCGGGGCAAGGTTCCAGGAACCGGATGTAGGATTTGTCATGCCCCACATATCACCATAGAAAGCAAACAGGTATCTTGTATCGATACCAGCAGGATTATGTTCCAATTGCCAATCCGGATTTTCTCTAAGGTCTACACATGCGTCTTCATCAGGATTTCTTCCTGTTAAAAGCCAATATTTCTCATTTGGTGTTTCATTTGCAGTTGTTGAAACATAAGCAAGTTGGTTCCAATCATCTGGACCCCAACCTACATCCCATGTCCAGCAAGCGAAGACTAATGAGTCGGGATCCGGAGTACATACACGGGATCCAACAAATCCGGTGGTCAGTCCATTGTCTGTATCTGCATCATAGGTATAAGCAAATTCGTATCCTTCACCTTTAACATAACTACTGATATCATCCTTGGCTATAACTGATGCACCAAAAGATTGCGGACCTACATCGGAATCCATATAAATCCCCATAGCACAATCATAAAGCCAATCATCATGTTCAATGTTCATATTCGTAATATTGAACTCCACATAGCAGAGATTCTTTATATATTCATAGCTCCACTGGTAACTCATCTGACGAATACGAATATTAAGAGGAACGTGAGAATTTGACCCGGCGCTTGAGCTATAATCTCTATCCGGATCAGGATTTCCATTCGGGAAAGGACTATAGTCATAAAAGTATGATATAAAATCTTGTTCGGAAACAGGATAGCCATCCTCATCAGCTATTCCATCTCCATCATCATCCCTGGCTTCTGAGAAATTATATAAAGTATTTGAGTCATCACTCAAGTCTAAAAAACCCAAGGGATACCAGATTGACTGGTTGTCTTCATCGGTAATGATATCTGTTCCGTAAGGTCCTTGTGAAATATGAAGATATTCACCGCCATAAACAGAGAATACCTCGGGTAGCTCATCCCCTGCTCTGAATGGGAAAGCATATCCTACAGGATCTTCATCGATAAGATCGTCATTGTCATCATCTACACCCTTCCTTTGCTCCCTGATAGAGGCAGCAATGGTTTCATCCTGGTAGTTATGAGCAGTATATTGAGCTCCCAGGTGAGAAGTTTCCAGAGGATTATATGCCGGCAAAAGTTCATTGACCCGGTGCCATCCGTCACAACCCATACTTACTAAAGTATCAACAAGTACATGCAAAGTATCACTCCACAGAGAATCACTTTCGAGAACATAATCATCATCTGATTCTGGTGGAAAGTGAAGCCAAAAGTATTTTCTTCCCAGATAATCTCTTCTTACCTTTTTGGCACCAAACCATAACCCGCCGAGGTATAAATAATCTATAGACGAACCTCCCGGATACTCAAGTGAAGGCCACTTCGGATCTGTTTCACCTGAACCAAAGAATCCATAATTACTAACACGTAGCCAGATGTTTCCAATGTTGTGTACACATGAAGTATCAAATTTCCTATTCTCTATTGTACTATCTTTGTGCATAGAAAAAAGAAAGCTGCTAATGGTTAAAATAGCCAGCAAAATAACAAGGAATCTAACATTTCTAAAATTCATATACGTCTCCCCATCTTTATTTTAAGTAAAAATCTATAGGGAACACCACCCAAACGGCAACAGCCCGTCCCCCACTTTTAGCAGGTTGAAATTCCCACTTTTTTACTGCTTTAATTGCAGCTTCATCCAAACCGCCAGGTCCTGCTTGTAATGATTTTACAATTTCAATAGCGCCTACAGTACCATCGGCAAATACTTCAACCTCCAGAATAACTTGACCTTCAATACCTGCGTTTCTCGCAAATTGTGAATATTCAGGTCTTGTTTGTCTTATTGGAAAAGGTTCATCTTCGTAAACAACGAATTTAGAGGTTTTTCCAAGAACTCTAGTTTGTATGTCATCATAGGGATCAAGTGTGGTTTTGTCGATTGTATCGATCACTTCGATATCTTCGTCATCATCACCTTCCAGATCGTCTTCCACTACAATTTCTACAACAGGTTTCACTGTCTCTTCCGGTGGTTTGATCTTTTCCTTGATCTCAGGTGGAATATCTATTGCTTCAGTTATATTTATTACCCTTTTAAATGGCTTTATTTCAATTTTAGGAGATACAATAAACGCAAAAAGAAGAATTAGGATTGCCAGGCTGACTGACTTATCATAATATGTTTGAGCAATATCTTTCCAATCAATATTTTTTTTATGCATTGCCACCTACCTTTTCAGCTTAGCTTCGAAGTACACACGAAGAGCATTTGCTTCCCGCAATTGATTCAAGATGTCGGACATGATGCCATAATTTGTTTCTTTATCTGTTCTGAAGCAAGCGAGCAAATTGAAATCTTCCGATAATTTCTTCTGCATAACCCATCTAACATCGGGAATTGAAACCACAAAATCATCGATCGAGATGATACCGTTCCTATTTACATAGATAGTTGAAGAGTGAGTGCGCGGTATCTTTTCGATGCTGGCAGCCCGTGGCATTCTTACCGGTAAGCCCTTTTCTCTGACGAATACTGTGGAAACCATAAAAAACAGTAGAAGCAAAAAGGCAATGTCAGACATGGAAGCTGTAGGGATCATTGTTTCAGGTTTGTTAGTCTTTTTAATTTTTGCCATAATCACTTCCTAATTTGTTGATAGAGATATCTTTTCTGCACCAGCCGCCTGGATCTTATCAAGAGCCATAACCATAAACTGGTATTTGCTTTTTCTATCAGTCTTTAATGAAATAACCATATCGGGATTTTGAGTAACAAGCCTTTTGATCTTGGCTTCTAATTGATTCATGGGAATCTGTTCATCAACTCCACCGGATATAACGGTTACCTGTCCTTCTTTATCGATCCAGACTTTTGTAAGATTCTCATCCTTTAGTTTCACCTTTTTCATATCTGCCTGTGCGACTGCAGGTAAAACTATACCAAGACCTTTTTTAATATCGAACTTGGTAGTTGACAGAAAGAAAACAAGCAGCAGAAAAGCCACATCAGACATTGATGCGGTGGGAATTCCACCCATATCTTTTCTTTTTCTGCGAAACATTAATCCCCCTTATTTGGACTCAACAAGGGTTTCTACGAGTTTTTCCGAACCTCTCTGCATATCCATTACAAGCCCATCGACCATTCCCAGGAACATATTGTTGAAAAATTGTATGGGAATAGCAACAGCAAGACCGGCTGCCGTTGTGATAAGTGCAATCTGGATACCGGTAGCAACAATTGTGGGCTCAACTTCACCTGCAGCAGCAATATCGCGAAAAGCTTTGATCATACCAACAATAGTTCCAAAGAAACCGAACATTGGCGCAAGGTTAATAGTTGTGGAAAGAGGAATAAAACCTTTTTCCAGGAAAGCCATTTCGATAACACCGGCATTTTCGATAGCCTTTTCAACAGCATCGATGCCTTTATCAACTTTTAAAAGACCCGAATGCATGACAGCGGCAACAGGTCCTTTGGTTCCTTCACAAAGTTTGATTGCTTCATCATATTTTTTATCTGCAACTAAAGGAATTAACTTATCAAGAAATTCTTTAAGATTGATCTTAGCATAGTTTAAGGAAATTATTTTCCAGATAACTGTAGCTAAACCCCAGATAACAAGAAGAAGAATTGGATACATAACAAATCCACCCTGAATGAAAATGTCCACAAGACCGCTACCTACGATCTTACGGGCAAACATCTCCAGACCACCGGATTCAGGTGCCTCATCAAATGGCAACTCTTCTTCAACAACAGCTTCTTCAGTAATAGTTTCTTCAGCTACAACCTCGTCTGTCGATTCTTCCTGAGCAAAAGCCATAACTGTAAACGTCAAATTGACCAAAGCTATTAATGAGATTATTATCAAAAACCTTTTTCTCATTACTATTTCCTCCTAATTTTTATCATATTTTATGATTCTTTTATTACCAAAGGAAGGCTAAACCAAACGAAAGAGTTCTGCCGACTGATATATTCGATGGATTTCTGTCTAATGCTGAATATACTGTATAAGTATTCGGATCAATATAACCATCATTATTGAAATCCAATTCTGTACCGCTATTAAATGGATTCCCAGTTTTTCCATAAACCGAAATGTAATTTGGTCTATTAAAAAGATTATTTATATTTGCATAAAATTTCAACTTCATATTCTTTCCAAAGCTAAAGTTCTTGGTAAATTTCAAATTAGCAGTTTCGGTATAAGGTCTTGTTGCACTGTTAGTCTCAAGTACAGCGTCATCTTCACTAATTGGAGTATAAGGTGCACCCGAAGAAATTCCATAGAGGAAATTAATGGTAAAATCATGTAGTGGAAGAACTGTCTCTGTAAATGGAATATAAAACTCTTCTCCTGCGCCTACTTTGAAAACAAGGTTCAAATTGAAGCTATGCCTTAAATCCCATGTCAATGGAAACTCTCGCAAGCTCTCATCACCAGTAGTAGTAGTTTCGGAATGATTACCATATGCCCATGATAACGAATATGAAGATGATCCCTGGATGAAATTTGAAAGTAATTTCTGAAGGTTCAAATCAAGTCCGCGAACACTACCGTAATCTTCAGAAATATACTCATTCCATTTAAGAGAAGGATCTGCGGGATCAGACTTTTCCTCGGTGCTTACATAGTTATATATATTTTTGTAATAAGTGGTGATATCCATTATGTAATCTTCATGAAGCTGATACTGCAAACCAGCCTCATAGGTGATAGTAGTCTGGTCTTTGAGTTCCGGGTTACCAACGATTATATTTGCACCTGGGTTTTCTATGACATCCTGTGGTCTTCCGGTTGTAAAGATATATTGAAACTGAGGTAACTGCCTTTGATAATTGTAAACAAAGTGCAATACACTTCTTTCGGAAATTGGATGAGAAATACCCAGACGTGGTGAAATCATAAATTGTGGTTTTCCAAATCTATCCTTAATATTCTCATAGTAATCTTTTGCGCTAATATATTTCGCATACGCTTGAGGGTACAATGCTTGAGGTGGTACTATCAGAATACCTGATCCAGGAGGATCTTCAATCTTATATGTAGGTTCATTAATTGGATTATCGGGGTTGATCGACTCGAGATAGGAACCATCGTAACTTGCAGTTTTGATATCATAATCCCCACCAAGATACCAAACATCACATCTGATTCCTGCATTGATGATCAATCCTTCCCATACCATTGCATCCTGAACATACAAACCACCTTGCCAAGGCTCAGCTTCGTAACCATCTGTTAAACCGGAAGCAGCGATCGTGGCAGCTAAAAGGTCTTCTCTTGCATAGTACTTTAAGCCTCCGGCTGGAACGATAATTTCTTCGTTGTTGATAATAATTGTATCTCCCTCAGCATAAGATTCTTCGGGAACGCAAGTTTGCAGATATTGTTCATATCGAGCAGCTGAAAGGTTCCAGGGATTTCTCCATTGATCTTTTTTAATATGATGCTTAATTACTTCGAATCCACTCTTCAATCCATGAGTTTCATTAACTTGATATTCAATATCTGATCTTAATTGGTAAACCTGATTTTTGTCATCGATGTATGTGCCCCAAACAGTTCCTGGTTCGATAAATGGCACATCGATTTCAGTGCCTACTCCGGTTTCATATTCCCATGTATAATCTACACTACTAACGTTGTTATCAAGAACACCATCTTCACCATTTAAGTAGAAAATCCCATCCGTAGTTCCTATTTGATTATCACCATAAAGATCAAATGTTTCAGGATCAGAATCAAGTGCAAACCAGCCATCTCTGGAAATGTTTCGAGGAGCTTGATTTACAATTTTTTCGTACATGCTTGTTTTTACTTTAATATTGATCTGTGACCCTATTGTGTGATCGTATGTAGCAATATACTGACGCTGATCACCAGAAGTTTTTGCATAATGTTCAAGGGCATATCTCCAGGCATGACTAAATGGCAGATGAACATAACTATCACCCCGTATAGCAAAGGTTATATTCTGGCGTTCATTAAATCTATACTTTATTTTCAAGTTTGCATTATAATCATTATAATTTCTATCACCTAGATCGAATCCAATAAAATCATCTCTACCTTCAAATGGTGTATAAGGTTCATAATCGGACCAACTACTAACCAGTCCCTCAATATCATCGTAGGGGTTTAAGTTGTAATGTTCTGAGTATCTGGTATCATTCCAACTTCCCACGCAGTTAAAATAGAATGTAAATTTATCTCTTAGAGATGAAACAAATGAAGTTAAAACAGGTCCCCCGATTGCGAACTTGAAAACATCACCATTCGAATTATCGAAAGAATCAATCAGATGATCTGAACTAAATTCGATTTTTCCAGAATAATCACGAGATCCACTTTTAGTTACAATATTTACCATGCCCGATTGAGCGTTACCATATTCAGCAGAAAGTCCACCTGTCATTACATCCATAGTTGCAATTGCATCTGTGTCTATAGTAAGGGCTGCGCCGCCATCTACAGGGTCAGAAACCGACATGCCATCCACAGTATATGCCACTTCATTTGACCTGCCACCACGAATATGAATTTCACCATTCGTAAGAGTCACACCAGCCTGGATCGCAATAATATCTTCAATATCGGAAACTGAGATATCTTCGATTGTCTCAGAAGTTACTGTATTTCCCGATGAAGTTTTCATCTTCTGTACACCTTGTACGCTAGCTTCAACTACGGTGTATCCTTCGATTTCTACAGCTTGTGTTTTAAGCTGGAAATTTTGCATTGTAGTAATATCAAGATTAATTACTACTCCAGGAGCTTGAGCCGTACGAAAACCTCCACGCATACAAAAAACATCGTATTTGCCAGGTGGAATATTGATAATATAATATGATCCGTTTTCTTTGACCCGTATACCGGCAATAAGAGTCTCACCATCCATAACAGTTATATTTGCAAAGGGAATAGGATTTCCCTCATTATCAGTAACTTTTCCAGCGAGTTTACCAGTGGTACCAGCAGTTAATGAAGTACATATAAAAAAAGTTACTAACAGCAAAAAAAGAATTTTTCTTTGCATCAATTTCTCCCCCTATGGTTTATATTTTTACATCGAACAAAAACAATATCGAGAAAATTCATGTCAATTTTTTTTTAGCTAAATCTATTTTCTCATTCTTAATTTCTTTTATCCCACTCAACTGTCAAGTATTTAGTACTTGCCAGAAATTCTGCTTTCTCCTTCTCCCATTTTTCAATATCTTCACTCTCAATAAATTCATCAGTTTGCCAGGTCATTTTAAAACCATTTATCAATGCTGAAACAGCATCATCGAAATTCACAGATTCATTCAATATTTCATTGATAGCTATAGTTTTTTTTGAAAGATATACTGCTAATTTCTTGTGTTGCTCATCATTCAGGTTCGGTATAACATACGCTAATTTACTTTGATTTTTTTGTAACAGGATCGATCCGTGTTGTAAGAGAGTGTTATCTTTTCGAACCTGGGCGCTTCCCACTATCTTTTTTTTCTGATAATTTAACTCGAATCTGGAACTACTGGAGAAACACGGATTTACTGCTTGTCTTTGATGATGGGAAGAAAGTTTACACTTTTCAAATTCTACTTCTATCCCCAGGTTTTTTAATCCTTGTGCAAGTGCTCGGCTGATCTCGGAATACGACTCCAGAATATTACCATTTAAGTTTTCGGAAATTGGAGCTATAACAGAATAAGTTACTTCTTCATTATGTAGAACAGTTCTACCTCCAGTGGGACGGCGAACATATCCAAAACCGAATTTTTTTAATGCCTTTAAATCGATCTCTTTAGAGAATTCCTGGTTATAACCAAATGAGACTGCAGGAGGATCCCACCCGTAAAAACGTATTGTAGGCAATGAGCGCTTTCCCTTCACACCGATGAAAATAGTTTCATCGATCGCCATATTCATGGCAGGTGACATTTTACCAGTGCTTAAAATCCTCCACTTCATCCTTCATATACTCCTTAAAAATCTTTTCCGAATCATTTAAAATGCAATTCGCATTCCTTTTATGATATTGAAAATATAAAACAATTTGTTTTATTATATATTATTATATATTCATTAATTCCAAATAATTACACCGATACAAAAAAATCTTCAAGTTTTTTTCCACAATCATTTTAAATGCAAATAAATACAAATTGCGGAATAAATCCCGCATTCTGCAGGATCAATTCCGCAATATTACCGTAATCGGTTTTTTTACTCAGCAACTACGCCACCGATTTTTATAGGTTCTGTTTCATCTGATTTTTCATCATTTTTTTGATCTGTTTCTGTATTTGTTCCACGTTCTTTTTTAAGGTCTTCATAAAATAGAATCAGAGAAGTCATCATATATGGTTGAAGCCAGAGAAAGCCGATACCAAAAGATAATACGCTCAGGAACATCCAACCGATGAAGCTCAAATTGAGCATAAATAATTTACTTTTGTACCCGTACATCATTTCCTTACTTTTACGAAGTGCTTCCGAAATTCCAATCTCAGGATCATCTATAAACAGGAAGAAAGCCATACTGTAACCGTATGCAGCAATAATGCCGGGAATTATAAGTAGTAAACTCCACAAGAAAACATACAGGTTCATCAGCCAATATAAACCCAGACTTCTTCCAAAAAGCCCCAAATTTGGACCAGAGAAATTGAAAGCCTTGAAAATGAAATTAAAATCAGTAGTATTTTTTCGTACGAGTTTCACAAAGAAAAGTAAGAATCCATACATGAGTGGTCCCATAATGGCAATAATCGCAATCTGTCCCAAACCCGGAATGGACGCTACAACTGAAACGATCCCCATATAAATAAGTACAGCAACGATTGCATTTCCCTAATTACCTGCCAATGTTTCCCTGGCAGCTTTTCTAATCTCAAAATTCTGTTTCATTAGCTCTCCTTTTTTAGATTTTTATATTTTTTATAACACTCTCTTTTCTTGCTTCGATATTTTTCAAATCAATCTCTCTTAATTTATCCAGACTGAAAGATTCAATACTGAACGACGCCATAACTGTTCCGTATATTATGGCATTTTTTATAGATGTTTTGTTATAGTTCTTCTGTGCAGATAGATACCCCATAAATCCACCAGCAAAGCTGTCACCTGCTCCGGTGGGATCGATTACATTCTTTACAGGATATACCGGTGCAAAAAAAATAAAATCTTTTGCAGCTGCCATAGAACCATATTCTCCACGCTTTACTATAATAAGTTGCGGACCTAATTTCCCGGCAGCTTCGGCAGCTACGAAAATATTATTCTCGCCTGTAAGCATTTTTACTTCATCATCATTAATAAACAGGATATCAATTTTACTGATAACTTCCAGTAATTTTTCTCTTTTTCCTTCGATCCAGAAATTCATAGTATCGCAGGCTGTTATCTTCGTATTATCCATTTGATCAAGTACCCTAAGTTGCAGATCAGGATCTATATTCCCTAGGAAAAGATATTCGCATTTTCTATAATCACTTGGTATCCTGGGATCAAAATTTGCAAACACATTCAGTTGTGTATCCAGCGTCTCTGCCCGGTTTAAATCATTGTAAACACCTTTCCAGTAGAATGTTTTACCGGGAACGACTTCTAATCCTTCATACCCGATATTGTTCTTCTGTAACATATCAAAATGACATTTGGAAAAATCTTCACCTACAATTCCCACGATATGTGTTTTACAGAAATGTTTACTTGCCATTGAAGCATAAATTGCTGAACCACCCAAAACTTTATCAACTTCACCGTAGGGTGTTTTAACTCCATCAAATGCAATTGATCCTACAATTACAAGACCCATTAATACCTTTTTTGAATTTCTACTGTATCCGGTTGAGAATAAGAATTGGAGTTTTTCAATTCCTGAGCTCTTTTGCCAAAATGACGAATAACTAAAATTACAAAGATCAGAGCTAATATCCTGATGAAAAAATTTGTCCAGGTATTGCTCCTGTACCTTCTTCTTTCCTCTCGTCGTCTTGTAAATTCCTCTTTTAAATCACTCATTTTCATACTCCCGGGAATTATTTATAAACCATGGGAAATACTTTCTAATAAACCTTCTTTAAATCTTTTCAATCCTTCTTTTATGCTTTTCATATCTGTGGCATAAGAAAATCTTACAAATTCATCCGCTCCGAAAGCAGAACCCGGTACAATCGCAATCTTATATTTTTTAAGTAAAAATTCACAAAATTCAATTGAATTTGTAATGCCTTTTTTGTTGTTATGCAAATAATAGGGAACATTGGGCATGGCATAAAAAGCACCCTGGGGCATGTTACATTTCACATTCGGAATATTTCTCAGTTCCTCTACCAGGAAGTTCCTTCTTTTCTGAAATTCTTCCCGCATGATAAAGATACTTTCTTCACATTTGTCTAAAGCAACAACTGCGGCTTTTTGCGTAATCGAATTTACGCAGGATGTGGTGTGACTTTGTATCCTGCTGGCATTCTTGATTATATCGGTGGGACCGGCTGCATAACCAAGTCTCCATCCGGTCATAGCATAAGCTTTGGAAACACCATTTATCAGAATAGTCTGTTCGCGAATTTCGGGTGAAAGTGAAGCGATAGAAACATGTTTAACACCGTCGTAAATAAGCTTTTCATAGATCTCATCGGAAATGACCAGAATATTATATTTCAAGCAGACTTGTGCAATTTCTTCCAGTTCCTTTTTACCATAAACAGAACCCGTTGGATTATTAGGAGAATTCAGGATAAGCACTTTGGGTCTGTTGAGAGAAAGTATTGCCTCTTCAAGTTGTTTGGCAGTTATTTTAAAATTTGAAGACATGTTTGTAGGAAGCAATACGGGTAAAGCGTCCACCATTTCCACCTGGGAAGTATAACTCACCCAATAAGGAGAAGGAATAAGAACCTCATCAAGAGAATCACAAACCGTCATTAAAACAAACACGATGGAAGCTTTAGCTCCCGGTGAAACCAAGATGTCATTGGGATTGCAATCAAGATCATTATCTCGTTTCAATTTATTTGAAATTGCTTTCCGCAATTCGATAATACCGGAAGTATTCGTATAACGTGTAAAATTCTCATCAATAGCCTTCTTGGCTTCGTCTTTGATATATTCCGGTGTATTGAAATCCGGTTCGCCCACACCAAAATTTATTACATCTATCCCCTCCGCTTTCATCTGCTTTGCCAGCGCTGAAACTGTGAGAGTTGGTGAAGGTTTTATTGTTTTTGCCCTCTTTGAAATTTGAATTGTCATTTGTTCCTCTTATTTATTATTTTCGCCTTCCACAACGATCTTGGAAATATCTGCTACCTGCAAGAATAGTTCTCTGATACTATTTAATAAATTATATCTGTTTTGTCTTAACTTTATATCTTCAGTATTCACCAGCACATCATCAAAGAATTTATCGATAGTTGATCCATAAATAACCAATTCTTCAAGAATCTTTTCATATTCTTTTTTGGGAAGAAGACTTTTTATTTTTTCTACTAAAATCAAATATCTTTCGTATAGTAATTTTTCCGTATTTTCACACATAAGTTTTGGATTAATTTCTCCCAGATTCTTAGTTTCTGCAATAATATTAGATACTCGTTTAAACCCAAGAACTAGTTTTATAAAATCTTCTCTTTGTAAAAAATTCTTGAGTGCTTCAGCACGATGTACAAGATCAGGGATATTGGAATGATCAATGTGCATTACACTTTCGATAACATCGTAATCGATTCCTCTTTGTTTAAGAAGCCAGTTTACACGCCGCTTGAAAAAGTCGTAAACTATATCTTTGTTATTGTCAGACCTTGTAAGTTTATCCTCAAGAAATTCAAAAGCTTCATCTATCAATTTATGAATGTTAATCTCAAAATTCTGGTTTGCTATAATTTGCACAATTCCATTACCTGCTCTTCTAAGTGCAAAAGGATCTTTGGAACCGGTCGGGATCATTCCCACCCCGATAATACCACACACTGTATCCATCTTATCCGCAATAGCTACAATGGCACCTACTTCTGATAAACTTTTATAATAACTACCATTTTTGTAATGTTCTTCAATTGCCTTAGCAACATCAGGTTTTTCTCCACTTTCAAGAGCGTATCGATGACCGATATACCCTTGCAGTTTTGTATACTCTTTTTCTCCCAGCATCATTGTGACCAGGTCTGCTTTACACAAATAAGCAGCTCGGATAGAATTATCTTTTATCGTTTTATCTAAATTCAATTCAGTACACAAATACTCAGTGAGTTTTTTTATTCTTTCAGTTTTTTCATAAAGAGTTCCCAGTTTTTCCTGAAATGTTACATTCTTTAATTTTGGAACATAATTCTCTAAAGGTTGTTTTGTATCTTCTTTATAATAAAATTCTGCATCTTCCAGACGTGCTTTTATAACTTTTTCGTTTCCACTTCTTATCAAATTTGAATATTTCGAATCTCTATTTGACACGAAAGCAAATTTATTAACTAAGTTGTTTTTTCCATCGTGAATAGCGAAATACTTCTGATGTTCAGATAAAGTTGAGGTTACTACCAATTCAGGCAATTCAAGATATTTTCGGTCAAATTTTGCGACTATAGCAGTTGGATATTCAACAAGGTCAATCACAGTTTCAAGCAGGTTCTTATTAAGGATAATTTCTTCATCATTATTTATGAAAAGAGTATGCAATTGCTTTTCGATTTTTGCTTTTCGTTCATTTCTATCCGGTATCACGAAAACACTTTCCAGTTTTTTTTCATATTCATTTATATTGTTAATTTCAACCGGATTTTCCAGTTTCTGGAAGCGGTTTCCGTAAGATATATTTCCCGATTTTATTCCTTCAATTTCAAGTTCAATAATTTTATCTCCAAACAATACAAGCAACCAGCGGATGGGTCTGGCAAAAGAAAATCTCCTGCTTCCCCATTTCATCGATTTCGGGAAAGGAATTTTTGGAACAACTTCTTTAATAATTTGAGTTAAAATTTCTGTTGTTTCTTTTCCCTTAATTTCTTTTTTTATAGAGATTTTATCGCCTTTAGGAGTTGATTTTATATAGATATCTTTGAGAGTTGCATTTGCACTTTTCAGAAATCCAAGTGCAGCTTTTGTCAGATTTCCTTTTTCATTGTAAGCTACAGCTTTGGCAGGTCCCACTTTTTCTACAATCTCATCTTTTTGTTGGGTTTGCAAAGAGGTTATTTTTATTGCCAGGCGGCGTGGAGTTGAATATGGAATAATTTCCTCAAAATCAAGTTTGGTTTCTTTCAAGCCAGACTCGAAATATGAAACTAATTTATTGATGGCTCCTGCGATATAACCGGCAGGTATTTCTTCTACTCCAATTTCAAAAAGAAAATCTTTCTTCGGCATCTTTACTCCGAAATAAATTTTGTACAACTTTCAAAAATCTTTTTTTTATGTCTAACCTTTTTTCTCAATTTGAAATAACAATAGCGGTCACCAAAACTGAGACCGCTATCATCAAATTTATTAATTCAGTTGTATAATACTGAACATTAAAATAAATAATTAATCGTCACCTGGTTTACAAAGCCCAGATCACCGTAAGAAACAATGGCATAATCAATTTTCAGATTGTAGTTATCCAGGTTGAAACCCGTTCCAAAAGACATACCGGAGAAGGCATTATAATCTCCGCCGGCTTTCCAGTCGGAAGCATTGGTTTTGTATCCTGCTCTTAAAGCTAACATTTCATGCAGTTGATATTCGCAGCCTATTCTGCCAGAAAAATCATAATCGAGAGGTTTATGGATATCCAGTGTGACGTACAGTTTTTCGTTGGGATGATAATTGAATCCGGCTGTCACCGTCCGTGGCAGATTTTCTTCATATTCACTTTCGGTATAATAGGAAAGTTGTTTTCCGAAATTTCTGAATGTTATGCCTAATTTCAGATTTTCATTGGTGGTCTGATGAAGGATTCCTACATCGAAAGCAACTGCGGAACCATTATTATCATCCAGGCTTTCCCTGATATATTTTACACTCAGCCCTACATCAAGAATATCGATCAAATAGCGTGCCACAGAAGCTCCCAGCACAATATTCGACATACCGAAAGTACCGTCCGTTCCGTCATAATGCCCATCTGCATCAGCCAGAGTACGATCTTCGGTAGCTGTAAGTCCTTTAGCAAAAAAGCCCAAAACCAGCTTCTCATTCTTGGGCATCACGAAGACAGCGGAACCACATTGAATTCCCTCAAAATAACTCATGTAAGTGGCGGAAGCCTGTGGATATTTTACCTGCACCAATCCAGCCGGATTGAAAAAAACAGCTCCAGCATCGTCAGCTAACCCGGTGTATGCATTTCCCATAGCAGCAGCTCGAGCTAAATAGTTCACTTTCAAAAAAGTAAAACCGGTAGTACCCGCAGTATCTTCTGCTGCTGTATTTACTACGAATATAACTAGCATTAATAAGATCACTTTATATTTCATCGCTAATTCCTTTCAATATTTCATATACTTCTTCCGGTGAAGAACAAGCTAATAATCGCATACCATTCTCTTCGTTCCGGAAAAAATTGGAAATAGAACTGAGAACTTTCATATATTCATTTTTCATCATTTCTGGAACCGCTATCATAAAGATGACTTTTACCAGCTCATTGTCAATCGAGTTAAAATCAAGTTCGTTGTCAAGCAGATATACACCGATCTTCAATTCTTTTACAGCCATTGAACGTGCATGAGGAATGGCTACTTTCCTGCCAATTCCCGTGGACATTAGGTTTTCCCGTTCCAGAATCTCATTCAGAAAATTTTCCGGAGATAATATTACTCCTTTTTCATACAGAAATTCTACCATTTCGGATAGACAGCTCTTTTTATCGAGAGCAAAGTAGTTCAACTTTATCAAATCAGGTGAAAATATTTTCATAAACCTTCTTTCCAGCTTTTAAAAACCCCCTTCAAACTCTTCCATTTATTTCCTTGACTTTAAACAGTCAAATAATTTTTTGTGTTGCGAATTAATAATATAGGAGAGGATTTAACTATGTATAAGAAAAAAGTTTTGAAAAAAGCGCTCGTGTTAACGTTTATAATGTTAACAACTATTCTTTCTGCTGCCAAAGGAGTTCCCGACACAACAGTTGTAGCTGAATTTGACGGTGGAAAAATCACCATGGGGCAATTAGAAGAAAGGCTTTCTCAAATACCACCGATGTATCAACCTAAATATTCCACTGAAGAAGGCAAAAAGCAATTACTCGATATGATGTGTACGGAAGAAGTTTTTTATTATGAAGCTCTTCAAAGAAATATTGGAGAAGATGAAAAGTTTTTCTCTCGCACAGAAGGACAGATAAAAAACGCTTATTTTAACGAATACAAAAAAGAACTTTCCGCAAATAATATCACTTTTACAACCGATGAGAAAAATGCTTATTTCAAAGAAAACCTCGAAATGTTTGCCGGTCGTACATTCGAGGAATGTGAAAAAGAAATTGAACAGAGATTGAGACCTCAAAAAGAAAAAGAGTTTATATCTGAAAAAACTGATAAGCTTAATACAAAATATAAAGTGGAGATTAATTACGATATACTGGATGAGATCAACCTGGTACATGTGGATAGTAATGAAGTGATTCTTGATGAGATTCTCGTTAGCAGTACCGATCCAACTCTTCAGAAAACAGTTAAAGATCTTTTGGATGGATATGATGTTCTACAACCTTCCGCACAGATATCGCTGCAAAATCCCCAGGCATTGAGAAATTTCATCGATAACCTGATTAAACTGGATGTTTTTTATAAAGATGCCATTGAAAGCGAGTTCGACCAAAATGAGGCAATCCAGAAAATCGTGAAACAGATCAAACGCAACATGATGATGCGAACTGTTTACAACATGCTGGTTGTAGATGCCATCGACAACAGTGATGAAAACGCACAGGAATTTTATAATAACAACATAGAAAAATTCAGTACAAACCCTTATCGCAAGATCCAGACATTCGGTTTTACATCTAAAGATACTGCAAAAAAAATGATGAAACTGGTAAAAAAATACTATAAAAAGAACAACGAAGAAGCCCTGAAACAACTTATTGAAGAGCATTCTGAATATAAAGACAAAGATGGTATTCTGGATCACATTTACAAGAACGATATTATTCCCGGTATCGGCAAAGATGAAGTTTACTCTAATATGGTATGGAAAACCAAGCCCGACAAACTCAGCAAGATATTTGAAAATTCCAAAGGTGTTTTTGTTTTCTTTAAGATCCTGGAAGATAACATCGCCATTCCCACGCCTTTCGAAGAAATAAAAGGTAAAATTAAATCTACAATGATGAAAGACCTTTCCAAACAATTATTCGATCAGACTAATAAAGAGTTGCAGGAAAAATATCATGTGAAAAAGTATACAGATAAATTAATCGTGATCCTTACGGCAGAAGAATATTTCAACAAAGCAGAAGAAGCCCAGAAAAGAAGAAGATTCACAGATGCAATCTTCTATTACGATGAGATAATTAAACATCATCAAAACAACACCGACGATTACAAAGCTATGTTCATGAAAGCTTTCCTGTATGCGGAAGAATTAAAAGACAAGGATAACGCCATTAAAATATTTAACGAATTCCTGGAAAAATACCCTACAGCCGACCTGCACGAATCTGCTCAATTCATGATCTCTGAACTGGAAGGTAAAAGCGATATAATCGAGAATTTTGAATCGGAAGATATCGATAAATAAAATTTGTAATAGAGTAGTTCTTTAATCCTATCTTTCAAGGAGGATAGCATGTTTTATAATGGAGATAAATTAAAAGAAGTTTTCCTGAAAGCAAAAAAAGAACGTTTCGGGATCGTAGCTTCCAATGTTGTTTTCGATGCTGCTGTTAGAGGTGTTTTGTACGGTTATGAAGCACAGCGGTCTGACGGATTATTACAGATGAGTTCCGGAGCTGTGAAATATGCAGCCGGTGCCAGCAAAGACATAAATATAGGAGCACAATTTATTTCTTCCATCATTAAGATATTATCGCAGCAGTTCAAAAATTCCGGCGTAGGTTTGCACATAGATCATGCCACTCCCAACTATTTCGATTTTGTGGTTTATTGCATAGAAAATGATCTGGTTTCTTCTGTTATGATAGATGCATCCAAAGAAGAATTTAATGAGAATATCCGCATTTCTTCGGAAGTGGTTAAAGTGGCTCATAAACATGGCGTTCTGGTTGAAGGTGAGATCGGTTACATCAAAGGAACCGAAGACGAGATAGTTTCTGATACAGAGCTCTACACCAAACCAGAAGAAGCTCTGGAATATGTAAAGAAAACTAATGTAGATCTTTTTGCTGCCTCTGTGGGAACGAATCACGGTGTAACAAAAGGTTCAAAAGTATCCCTCAAACTTGATCTTATCAAAGAGATCGATAATTTATTGATTTCCAACAACGTGGAAACCGGTATTGTGCTGCACGGAGCTTCCGGCTTAACAGCACATCAGCAGATAGACGCCATCAAGAACGGCGTAGTGAAGATCAATAAAGATACCCGTTACCAGATGGAATTCGCCGCTGCTACTCAGGCTTACTGGGAAAAGGAAAAAGATTCTATTGTGAAACCGGATGCCCTTTCAAATGATGATTATACTCCCGATAAAAAACGTTTCGATCCGCGTAAGTGGATCATCAAAGGTGAAGCAGCTATGCAGAAAGCTGTAGAACAATTAGTTCAAATTACCGGTAGCGCCGGTAAATCCATACTTTTATAAAGTATAGAAGGAGAGAAAAATGAAGAACGTTGCCATTAACGGATTTGGAAGGATCGGTAGACTGGTTTTCAGGGAATTATTTGAAAAAAAAGAATTTCAAATTGTTGCCATTAACGACCTCATGGATACAAAAACTCTTGCTCACCTTTTAAAACGTGATTCAGTACATGGAACCTACAAACGAAACGTGGAAGCTGGCGAAAATTGCATCATAGTGGACGGTACCAGTATAAAAGTACTATCGGAAAAAGCACCTGAAAATCTTCCATGGAATGATCTGAATGTTGATTATGTTGTTGAATCTACAGGAATATTCCGCACACAGGAAGAAGCTTCCAGGCACCTGCAGGCAGGAGCAAGAAAGGTTTTAATTTCCGCACCGGCTAAAGGCGATGTAGATGCAACCATAGTACTGGGAGTAAATCATGAAACTTTAAAAAAAGAGGATAAAATTATTTCCAATGCATCATGTACAACTAACTGCCTTGCTCCGGTAATGAAGGTCATCACCGATAATTTTGATGTGAAGTCGGCTTTTATGACCACGATACATTCCTACACGATGGATCAACGGCTTCTGGATTATCCGCATAAAGATCTGCGAAGAGCACGTGCTGCTGCTTTGAATATCGTTCCTACTACAACCGGTGCTGCTTCTGCAACCGGCAAAGTAATTTCTGTTCTCAAAGGCAAGATAGACGGTATGGCTGTACGAGTACCCACACCCAATGCTTCCCTGGTAGATGTTTCTATTATAGTGGAAAGAGAAACCACCAAAGAAGAAATAAATACACTGATGAAAGAAGCATCTAAAACATACTTGAAAGATATTCTGGAATATTCTGAAGAACCACTTGTCTCCACGGATATCATTGGAAATCCGGCTTCTTCTATTTTTGACTCTCAAGTCACAATGGTAAATGGCAAATTTATAAAAATACTCAGTTGGTACGATAACGAATGGGGATATTCCTGCCGTATTGTGGACCTTATAAAATGTATTTCTGAAATGGAATAATATATGCGTATTTTATGTCCAAATAAGTATTGGATCGGTTAATGAGAAAAAAATACATAATTATTGCAAGCTTGGTTTTTACAAGCTTACTTTTTTCTAATAACAAAACCATCATCAGAAATAATGCTGCTAAAAATGTAGAAATACTTTCCAGAGAAATCGTAGACACTATATATGTAGAAGATTTTGAGAGCGGATTAATTGAGTGGGACCTGATAGACGTAACCGATCCTGGTTCATTCTGGAGCACATCAGAATTCAACGCTTACGGTGGTTCCGGTAAATCATGGCGCATGGCAAATCCGGATATTTTACCCGATGGCGGCTATTTAGATAGTTGGTACCAGGTGCTGGATACTCCTGCTATTTCTCTACCAAATTCCGGTTCTCTAATCCTTTCTTTTGTTCAATACAGAGCTATCGAAGAACTGGGTACATATGAAAATTTCAATGGCTGGGATGGATTCAATATTCGTATCAGGAACTCAGATCAGGATTACGAAGAGGCTACAATTTTAACTGATTGCATTCCTGCATACAATAGTTCAAGCCTGTACAGTTTTGGTTATGAACACAATGAAGACCCCGATGGTATCCCTGGCATTCCAGGTTGGGGAGGATCAACCGACTGGACAACAACAACAATCACAATTCCCGATTCCTATCTGGGTGAAGATGTAATCATCAGTTTTGCTTTTGCTTCCGATCCAAATACATCAACCGCTACCAATCCTGAGTTTACAGGAGTTTTTGTTGATAATATCAACATTGCAGATGTTTTCACAAACGATGGAGAAGATGAAACCGAATTTTATAGCTTTTCCAATACTGCAAAAGGTGGCAATCTCTGGCATGTTTTCGATGATCTGAATGCACCTTCTCCTATTTCTGCTATAGGCTGTTTTAATGTAGAAACAGGTTGGTACAACCCGAATATGGAAAACTACATTGAAGGTCCAATTATTCAATTTCCTGCAGACAGTCAGCTCTTTTTTGATATGTATATACGCTCAGAACTTGATGACAATTCTTTTCCTGATTGTGATTATTTTTCTATAGAGATACAACATCATACAAATTTGGGCTGGTCAAGCTGGAACTCAATTTCAAATCCTTTGGGTGATCCAAACGGCATAAATGCCGTCTTCACCGGTTCGGTTAACGATTGGTCTCTTTTCTCTGAGAGTTGGCCCGGGTATAATGATCTATCGTCTCTATCTGGATATAATGTTAAGTTAAGGATCGGTTTTCATTCGAATAGCGATCAGCCCTCCACGTTCGGTGTTCAAATGGACGACATTATGATAACGACCGTAACTTACCCTGGTTCTCCACCTGAAAATAATACTGCCACTTTATTGGAAGACCGAACTGTAATGTTAAACTGGGACGAACCCTACTCCCCTGATTGGGAGGAATTTAATATCTATCATTCAACCAGCAGTGCAAGTGGTTATGATCTGGCTGGTTTCACTACTGACACAACTTTTATTCATACTGAACCGATTACGGATTTATTCAATTTTTATATTATCACTGCTATTTATGATGGTGAAGAATCGCAATACTCAAACGAAGCATTTGTTTTTGTTCCATCTTCTACTGCAAATATCTTGATGCACGATGACGGCACTTGCGAATCAGGATTTAGTTGTGGAACATTAAACAATATAGCTGTTAAGTTCACTCCGAATTATAATCGGGAATACCAAACTCTCACCCATATAAATGTTTATATCGAATCTTTAAACTCAGGTCCGCTGGTAATAAAAATATGGGATGATAATAATGGAACACCCGGAGATCTTCTGGTCAATCCTATAAGTTATTCTTCCTCCGAATTAGTCCAAGGTTGGAATACGTTGATTATTCCAACAGGCGAACAACCAGTTCTAACTGATGAGAATTTCTTTGCAGGTATCCAGGAATTTGTAGATTCTCCTGCAATCGGGCTGGACGAGAGCAGTTCTGGTTACAGTTATACAGATGAAACTGGCTGGGACAGCTTGGATACAGGAAATATAATGATCCGCACTATTGTGGACAGTAATCCTACAGGTACCGAACTGGAATTAATTCCAAATAATAAACCTGTGATGTTAAACTATCCCAATCCGTTCAATCCCGAAACCACTATTAAACTTGATCTTCCGGATTCAGGTAAAATCACACTGAAAGTATATAACACCAAAGGACAACTTGTAAAAACCCTGATCGATAATTTTAAAACTGCCGGAATATCCACTGTTATTTGGAACGGTACAGATAACGTTGGAACACAAGTCTCCAGCGGTATTTATTTATACAAACTAGAAGCTTCAGGATATACAGA
This sequence comes from Candidatus Cloacimonadota bacterium, assembly GCA_030621085.1. Taxonomy (GTDB): domain Bacteria; phylum Cloacimonadota; class Cloacimonadia; order Cloacimonadales; family TCS61; genus JACNIV01. The sequence continues at coordinate 21,085 of JAUXIJ010000017.1, read as the reverse complement.
AATAAAAAAAATGATTTTAATGAAGTAGAAATACTTCAGAAAAATAAATTAGTCGTTTCTATTGCCGGCTAAATTATGGGTGGATTATTGAACTTGACAAAACGTCAGGCAAATTCCATTCAAGCTGAATATGTAAGAAAATAAAATTATTAATAAGGAGTAATTATGAAAAGAATTTTTTTCTTTATCGTAACTGTGATGTGTCTCACATCACTTTTTGCTGATACAGCAATGCCATTCAATGAGGAGTATTTTTTACCCAGAAGAATAATTGTGGGATTTGAATGGGATGCTATCGGTAACCGGGAATGTATCCTGGATCATGAAATTAACGATGGTATTGTTGAAATCGGAATAACAAGTTTTGATCTTCTATCCGAGCAATATAAATTCGTGGATTTAGAACAGCGTATCGATTTCGTGAAAGATCTGGATTGGAACGATAACGGACTCTATCCAGGATGTATTTACAATATCACTCTGGCAAGTAATGATAATATCAAAGCGGCACTGGAAGCACTTGCAACCGATCCTAATATTATCTATGCTGAATATGAGCCGGTTTACAAAGTTGATTATGTGCCTAATGATGCTTCTTATAATATGCAATGGCATCACGAGTATATTCGAACCGAACCAGCCTGGGATTATACAACCGGAAATGAAGATATTATCATCGGTATTGTGGACTCCGGTATCAAATGGAATCATCCTGACCTGCAAGATAATATCTGGGTTAATGAACCTGAACTCAACTCAACATCCGGTGGAAATACTATGAGCATAAACTGGGCTACCGGATCTATTTCCGGTGGTAACGGTATAGATGATGACAGTAACGGAAAGATAGACGACTGTATCGGCTGGAATTTCTACAATAATAACAACCAATCTTACCAAAACCATGTAGATAATGATCATGGTACTCATGTTGCCGGATGTGCAGGAGAAGTAGGAGACAACTATATCGGTAGTACAGGTCCAATGATGACAGTTAAACTTATTTCATCCCGTCATACACCCAATAACACACCATCCCCTTATGTTTATAGTGGTGATCTGGGAATTTATTACTGCGCAAATTCAGGGGCTGATATTATCAATTGTAGTTTCGGTGGACCTGGTGGAAGTACTACTTATAATAATGCTATCAATTATGCCATGAGTCATGGAGCAATAGTAACATGTGCTGCAGGAAATGAAAATCTAAATCTTGCTTCTTATCCTCATTACCCGGGTAATGCTACCAATGCTGTTTGTGTTGCATCTACAGGTCCTAATGACCTAAAAGCATACTCTTCAAATTATGGGACTGTAGTTGATGTTTCCGCACCAGGTGAGAGTATATATTCTACAATAATTGCAGGAAATGATTATGCAAATTATAGTGGTACTTCTATGGCTTCTCCCGTTGCAGCAGGTGTGGCAGGTCTTATTAAGTCGATCCACACCGATCTGACTCCCGAGGAACTTAAAACTAGATTGGAATATACTTGTGATAATATTGATGCAGCTAATCCACCTTATGTTGGTATGTTAGGAGCAGGACGTGTTAATGCTTTTAAAGGAGCCATGTACGATCTGATCCCCAATCTTACTATTGCTGAAATCAATATGATCGAACAAACCGGCGACGGTGATGGTGTTCCTAATCCGGGTGAGGTAGTAAACCTGTTGATTAACCTGGAAAACGATGACTTCTGGCTTGATGCAGAAGATATTACAGCTACTCTCAGTTGCGAGGTTACTGAAGTAACGATACTCAATGATGAAACTACATATTCTAATATTGCATCAGGATCCAGCGGCTGGAATTCAGGTAATCCTTTTAGCTTTGAAACTCCAGCCGAACTTTCTGACTTTGTTATTCCTTTCACTATGACCATTTCAGCTAATCCGAGCGCTACCTGGCCTTATGTTGTAGAACGTGAAATGGTAGTTGAATTAACCCTGGCTCAAGCAGGTTGGCCTTTGGTTTTGGGAAGTGCTTCTTCATCAAGCGGGGTTATTATAGACCTTGAAGATGATGGTTCAAAAGAAATAATATTTGGTGACCAGGCAGGAATGATTCACGTTATGCAAGAAGATGGAACTCCTGTTTCCCCATTCCCTATCGATACGGGAGCTACAATTGGGGTTGCTGTTGCAGTTGGCCTTGTAGATAGTGATGATAATGAAGACATTGTTATCGGTAATGATGCAGGTCACGTGATTGCTTATGATTGTAACGGAAACACTATTTTTGATTATAATGCTGGTGGAAATGTTAAGAGTAATCCCATGATTGCCGATGTTGATGGTAATGGTACGATGGAAGTTATAGTTTGTACATTCCCGGCTGGTGCAGTTCACATAATAAACTCAAATGGTACATCCTTTCCGAATTTCCCGGCTACCCTGGATAGTCCTGTAATGTCCTCTGCTGCTATTGGCGACTTGAATAACGATGGAAATCTTGAAGTTCTTGTAGTAACATTAACAGGTTCTCTTTATGCGATCTCTTCTAATACAGGTTCTAATCTTTCCGGGTGGCCCTATGTCCTTGGTTCAGGTTCAACTCAGGGTCCAACTATATCAAACGTAGATACCGATGCTGATCCTGAAGTGCTGGTCGCCACGACCAGCGGTACCGTTTTTGTGATCGATAATGATGGTTCTCTTATCTGGGATATGGATGCAGGTGCTGATGTTCTTACATCACTGGTAACTGCAGACTTCAATAATAATGGAAATAACGATATCTGTTTTATTGATCAGAGTGGTAACATTCATCTTGTAGATCAGGCTGGAAATAATCTTCCAAATTTCCCGGTTGCCATCGGTGAATCAGTTGAATCAACACCGGTTATCGTTGATATGGACGCAAATGGAACTCCTGATATTGTATTTGGAGATAATGCGGGATACCTGCATTCAATAGATATTACTGGTAGCGAAACCTACTTATTCCCAATAAATTTAGGAAGTTCCATTAAAACCGCTCCTGCTATTGGATATGCCGATAATGATGGGGATATCGAGATACTGGTACCAAACCAGACATCTTATATATTGGTAGATTACAAAAATTCCAGCGGCTCGATACATTGGGCAAACTTCAAACGGAATTCCCGAAGAACCGGTAATGCTTTCGATCCTACAGTGGGAACTCAACCTGAAGTAGTTCCTGTATTTACGAACAATCTGAGCAAGAACTATCCTAACCCGTTCAATCCCGATACCAATATCTGCTTCAGTATCAAAGAAGAAGGTTTCGTAAACCTGAAGATTTACAATACACGAGGACAACTGGTAAAAACGATCATTTCCGAAAACTTGCAGGAAGGTATTCACTTTACATCCTGGAATGGCAAAGATAATAGCAACCGTTCTGTTGCCAGCGGAATCTATTTCTATAAGATGGATTCTAAAGGTTATTCTTCTGTGAAGAAAATGATCTTGATGAAATAATTCTGAGAATGAACATAGAATTCAAAACCGCTCCGCAAGGGGCGGTTTTTTTGCTTTCTTACTAATTGCTTGACATATAGATATGCTAAATTTCCTTAATTTTTGTGCGTTAATAAATGTGGATGAAGGATAGGAATGTCGATAGCAGAGAATATCGAAAAATTACGTGAGCGAATTGAAAATGCAGCCAGGAAGGTTGAGCGAGATCCATCTGAAATAAAATTACTTGCTGTTACCAAAACCCATCCTATCCCGATTATCGAAGAAGCTATAAAACACGGTATTGAATATATTGGAGAAAACAGGATTCAGGAAGCTGTGGAGAAAATTCCCTTCCTTAAAGATAATATCCGAGAATTCCATTTTATTGGGCATTTGCAATCCAACAAAATCAAGAAATTAATGAAACTGGAACCTGCTTTGATCCATTCCATCGACAAGCTGAGCACTGCCCGGAAACTGAACGAACATCTTGGTGAGCTGAAAAAAAAACAGGATATCTTGATCCAGGTAAATACTTCCGCAGAGGCAAGCAAATTCGGTATCGACCCACAGGAAACTGTGCCATTTGTTCAAGAAATCGCACAGTTGAAAAATTTACAAATTACGGGGTTGATGACCATCGGTATGTTCACGTCCGATGAAACAATTATCCGAAAATGTTTTCAAACTCTACGCAGATTATTCGAGGAGATCAAACGGGAGAATATTCCCGGCGTGAAGATGAAATTCCTTTCCATGGGCATGACCGATGATTTTGAAATTGCCCTCGAAGAAGGAGCCAATATTATCCGAATAGGAAGCGCTATTTTCGGAGCAAGAAATTATTAAACTGGAGAATTTATGATAACTATAATTGCATTTATAACCTTACTGATTATTTCCTATTTTCTGGGCTGTTTTTCTACGGCAAAGCTGATAACGAAATCTTACAAGAGCATGAATATTTATAAGGTTGGAACCGGGCATCCGGACACACAAAATATTTATAGGAATATAGACAAAAAATTAGGCATATTTACGGGAATCATCGATTTTGGTAAAATGTTCTTTTACTTGTTTCTATTAAAATATCTTCTAAATTACCCGGTAATTATAGAGTTGATCGGAGAAAATATCGGAACCGAAAACCACCTGCTGATCTTGGGATTTGCTGCGGTGATCGGACATTGCCTGCCGTTAACACATCGTTTCAAAGGTGGTAGAGGAATTTTTACTTATATCGGATTCGTTACATTTTTTATGCTGTGGCCTATGATAATTATCGCAACATTATCACTTATTATCGTGATTTTCTTCAAACAGATCCGCTTTGCTCAGTATATGATTGTATTATTACCGCCATTAATAAATTTTTTCTTTGTTCGTGATCCGGTCTTCCTGGGAAAAATGTTCATTGTAGCTATTTTAATGGGAATAATTAATTTCTTTGTTTCAAAAAAGTTAGGAGAGATATAATGCAATTTATTTCAAATAACAAACAAAACTGAACGAATACAGTACTAATTAAGGAAGGCAGGGAATGATCGAGAAAACCCAACACAATGGTATCGAATTAATTGCATTCGGAAATGAATCCAAAGAAGAACGTAAGCTGTTAAAGAAATTTGTAGATTTCCACTGGAAGCTTTATAAAAAAGACCCTCAGTATATTCCACTTTTAGATTATGAATATCATGGATTTAAGCTCATTGACATGACCGGGTTTTTTGAGCCAAGAAATCTTTTTTTTAAACATGCGATCATGCGCTTTTTTATGGCAATAAAAGACGGTGAGATTATTGGTCGCTGCAACGCTTTTGTAAATCATCGTCATAACCAGCATTGGAATGAAAAGACCGGTTTCTTTGGTCAGTTCGAGTGTATCGATGATGAATCGGCAGCAAGCATCCTGATGGAAGCAGCAACAGAATTCCTGAAAGATCTGGGCATGGATACAATACGTGGTCCACAGAATCTTCCGGTAAATGATGCAACACCCGGATTCCTGACAAAAGGCTTCGATTCCCGGTCTGTGATGTATTATCATTACAATAAACCTTATTATTCCACACTTATAGAAAAGGTGGGATTTAATGCTGTGAAACGCGTAAAATCGTGGGAAGTGAAACCTGCCCGTCCTATGGAAGATAAGCTACTGCGTTTGGGTCAGAAGATAATTGATCGCTATAGCGTGACCGTGGAAGAATGGGGTGATAAGCCGCTGGATGTTCGCAAAAAGGAAATGCTGGAGATATATAACTCTGCCTGGAGTGAAAACTATGGATTTGTTCCCTTCACGCAGGAAGAGTTCGACCAGATCATTGATGACATGTTGCTTATCATGGATAAAAAATTATTCATTTTCCTTTATATAAAGGGTGAAGCTGCAGCTTTTTTCGGAGGTATACCCAATGTATCGGAAAAACTGAAACGTATCGGGAACTTTAGACACCTCGAATTGATCCGTGCAATTAAGCTGATACTGGGAGCCAAACGAACCAAAGGTTTTCGTTTGGGCTATCTGGGAGTGAAACCTAAATTTCGCCGCCTAGGGTTGGACGGGATAATGCTATGGAAGCAGAAACTTTACACCAGAACTAGGTATGAATACTGTGATATGGGCTGGGTATTGGAAGACAATACTTTAACAATCAGATTAATAGAAATGATGGGATCTGAAGATTCTAAAACTTATACCATTTATGAAAAGGAGATTGGATAGATCATGATTAAAATAATACCGGTTCAAACCAAAAAAGAATTGAAACAGTTCATCATGCTTCCCTTCAAGCTTTACAAAAACGATCCGCATTGGGTGGCTCCGCTCATCATGGATCAAAAAAACTTTTTCGATCCGAAGAAAAATCCTTATTATGAACATTCGGAAGTACAGCTTTTTCTTGCCCTGAAGGATGGTAAAACAGCAGGACGCATCTCTGCTCACACCAATACCCAACACAATAAATTCCATGAAGATGAAGTCGGCTTTTTTGGTTTCTTTGAATCCATTAATGATCAGGAAGTTGCCGATAAACTGGTTCAAGCTGCTTATGATTGGCTAAAAGAAAAAGGTATGGATACGCTACGCGGACCGATGAATTTTTCTACTAATGATGAATGTGGTCTGCTGGTAGATGGTTTTGATTCCCCGCCTTTCATCTTGATGACACACAATCATAAGTACTATCTTGAACTTTTAGAAAAAGCAGGTTTATCAAAAGAAATGGACCTTCTGGCTTATTTGATTCCAAAAAGACCAACACCAGACCGCTTACAAAAAATTACTGAAAGACTACAAAAAAGAGGTCGTTTTACAGTTCGTGAGCTATCTTCCAAAAACAAAAAAGAGTTGCGAAAAGATTTGGAAATCGTATTCTCAGTCTATACTCAAGCCTGGGAAAGAAATTGGGGTTTTGTTCCGATGACCAAGAAGGAATTTTTTCATCTGATCGATTCCGTGATCGACCTGGTGAGACCTGAATTTTTCTACCTGGCTTTTGTGGAAGGTAAACCCGCTGGATTTTATACAGCTCTACCCGATTATAACCAAATATTGAAGAAGATGAAAGGTCGACTCTTTCCTTTCGGAATTTTCCACTTGCTGTTTGGCAGGAATAAGATCACCAGATTGCGCATCATCACTTTGGGTGTGATCAAAGAATACCAGAATCGCGGTATTGATACTGTATTCTACACCAGAAACTTCCAAATTGCCAATGAACATAAAAAGCTTAATATCAAAGAAGCCGAGATGTCCTGGATATTGGAAAATAATTTAATGATGAACCGCATCGCTACCAATCTAGGCGGCTGGGTTCATAAAACATACAGGATTATGGATAAGAAGATAACTTGATTTGTTTAATGCAAAAATTTTCTGCTGCGTCTATCTATCTTGCAGAATAAAAATATAAAAGAAAAATGTTCGGTATATCGTTTTTAAATTCGGGGATTTTAGTTCTCTCATCTGTTATTATCCTGCCTGTTTTAATTTATCTTTTTGCCAGGAAGAAACCGCATCGTATTGTTTTCAGTTCTATCCGTTTCATTAAAGAAAGTCAGCAGAAACAGCGCAAAAAGATCAATATCAAGAACCTGCTTTTGCTGCTCATCAGGATCATGATAATTCTCTTTACGATACTGGCTATTTCACGCCCGGCAATTAAAGCTCCTATTTTGAAGAGCAGCAAACTCCACCCCAAAACCGGGTTGGCTATCATTGTTGATAATTCCTACAGCATGAACTACCTGGTAGATACTCAAACCGAACTGGAAAAAGCAAAACAGAAATTATTAATCATCAATGAACTGATCTCTGAAAATGACCAAGTGATACTTTTAACATTAAGTGAGAACTGGAATAAGATCAATGGAAATATCCGTTTTGGCAGGTTACCGCAAGACCTGATAAATAATATAGATATTATTCCTATTGCCATTCCATTTATTGATGTACTGCAGGAAGCAGAATCCAAACTGGATGAAGTGCATCTACCCAATAAAGAAATTTATTTCATCACAGATCTACAGGCAGAACAGCTTCCCGAAAAAATGGTAGTTCCTACATTTTTCATTCCTGCTTCCCAAACTAGCGAAAGATACAATATCAGTTGTCAGAATGTGGTCATTTCCAATGAAATTGTAAAAAGGAACCTGGAGAAGAAAATAACTTTAGAACTAGTGAATCACTCTGCCAGAAATCAGCAAGATGTGATTTACAAACTTTTTTTAGATGGCAATACGGTAGCGGAAAAAATAACCGACCTGCAACCGAAACAACGCAAAACAGAAGTATTCACAATAAACCTGGAAAATGCGGGCTGGCACTCCGGTTATGTGGAAGTGAAGAACGAACGTCAGACTTACGACAACAGGAACTATTTTTGCTTTGAATATAATCCGGAACCCGAAGTTGCTGTCTTATCAGATGAATCAAGACTTCCGCTAGTAATGGAAACGATATTGGAAATTTACGCAGGAGAAATTGATTTTCTTACCGATGAGAATTCTTACAATTTTGAATCTCTACAGAAATATGATAACATCATTATTTATAAAAAGAGACATCTTTCCGAAAAACTGAAATTTATCTTGGATAAAATGAATCAACAACAAAAGGGAATTCTATTTCTGACTGACAGACAGCTTTCGCAGGATTGGAGATCTTGTCTTGGAACTGCATTTAAAGCTGATTTCCACGATTTTGTGCACAATACGAAAACATCGAACATTAACTATGCTAATAAATATCATCCTGTTACCACTCTCCTGAAAAAAGTGAAAGCGATCGGTATTAACGATACCTGGAAAGTGAAAGCGAGATCGAACGTGCTGCTAAGCACAAAAGAGCATCCGCTGGCTCTGGAAAACAAAGGCTCCTGCCTGTGGTTGTTCGATGTTGAAAGCCTGCAGAGTCCGTTCTTGCTCGATCCTGCCTTTCCGGTTTTTGCCTACAATTCGCTGGTGTTCACATCCGGTAGTACAAAGAGTACATCCCATATCAACATAGGAAAATCATTCCGGTTGAATGAGGGTATGCTTGAACTGCCCGATGGCACTTCTATACAAATAAATAGACCAAATTATAAACCCTATAAAACGGGAATTTATAAAACCGAAACCGCTAACTTTGCTGTGAATTTGAATTACAATGAAAGTGATTATACCCAACTGCAAAAAGTTCAAATCAAAAACATTCACCTTCTTGGAAAAAACTGGGAGAATGAAGTACTGCAATCCCGCTACGGTTTTGAATTGTGGAAATACCTGCTAATTTTTGTATTGATCCTTTTCATACTGGAAATGCTCATTGTGAAGAAAGAAGAGAGGACGTAGGACTTTCAAAATTGCGGTAAAATATACTAATTCTCTCGTTCCAGTGCTCCTGCGTTGGAACGGAAAATTATGCCCAACTCACATAAGTAAAAACTTTTTACAAAACAATAAAAATTGACATAAATATTGAAAAAATAATTATTCGAGTATAAAAAATGAGGTAATAATTATGAAAAAGATGATCTTTATTATTCTAACTATTTATCAATTGGCTTGGACTCAATCTCTTCCAAAATCAGAGTATATTGATCCTTTAAATAGAGAAGCAATCACCTTTCAGGAATATTCTCAAATGATAGAGTTTGGAAGATCGCTACAGATCGAAACAGTATATTGCTCAAAAGAAACTAAAAACAGGGAGCTATTAGTAAAAGTTATAGTTAATAATTTTCTTTATCCTCAAATAGAACCTCAAACAAATATCTATATAGCTGATCTGGAAAATGAAGGTTATTCAGTTGAATTAGAAGTATTTACAGGTGGAACAGCAGAAGATATCAGAGCAGAATTGATAAACAGCTATATTAATTCAGACTTACAGGGAGTTGTTTTTATTGGAAATCTTCCCTTAGCATGGTATGAAGAAAGCGGGAATATTTCCTGGGAATTTCCAATAGATCTGTTCTTTATGGATATGAATGGAGATTGGTTCGATAATGATGGTAACGGGATTTATGATAGTCATACAGGGAATACAAGTCCGGAAATATGGGTTGGCAGATTGCATACTTCTCGTCTAACCTGGGATGATGAAGCATCTATGATTAATAATTATTTTATAAAAAATCACGCTTATAGAACTGGTAATCTCTCATTACCTTTTCGGGCTTTAGGTTTTTTTGACGATGGTCTTGGGGGTTCCATACAAAACATGAACCTTATTTATCCCGTAGTTGATATTATTACAGATGATAATATCACTACTGCTGAAAATTATAAAACTTACCTGCAACAGGGTTATTATCACGTTCATTTATCAGCACATTCATCTCCATGGGGTTCAACCTTTAAGATCAATAACCAACAACCCGGTGGTGGAACCTTCTTTAATTATGACGTGTATTCAACATTACCGGAAGCATTCTTTTATACTTTTGTATGTTGTATGCACGATCGTTTTATTGAGTTGAACAATATCGGTTCTTGGTATCTTTATTCTTCAAATTATGGTTTAGCTGCTTTAGGTAGTACAAAAGTTACTTACGGAATCGAATACTATGAATATTATTCTGCTCTGGCGGGTGGTTCTTCAATTGGCGATGCATTGGTTTATTTTCTTAATCAGAATTGGTATGCTTCATATTTGAAAGGATTAACAATATTGGGAGACCCAACTTTAATTATTCAAGAAAATGTCTGTTCTGTTCAAAATGGTCAGGAAAATATTCCTACGCCATTAGATAATTATCAAATTCAAATTTCACAAGTAACCACACACCCAATGACGGATTGTTATCCTGTTTCCACTATCGATGGAAATAGTAATCTCTGGTTGATATGGGACAGCGGAAGATATGTTCGAAGTGATCAATACGTAAGCAACTATGATGGAAATAGTTGGAGCGAGCCGGAAACTGTTGGTTATGATGAGTATTGGGATCTTCACCCTGATATAATTTTTAATGGGAGTAATATCTGGGCTGTTTGGCAGAGCTTTCGACAGTATCATATTGATGATGTTTGTAACTTCGATATTATGTCTTCATCAGATTATAATTGGGCACAGGCAATAAATATTAGTGATCCTGACCTGCAAAATATGTGTTATGAAGTAGAACCGAGGTTAGCAGTTGATAATGATGATAATGTGTTTGTTGTCTGGAAAAAAGAGACGATAGAAGGTGGTTCAATATATTTTAGTAAATATGAAAATTCTCTATGGGATGCAGGTGAAGAGATCGTCTCAGATATGGCTATGATAAATGATCCTGTTTTAGTCTTTGATGATGATAATAATGGGCATCTTTTCTTCGAATCGGATGTTGCTGGTTATAAAAATATCTATCACTCGATTTACTCAAACGATGTTTGGTCATATCCTGATATGGTTACTGATAATGATTGTAATTCTCTTGAACCGGAAGCAGTTGTTGATGATCAAGGAACTGTGTGGCTATTCTATCGAGCTACTTGCGATTATAATACCGATATTTATTGTAGAAACTTTAATGGCTTGTGGAATGATGAAATACAAGTAACAAATAATGATGACACTAATGTAAACCCAACTATCTGTAAAACCGGAGATGGAAAGATCTGGATTGCCTGGGCAAGAAAAGGAGTTGATACTAAATATGATATTTATTTGCGAATTATTGAAAATGGACAATTTTTGGAAGAAACAATTATTTCTACTGATCCGGGAAATGATATGAGTCCGGATATCTGTCCTTACCAGGATGACGTAGCAGTTTTTTGGCAGACAGATAGAAATGATAATTGGGATATCTATTATGCTACTGTAAGTTATGAAAGTAATGCGGATGATAATTGTCTGGTAAATTCTTCCATTTTGAAACAGAATTACCCAAATCCTTTCAATCCTTTAACGGTTATTAATTATAACTTACCAGTAAGCATTGAAAAAGTAAATATAGAGATTTACAACATTAAAGGACAATTAATTGATGAAATAACCGTTAGCAGACGGCAGACAGCAGTTAGTTGGAATGCAGAAGGTTTAGCTTCAGGTATCTACTTTTATAAGGTTAATGTAGAAAATTCACCAGTAAAAAAGATGATCCTGCTGAAATAATGATTTCACAGGACAGATCCATTCTCTCGTTCCAATGCTCCTGCGTTGGAACGGAATTGTGTCGTTCCTGCGTCTATTTCTCATAACAAAATCCCAGCTTTGATACGCTTTTTATTTTTCCGAAAGATAATTGATTATTTATTTTATTTGACAACATTCCAATAATTCTACAAATTAAATTTATAAGAAAAAACACAAAGGACATGTATGGCAAAAGTAATTGTAAAAAAAATTGATAAGATATTTGAAAACGGATTTCAGGCAGTAAAGAAAGCAGACTTCGTAGCAGAAGATAAAGAATTTGTAATATTGGTAGGTCCATCCGGCTGCGGCAAAACCACTACACTTAGAATGATAGCCGGATTGGAAACCATCACCAGCGGTGAGATATTCATCGGTGAGAGAAAGGTGAACGATGTGCTTCCCAAAGACCGTGATATTGCCATGGTCTTCCAGAATTATGCCCTCTATCCGCATATGACGGTTTATGACAATATGGCGTTCGCTCTGAAACTGAGAAAATTTCCCAAAGAAGAGATAGATAAGATCGTGAACGAATCTGCCGAATTACTGGAGATCGAAGACCTGCTGGATCGCAAGCCCAAACAGCTTTCGGGTGGTCAGAGACAGCGAGTTGCACTGGGTAGAGCTATTGTCCGAAAACCCAAGGTGTTTCTCTTCGATGAACCGCTTTCCAACCTGGATGCTAAACTGCGCGTTCAGATGCGGGCAGAGATCATCAAACTGCACAAAAAACTCAATACAACCATAATTTATGTAACCCACGACCAGGTGGAAGCCATGACCATGGCTGATAAAATGGTGGTAATGGAAGACGGTATTATCCAGCAGACAGCTGGTCCCCTGGAAATCTATAACAATCCGCAAAACCTTTTTGTAGCTGGATTCGTGGGCAGTCCTGCCATAAACAAGTTCAAAGGAAAAATATTAGAAGAAAAGAGTGATCTATACTTCGATAATAGTGATTTCAAAGTAAAGATACCTGATACTGCTTATCTTAAAAAATACATTAGCAAAAAAGTAATCATGGGTATCCGTCCCGAAGATATTTACGATTCCGCTTTCGACCAGATGGCAGAATTCCCGCAAAAGATAGAAGCCTTGTGTGAAGTAGTAGAGCCGACGGGTAATGAATTCATTGTCTTCCTGGCTACTGAGAATTCCAGGCTCACTGCCAGATTCGATCCCAAAAAATATCCTGAGATAGATGCAAAAATGAAAATTACTCTCGATATGAAAAAAGCTCATTTTTTTGATACGGAATCAGAAGAAAAAATTTAAAATGGGAACACAACAGATTTTATTTGTAGTATTAAGTGTAATAATTGTTATAATAGCTGTAGGCGGCGGACTTACCTTATTCAAGATACATTCTATAAAATCTAATCGGCAGGCATGTATATTGGATATGAACAATTTTGCAGCACACACATCAGCATGGTGGAGAACACCAACCGGTCAGGGTGGAGGAGAAAGGACGCAATACCTGACTGGCGGGGGTGGCGGAGGAACTAATTATATCGATATGCTGGGTGAATATCTGGGATATAATTATAATACCCAATCAAACAAATTACAAACTGAAAATGGTAGTTTCCAAATTGTGAATGGCGGTTCTTATTCTGTTAAATTTGAAGCAACTGGAGTTGAATATTACAATGGAAATCCCATTAATATCGTGCTAACTATCAATTTGATGTCAAATAATATAACAATTGTAACTTTGAATTAACCATTCAGGGAGGATTTATGAAAAAGATATTTTTAATTTTTTGTTTCTTCGTGTTATTTTCCAATTACCTTCTTTCAGAAGAAAATGAGAACATGGAAAATGAACCTGCCATAATCAGAGCTAAACTCGGTCAGCACCGCACCATTCACACGAACGACGGCAATTTCTTCCGTGGAAAAGTTATTGAAATTACTGATGAAGGAAACCTTGTTTTACAAACTGAAGTTGGAATACTTACCATCCCTCCTGAAGACATTCTGGAAGAAACAGTAAAAATTTTCCGCAAAGATGGCACTGTCTTCAAAGGGAAACTGATCGGTGAAGACGACCTGAACGTTACCATTGAAAGTAAGTACGGCATTGTTTCAATCAATAAAGGTGAGATAGAAAAGATAGACCGCTATTTCGGTGGCAAACTGGAGAAGCTGCTGCAGAAAAAAATCTTTTTCACTGCCGAGGAACAGAATACAGAAATATTCAAAGATCCCACAGCTTTTGTTCTGCCGCCTTACACATTCTTTATCACAGGTTTTTCCATGGGCTATGGCTTTACAGATAAGTTTCAAATCTTTACCAGGATAACCAACAACTTTAATGAAGATTTGAACCTGATCTTTAGACGGGTATTACTTCAGAAGATCAGAGGTGCACGCATTTCAAACCTTTCTCTCGATCTGCATATTTTTTCCAATCACGATATGTACAAAGAATATATTAAATATTATGAAAATGACCAGCTAGAGATTGATGACAGCTCAGGATTGGATACAATTAAAAAAATGTATGACAGGAAAAGAGATTTTTATTGGAAAGGAACTCTGGTTTACAGTCTTCGCAAACCCTTGAAATCCGGCAGGGGTAATTGGGGATTTCATACCGGTATAACGTTTGATAAACTGCTATTTATAAAACCTGTAACGGAATATGAAGGTGAAACTTTCGATGGTGGATTTTCAGATTCACAGTTTCATTCTTACAGAGCATTTATTGGAATGGATTATGATCTTACCAGGAAGATAAAATTCATAAGTGTGCTATATTACGATCCAGGTAATCATTATCTTACTTTTGGAGAATCATTTGCAAGCTACCTGAAAAACAGCTTTATTCCGGATTATTCCGAAGGAGAACGCAAAGAATTTGATTTCGATTTTGGCATAACCTACGCAGCTAATGATAACCTTCGTATCGGGTTCCATTTTCAAAGTCCTTATATAACGCTTTATTGGAAATTCTTTGATTATTAAATATAAATATGAAGGTGTGTTAACTTCAAAGAAAATGTTATTGTTGAAATGACTTTTCGCTCCGGCAGTTCATCTGATGGAGCAACTATTTCAATTTATTGAAATAAGATTGGAGGAAATCATGAGATTAAAACAAATATTCTTTTTTATTTTATTCTTTTGTCTTTTTTCTTTTCTGCAAGCCCAAGATACATTAGAAGAAATTGTTACTTGGGAAATTCCTGGAGAAGTAATCTTTAGGTGTGTCAATTTAAACAGCGATGGTAGCGATCTGAATAATGATGGCTATGATGATTTTATTCATTGGTATCCTGGTGATCCTTATAGATTCCAATTTTTTATGGGAAATGAGATACCAGATACTACATATAATTTTGAAATAGAAGTTCCTTTCGGAAGTGGTTCCATCTCTTGGGGCGGAGATTTGAATGGAGACGGTTATAAAGATATTGTATTCTCCAAATGCACAGATGCTTTTGATCCCGGCGATATCTATATTTGTTTTGGGGGAGATTATATTGATCTTGAACCGGAACTTATCCTACAAGGTGAGGATTATGTTCCGGATCCTGTAGGTTTAAATTATTTGGGATTTAATGGTGGTTATGACTTTAATGGAGATGGATATGATGATCTTTTAACTTGGGGTGAAGGTCCCTCTTTGTGGTGGAACGGTCTAATTCAAATTTTTCTTGGCGGTGAAGAATTAAGTACAACTCCCGATTTTCAAATACAAGGTAACATAGAAGAACAATTCGGTAGAACAAGAGCAGTTGGAGATATTAATGGAGACGGCTATGATGATTTGATTGTCAGTCGAGATGAAACAATGGCTGCTCTTGTCTTTTTAGAAGTTTATCTTGGTGGAGAAACAATTGATACCATACCGGATTTTATCACAAGTGAAGTGTTTGAAATAGGATCAAAATCATATGCTAAAGGTGATATAAATAATGACGGTTATGATGATGTTCTCATTTCTCATGTAGGCATTTTTTTAGGAAATCAGAATGGTATTTTAAATCTAGATTATCCATTATCCGGTTATTTTCCAGGATATGCAAATATAAATAATGATGAATATCAAGATATTTTGTATTTTATTTCAGAAACTGGAATGCTAAACATACTTTACGGTTCATGCAATTTTGATACTATCCCCGATATAATACATGATGCAAACGGAAACATCTGCAATGTTGGAGACTTCAATAATGATGGTGAAGATGAAATTTTGCTAAACGATGGTGATCATCCAACTATAGTAAATTCTGCTACAATGTATGGTATTCCCGGAGGAAACAATGTAGATAATTACGAACTAGGAATTATGAATTTCGAATTACAAAACTACCCAAATCCCTTCAATCCAATAACTACAATAAGTTACGATTTACCCATTACTATCGCAAATCCGGTTATTGAAATCTTTAACATCAAAGGGGAAAAAGTGAAAGAACTCTGTGCGTTCCCAAACGGGGGTTTGGGAACGAGAAGTGTGGTTTGGGACGGAACCAACAACTATCAAAATCAGGTATCATCAGGAGTTTATCTCTATAGACTAAAATCTGATGATTTTGTTAGTAAAACAAAGAAAATGATCCTGTTAAAATGATAATAATAAAATAAAAAAAGGAATATCGTTATGAAAAAGATAATTATTTTTATCCTTATAATTATGTATTCCACTCTCTCCGCCATAGACTTGAACCTTCCCGTTTCTGCTGTTCAGAATGCAACTTCGGGATTGGTTCTATTGTATGCCGAACCATCCGCTTCTGCCGTGAATCCGGCTTTAAACAACCCCGGAGTAATAACTTCCGCCACTTATCTTTACGGTTTAAAAGACCTGCCCTGCTACAATATCCACTCCGCGTTGCGTTATAAGAATTATGGCTTTTACTTAGGAAATTCTTTCCTGGATCATTCGCTTTACCGGGAGAACAGCAGCAATGCCGGTTTCAGTTATCATTACCAGAATTTATCGGTAGGCATCGGGCTGAGATGGCTTTACAACAAGGTAGAAAATTATCACGAAGATAGTTCTATCATCACAGACTTTGGCAGTAAATGGATAAATGGTAATGTGCAAACCGGTTTTTCTATCAGCAATATTTCGCAGTCTTCTTTCCTGGATATGAAACTGCCGGTAGTCTATTTGTGGGAGAGTGTTTTCAAAGTTTCCCCGGAAAGCAGTTTTGCTGTTGGTATCGAGAAGGAAGACAGCTTCGATTTTTCTTTTAGATTTGCTGCCCGCTACAACCTGTTCAGCATGCTCACAATACTTACAAGTTACCAATACGAGCCGGACAGGCTGGGATTTGGATTGGTTTTTAATGTATTGGATATGAAAGTGATTTACAGTTTCAGAACTCATCAATACCTTGATCTCACGCATTATATTTCGGTTGGTTATGCTATTAAAGATTAAAGTAGTTTTAGTATTTCTTATTATTTTCACCTTCCTTTTAGCTCAAGATGCCGAAGAAACAATATTATCTTTAGAGGACGGAACATATCATCCCACCGAACTCAGTGAAACGCTTTTGAGTCTTAGAAAATCACCTTTAAACATCAATAATGCTTCCCGTATAGAACTAACAGAGTTACCCTGGCTTTCCGAACTCGATATTGGAAAGATAGTTAAAGCAAGGAAAGAAAAATCGATCTCCGGCTGGAAAGAATTGCAGAATATCGGCATAAATGAGATCACAATTTCGGAAATTAAAGATTACATTATTTTTAAAGAAAAACCCGGGCTCAAACTGAACCAGAAGACCCGCGGAGAATATTATGAATGCAAAGATAATTTTGAATCCACCCTTAAATACTATCAGAGAACCCTTTTTCAATACGATAAGTTCAGCTTCGGATTCCTCTCCCAAAAAGATGAAGGTGAAAAAGATCCCATCGATTTCTACTCCTACTTCATCGAATATAATGGCAATAAAACACTTAAACAGGGTGTGCTGGGAAAATACCGGCTGGCTGTGGGACAAGGCATTCTCTTTGCTCCCAAACTGGGAATATCCAAAAGCAGTGCTGCTACTTCTGTTGCCATAAAAAAATACAAAACAATTAAATCTTATACCAGTTCGTATGAAATATGGGAATTGGAAGGTGCGGCTGTAAATATCGAACTGGGAAATTTTGCTTTTGTCCCATTTTATTCCTCTACAAAACTAAGTGCCAATCTCGATTCACTGTTGCAGATAACTTCCTTTAATGAAAGCGGTCTTCACCTCGATGTAGAGAAAAAGGACAACGTGAAAGAAACCATTTACGGCTCTTCCATAAATTACAATTGGGAACATCATTCGCTGGGTGTGGTGTGTTCTAATTTTAAGTTCGATCATGAATTTAAAGATCCGGGGAAATCTGCTGAATACAATGCTGTCGGTTTTAATTTCCTCTTGAATAAAAACACCTTCCCCACTTTTGGCGAACTGGCACAGGCAGATGATAAATTAGCCGGACTGATCGGTACAAAATTCGGGGATAACAAGCTCAGGCACCTGGTTCTGTTCCGCTATTATGAAAAGAATTTCCCCACCTGGCATGGAAACCCCTTTTCATCCCAGAGCAAATTCGATAACGAGGTTGGATTGTATTACGGCATCACCCTGGTTCCCTTTGCAAGAACAAAAATAAACTGCTATTTTGACCTCTGGAGCTTTCCGGAAACACGTTACTTTGAGAAAATGCCCACCGTGGGCAGTGAGCAATTTCTGCAGGTGGAAACACGCTTTAAAACAAACACCCTGCGGCTTACCTTGCAGCATAAAGATAAGGAGAAATACATCAGCCTGGAAGAAGCCCGGATCCGTGATTTCGAGCGGACACTTTTGCGGGCAGACTGGTGGCAGCTATTGGGAAACCTTCGCCTGAAAACGCGCTGTGAACTGCTTGCTGAATACTTAGAAGAAGAAAAAATTTATTCCAGGGGAATTCTGGTTTACGAACAAGCCAGAGTGAAATGGGAAAAACTGCAAATAATTGCCCAGATCACAGCCTACCGTTCCGATACCCAGCCCTTTAATGTGAAGCATTACTTGTACGAGAACAACGTGGATGGCATCATGCAGAATACCATTCTTTCCGGTGATGGAATATGTTCGTTCTTTTTGATAAAATGGAAACTTCCACCCCATTTCGAATTGCAATTTAAAATATCAGACCACTGGTATAAGAAAGATAAACTGAGATTGTATTTACAGGTAGTGAGCAGGTTTTGAGTTTATTAGGGAAATCAAAAAAGGCACAAGCCGGAGCCTATGCCTTAATTTTTTGGTTCAATTACCTTGTTAACAACTTGACACCAAAACCTGATTTCCCTTCAAGTGATATCATATTAACTTGATAAAGAACTGGAACAAGAAAAAATATTTTTGTTAAAGGAGTCAAGATGAAAAATTATCGGCTTGGTATTGACCTTGGAGCAACGTCTCTTGGATGGAGTTTATTAGAGCTTGATAACAACAATGAACCGGTTAAATTAGAAAAAGTTGGTGTACGGATTTTTCCCGATGGCAGGAATGCAAAAACAAATAAACCTTTAAATGTAAAACGCCGTGAGCATCGTAGTATGCGGCGCAATCGTGATCGGTATTTACAACGAAGAAAATATCTGCTTGATAGATTAATACGATACGGTTTGATGCCAGAAAATGAAAATGAACGAAAACAATTACAACTTCTTGATCCTTATCTTTTCAGAAAGAAAGCTTTAGATGAGAAAATCTCACTCTTTGAACTTGGCAGAGTAATCTTTCATTTGAATCAGCGAAGGGGTTTTAAAAGCAACAGAAAATTCGATAATGATGAAAAAGAAAAATCAAAGATGAAAGATGCAATCAACAAAGTAAAGCATGAACTTGAAACTGCCGGTGCTAGTACTTTGGGAGAATATTTATATAATCTGAATAAAGATAAATCTACCAAGGAACAGGTTCATCGAATACCCATCAGAATAAGAGATCATGGTAAAGAATACAATCTATATAC
This sequence comes from Candidatus Cloacimonadota bacterium, assembly GCA_030621085.1. Lineage (GTDB taxonomy): Bacteria > Cloacimonadota > Cloacimonadia > Cloacimonadales > TCS61 > JACNIV01. Next base: position 1,059 of record JAUXIJ010000017.1, on the reverse strand, counting down.
CGAACGCACCATGTATGAAAACGAATTTGAAAAGATCTGGAATAAACAAAAGCAATATCATTCGGAACTTACAAATGATGTAAAAGAACATCTTCATAAAATCATATTTACTCAAAGAAATTTGAAAAAACAACCCAAAGGAAAATGTCGCTTTGAAAAAGGTGAATTCCGGTGTCCGATTGCTTTTCCTATTGTTCAAAAATTCAGAATCTATCAGGAAGTAAATAACCTGATTTTACTGGATTTTGATCGTTACGAACATGAATTAACAATAGAACAAAGGGAAACGATTAAGCGAGCACTTCTAACACATAGTACGGCTACACTCAAAGGTCTTCGACAGAAACTCGGTAAAGAATATAAAGATTACGTTTTCAATATGGAAACCGAAAAACGCTCAAAGATTAATTGTGATGAAACAGCAAGTATAATGCGGAAAAAAGAATATTTTGGCGAAAAATGGGATAAATTTAAAGATGAGGAACAAGATGAGATCATATTCCGCTTAGTAAATGAAGACAATATAATGGAAATTGAAAACACTCTGGTAAATTGGTTATGTGAAACTTTTGAATTTAACGAAGACACTGCTGAAAGAATTAAAAACATACGACTACCACAGGGAACAAGTAATCTCAGCAAGAAAGCTATTAACAAAATACTACCTTATCTAAAAAAAGGTTTTAATTATTATGATTCAAAAATAAAAGCCGGCTATACAGAAAGAAAAACCGGAGAAATCTTTGATGAAGGTAATTTACCTTATTATGGTGAAATTATGGAACATCATACATCATTTGGGAATAAGGAAAAGTATACTAAAGATGAACCAGAATTGTATTATGGTAAGATTGGTAATCCAACTGTTCATATTGCACTCAATCAATTGCGAAAATTCATTAATGCACTTACCAAAAAATACGGTGCTCCAACTCAAATTGTAATAGAATTAGCCCGTGAATTACCTTTAGGAAAAGAAAGTCTTTCCGATCTGATTAAAGGGCAAAGGGAAAATGAACAAAATAATGAAAGAATTAAAGAAGAATTGGAAAAGATAGG
>JAUXIJ010000026.1 GCA_030621085.1 Candidatus Cloacimonadota bacterium | reverse complement strand
GTTGAAGAAGATATGAGCTATGACTGTTCCATGACGTATGAACTATTCCATGCTTCCGGTTCTTCATCAAACTGGATAGAGCCATTTATACTTTTTGATAATCCCGAAATGAGCGAGCCATTTACTGGACATACAGATGATGAATTCATCTGGCCTCAAGTATGGGTAGGACCATCTCCACTTGCAGATCATCGAAGAGTTCATACCTATGCAAACAACTATACTGCTAATTCAGGTGGTGGTCATAATTACAACAGTCTTTATAAATATGCGGATTTCAGTGCTGACTCTCTATTATATTCATCAACTCTCGATTGGACTATAAAAACTTTCCCTTATTTTGATGATATGCATTATAACGACATCGACCGTGTAAATAAGGACATGATCGTAAGTGACGTTGACGGACAGGTTGTTTTCTTTGGCTCTATTGCAGATTCTTTGTTGGTTATGTATAGTGATAATTACGGTGAAACGTTTACAAAATACACTCAACAACTCAAGCAGCCAATGGATAATCCTATAAATAACATTACCAGTGAACCCCTTTGGGAAAATGATGATGGAACTGCAGCTGAAATGTTCATCGTTCCCTCAAATGACCTCAGTCATTACAATGGTGTATTCACTGACTACTACACAAAAGTACAATGGATGACCGGTGTGAACTATAACTCTCAGGAAAATATAGATCAACAAGTATATTGGCCTGCCTATATGTATCCCAAAATATTCACTTTTGATATTGCTACAGGAGAATTCAGTTTTTACGAACTGGATGTTCAAGATACCGATCCTGCTGATGATCACCTGGCTGTAGGCTACGACCTTAATGATGACGGTATTGTAGATGAGTATGACGACAATGGTTGGCCTATTGTTGTTGTGAGCTGTCCGAGCTGGTTCTTTAATTCAGATGGTGGCTGGCAGGATGCTTATTTCCATGAAGGTAATAGTAAAATGATAGCTAATGGAAACTGGGTGGTTTGTGTATGGCACGATAGCGCAAAACTCCAGGCTGCATATTATGAAGAACCTGGATACGATGGCTGGGTAAAAGAATCTGAAATCTGTATCGTTATTTCTGACGATAATGGCGAAACCTGGTCAGACATCAGATACATCAATGCCAATCCGAATGACAATATAATTGATCCTGTTAATCACTATGATGGTAACTATGCACCGGAATTCGAAGATATGATAACTGTTAATGTTTCTCTTGGTGACAAGCTTGAGATTCTCAGCAATGAACCTGGCAACTATCATGCCAAACTGCACTTTGTGTTCAATGATGATAATGATTACGGTTCAGCTGCTGGTCAAACTGTTGGTGGTGGTATATTAAATGGTGGTTCGCTTCGTTATGCTGCTATCGATCTTGAATTCCAGGAAGCATGGTTTCCTCCTGTTTCTAGCGAAGAAAATACAGTAACTCCTGCAATTGGTCATCTTGCTCAGAACTATCCTAATCCATTCAATCCATCCACTACAATAGCTTACAACATGATAGAAGCCGGTAATGTTTCCATCGAAGTATTCAATATAAAAGGTCAAAAAGTTAAAACTCTTGTAAACGAGCACATGACAGCCGGTGATCATAATGTTGTCTGGAATGGAAAAGATGCTAATAACAAGTCTGTTTCCAGTGGTATCTATTTCTATAAAATGAAATCAGGTAATGATTCCAGCACGAAAAAAATGATCTTAATGAAATAATACTGTTCTGCCCCGATGAAAATCGGGGCATTTTTTTTGATAAATACTGGTTTCAGAAAACTAATATAAATACAAAATCTAAATAATTATATTTAAACCTTTACAAAATTATTTCATAAAATCTATTTTAAACCAATATAAATTTTTTGTGGAATTGTTAAAAAAAAGTAGGTTTGTAAATTTAAATTATATAAGGAGGAAAGATGAAAAGAATTATAATTCTTTTGATTCTTAGTTTGTTTATTTGTGTATTGCTTGCTAATGATTTTATGCAGCCAGCACAAGTTTCCGAGGGTGGCTATTATCAAGGAATGCGGTTCGGTCGAAGGTCTTCATTTAGAGATCAGGATCCTCCACCGGAGTATTCCTTTATTCAAAATGGTAATAGTGAAAATACCACTTACCTGATCGATTCGTACTATGATTACATGCCTTTCAGCTACAATGGTCACAACTTAAGGCTTCAACCTGAAACATCGATGCCATACGGTTATGCGGCAGATGGAATGTTTGTTACTTATATGTGCTCTGAAACATTAGCTTTGATGTCAGATCGAAGAGCGTTCTACAGTTATCTGAACCCGGATGGCACTCTTTATTACAGTGGTGCAATTAATGTTTATACTATCAATCATGAAGGTTATACGTCTTGTGCGATCGATCCTGTTACAGGTGACCCGTTCGCTGTCTGGCACGCCAGAGTTGAGCCAGATAATACCTTTGATTGTCTCATGTCATATGAGCTGTATCATGCTTCCGGTTCTTCATCAAACTGGATTGAACCATTTATACTTTTTGATAATCCTGAAATGAGTGCATCACTTACAGGACATGCAAATGACGCATTTCTCTGGCCTCAGGTACATATTGGACCTTCGCCTATTGCAGGACATCGAAGAGTTCATGCCTATGCGAATAACGCTGTCCCCAATTCTGCAATTCATCATAATTATAATAGCCTTTATGGGTATGCAGATTTCAGTGCCGATTCTCTGTTAATTTCATCACATCTTGATTGGACTGTGCAATCTTTCTCATATTTTGATTACATGCATTATAACGACATCGACCGCGTAAATAAGGATATGATCGTAAGTGAAGATGATGGAAAAGTTGTTTTCTTCGGTAGCGCAGGTGATTCTCTGTTTGCTTTGTACAGCGAAGATTACGGTGAAACATTTACAAAATACACACAGCAACTGAAGCAGCCGATGGATAATCCTACAAATAACATTACCGGAGCTCCTCTATGGGAAAATGATGATGGAACTGCTGCTGAAATGTTCATCCTTCCCTCGAATGATCTTAGTCATTTCAATGGTGTATTTACAGATGATCATACTAAAGTACAGTGGATGAGCGGTGTGAATTATAACTCTCAGGAAAATATAAATCAAGGAGTATACTGGCCTGCTTATATCTATCCTAAGATATTTACTTTTAATACTGTTACAGGAGAATTCAGTTTCTACGATCTAGATGTTCAGGATACCGATCCCGGTGATGATCACATGGCTGTTGCCTTCGACCTCGATGATGATGGTATTGTAGATGAATATGACCCTGATGGATGGCCAATTGTAATTATGAGTTGCCCGAGCTGGTTCTTTAATTCAGATGGTGGCTGGCAGGAAGCTTATTTCCATGAAAGCAATTGCAAAATGGTTTCTAATGGAAACTGGGTAGTTTGTGTATGGCACGATAGTGCAAAACTTCAAAATGCATATTTTGAAGAGCCAGGTTATGATGGCTGGATAAAAGAACCTGAAATCTGCATCGTAATTTCTGATGATGGTGGTGCAACATGGTCAGATATCAGATATATTAATGCCAATCCGAATGATAATATAATTGATCCCGTAAATCATTATGATGGTAACTACGCACCGGAATTAGAAGATATGATACCTGTTGACATCTCTCTTGGTGACAGGCTTGAGATCCTAAGCAATACACCTGGTAACTATCATGCTAAGCTGCACTTTGTATTCAATGATGATAATGATTATGGTTCAGCTGCAGGATCAACTACCAATAGCGGTTTATTAAACGGTGGTTCGCTCCGTTATGCTGCTATCGACCTTGAATTCCAGGAAGGTGGTAGCTATTCTACTGATATGATAGTAACTCCTGCAATCGGTCATCTCTCTCAGAACTATCCCAATCCATTCAATCCATCTACAACAATAGATTACAATATGATAGAACCCGGTAATGTTTCCATCGAAGTGTTCAATATCAAAGGTCAAAAAGTTAAAACTCTTGTAAACGAGCACATGACAGCCGGTGATCATAATGTGGTATGGGATGGAAAAAATACTAACAATAAGTCTGTTTCCAGTGGTATCTATTTCTATAAGATGAAAACAGGTAGCTACATTTCTACAAAGAAAATGATCCTTATGAAATAAACAAAAAAAATAAAAAACAGGGCATCAATAATGCCCTGTTTTTTTTGCTAAAACTTCCTAATTATTCTAATCCTTTACCTATAAAGATAAAAAAAAGACACCTGATATTATTCAGGTGTCTTTATGTATATTAGCTAACTACGGGAGATCATTTAAGATTTCCGTCATCATAGATTTAACATCATCCGGAACCATATAAGAGAGAGGGAATCCAAAAATATAGCATGTATTATTTGAGTTCACTTTCTTCAATGCCACCGGCAGGTCATTATACATATCATATTCTTCTTGTGTAGGAACTATGTGATATGGACATTGTGGAGGATCTTCACCTACATCTTTACACTTATATCTATATATAACATCAGCATCGTAATCAACAAAATATGCAATCGGACCAAGTCCATTAACACATAAGAACGGAACATTTGGGTTAGTAATTGTTGGATTAAAACTTGGCAATTGCAGATCAAGATCATTATAGCTTCCCTGTGATGTAGCTCCTATAAAGAATGGTTGATCGGTATAATCAACTGATACATTATCAATAGCTTCATCATTATTCATCGGAATTCCAAAATAGTCTTCCATTATTGAGAATGCTTTATTACCGCATTGTATATGAACTGTTTTTAATGTTGCCCCTGCACTAATAATCAGGTTACCACCTTGCAGCAAAAATATTTTCAAAGATTCATATTCTTTCCAAAATTTACTTTCAGCTATTCCATTATCGGAGTGGTAAATGATAGTCTTATACTGCTGTATATCTGATGATGCAATAATACTCTTTCCATGATGAAGTCCAACTATTCCGTAATCAAGTAACAGATCAAGACGATCTTCTCTATTAATAGAGTCGGGGTCGGTTGTATAACCGGAGACAAAGTATGTATATAATGAATCGATAATAGCTCCAGGAGCTTCAAGTGTATCAAATTCATCGTCAATGATCAGTACACCTTCTTTTTCAGCTTTAAGAACTGGTGGTACGATGGTAAATGTAAATTCATGAGGAGTTTGATCTACTTCCCCCTGCAGGTCTATAGCTCGAACTTCAAATGTATGCTCACCATACATGTTCTCAAGTACATCACCAAAACTTGTAAGTGTAACTGTGGTTGCCTGACCGATAGCACTGTAAGCAGATATTCTAAGCCATTCTTTGCCATCATCATCAACCTGAAGAAAATCTCCGATTGCCGGGATCGGCGGATAATAATATGGCGCATCATCTAATCTAATATCGTAATAAACAATTTCACAATAATAGGGTAGATTGGTTAATTCATCGAGAGTTTCATCCAGTCTTTGCTTCTGAGGATTATTATCTTCAAATTCTCCATTATAACCCCATCTCATGTAGATTTTGAAGTCATCACTTCCAATTGCAGTATATTTAGCCTCACCATTATACCAGAATGATGTGGCATGATGAGCACCATCAGAAGTCATAACTGAAGGTAAGATATCATTTAACCCTTCGTCCAGAAATGATGCAAAATGATGAGTTCCAAGTGCATAAATTCCATTCTTATTACCATCACCATCACCGTAATATATTACTGTACCAGGATAAAAGCCCTCTTTAACAATAAATGATATTTCATATTCTTCCGATTCAATAAGGGCAGCATCAATAGCTTTTGTACGTAAGTAAGTTGAATCCTGTGGAATATCATCGATAAGTGTATTAGGAATGAGAGGATTGTTGGTTAATCCACTATGCAGAGCATGCATAATATCAGGTGAACCATATGTAGAAATCCACTCGTCAGGATAACCACCCTCTTCTACAGTAAGTGTATCACCATTCAGATATCTTCTCTCTAATTTATATAAGAAGTAATAAGGAACAGCACCAACATATGGATCATCGTCGTTCATTGAAAACTCAAAATTAATAGCAGTGCTAATTGTTTCTCCATTTATGGGACCTTTTGTAGAACTTGCAATAACTGTGGGTATAGTTGAATAAGCCTGAAAGTACTTTCTTGCAATGTTGCTTTCTTCCTCACTATTATCTATGCATTTCACTTCGAAAATGCTTATAATATTTGCACTATCACCATTAGCATCAGCAGCTGGGAAATTTATTGTTGCATAAGTCTGTTCTATCCAGATTGTAGTTTGTGTAGATTGATCCAATGGAATATCTGTTTCTGCATTTGGTGCATAAAATTTAACCCATCCTTCGTCATCAATTACATCGTGACCCGGTGTTGTTATTGGCTCCTCATCCTCATTTAGTACTCTAAATGCAAATCCTTCAACAATACCATCTTCATCATAGGCACTCCATTGAATTGTCTGCTGGAATAATAGAGGATCCTCTATTTGATTGAGACTATCTACTCCAAAATAGTTTGTTATCATAATCTCAGGTTGGATGTTTGTATTCAATGTCCCTTTTCTTCCATCGCAGGAAGATAGTATTAAGAAAAATGCGACAAATACCAGTATAAAGTATATTGCATTCGTTTTTTTAAACATATTTACCCCCTAATATATTAGTTACTTTTATTAAAATTACACACTTTCCGTCAATAAAATTATTATTTTCATTCTCTTTTTATTTGTATAAATAATTAAATTAGAATAATAAAGTATTTTGAATGAGAATAAAAAAAGCTGAAAAACTCATCATTACTAATAAAAGTAACGATTTTTATGCTTACAAAATGAATTTTTTTTGTGGATATTCTACCTCTTCCAGATATAATCCCTGGGGTGGGGCAGTCTCGATCAATTTATTATTTTGATCCTTTGCAGCTATCAAATCCCTGATGATCTCAGGTTCCAGTTCAAAATGCGAAATATTTATTACAGTTCCCACAATTCTGCGAACCATATTATGCAGGAACCTGTTTGCTGAAATTGTAAAAATGTATTCATTTCCGGTATCTTTAAAATTAAGCTGAGCTATTTCACAAAAACAATTATTCAAATCCGGATTGTATTTAGAAAAAGAAGTAAAATCGTGTTTTCCCAGGAAGAACGGCAGACAATTTCGGATAATATTTTTCCTGATATTTTTTTTTGGCAAGAAGCTTTTATAGTATCTGTTAAAAGGCGTTCGCTGCTTCGTGATCAAGTATTTGTATGTTCTGTTTATAGCGTCATATCGGGCATTGAAACCCTCGATCACTGCAAATACTTTTTGTATTGAAATATCTGCTGGCAATTTTGCCTGGAGAGCAAACTTTATCTGCTCGGGGGTCATATTCTGGTCAAAATCGAAGTGAGCGTACTGTCGCAGAGCATGTACACCGGCATCGGTTCGACCGGCGCAGGTGATTTTTACACTCTTTTTGGTGATTTCCGATAAGGCATTTTCGATTACCTTTTGTACGGTTCTGTCTTCTTTTTGAGACTGCCAGCCGCTAAAAGCGTTTCCATCATAAGATATTCGCAAAAGATATCTTTTCATTAGCTCCTCATTATTTTACAATAAATACAATAAAATACATCAACAGAAGCAGTAATAAATAAAGATTTGGTAATATGGCAAATCTACTTCCTATACTTGAATTTTCCAATTTCTTCAAAGTTTCCATCTCTACATGTTTTATTTCATCCATGCTTTGAGATACTGCCCGGGATAATATATTAAATATATTTTTATGCTTTTTTTTTATAGTTTCAAATTGCTTAATAAGAATTGGAATAAAACAGATCGTAGCAACCAGGAAAAAGCGAAATTTGTTCAAATATTTATTTTTTCTTAATGTAGCTGAATCTGTTAGGAATGTTTCTATTGAAGTAGTAGAAACCAGGTAGACAGAAAGAAGAAGGATATATGTTATTTTTACAGCCATATAACTGTGCTTATTAAATGGAATGTTAAATATTATACCAAAAATAAAGAAAGAAATATAAAATGGCAACAATATCAGAATGGTTTTTAACCAGCGAAAATAAATATGGGGAGAAATGATAATATAAAGAAGAGTGAAAATGAAGATCATGAGTAAAGTATAAAAATCAACCGAAGCAGAGATTACTATCCCGATGAAAATAATGAATGTTTTTAAAAAAGTATTTTGTTGTTCAAAAAAAGATTTTTTTACAATGTTTCCCATTTATTATGGTTTAACGGGTTTACTTTTCTCTTCGGTATTTTCACTTTTTTGTGGTTCTTCGGATTTTTCTAATTCTTTCTGCTCTTCTTGTTTTTTTAGGGTATCTTCCTGCTCTTTTTCCTTTTCAATTTGTAATTTCAAAGCAGGAAGTTGATTTAATTTTATGAAAAAAGTTCCATCGTAGAATTGATAGATCGAACTTTTGAAGTCATTGTCTTCGATAGTAAGTAAAGAATCCAAAAATGGTTTTGCAGATAAACTATCTGCTAAAAGAAAATATTGAATATAACCCAGACTGTACATTGCTTTTTTTGAAAATTCATGTTCATCATTTTGGGCTATTGGAAGCAGAAGTTCCACGCTTGTGGAAGGATTATTTTCAAAGTGCTCAATAGCACGCTGATATTCTTCTAGTTCTTTGATATGTCGCAGAGTAGTTAATTCTAATTCTTTGCCTTCCAGCAATGAACTTGCAGCAAAAGCATATCTATTCCCGGGATAGTTCTGCTGCAAATCATTAAAGATATTTTGAACTTCAGTGGAATCATTTAACATGGTTTTGAATATCCAGAGTTTAACGAACTTTGCATAAGGAATGAATTCGCAGTCGTATTGTTCCAAGTTCCCAATTTGGTTTTCGATTTTCATGTTCACAGTATTATATTCTGATTGCAGTTGAACCAATGTAACAACCGATTCCTGTGTGGTCTTCATAGTGTCCGATTGTGTCTCAGTTTTCTCGATCTGCAAAGAATCACCGAGGGTTTTCAGGGTATCGATACTTAGATCCAGTTGCAAAGAATCACTGATTGTTTGCAGGGAATCGATGCGAAATTCCAAAATTTTAGCAGCAGCTTCCAGAGAATCAAGTTGCTTTATCAGATCCGCCTTTTGAGTAATAACAATATCATAGACCATGAGAGCAGAATCGGGCATATTCAGCGTTTCGATGTAAAACTCAGCAAGTTTAAACTGTTGGTTCACCAATTGCTCAGCCTCAATATTTGAACTGGGATTATGAAACTGAATAATTTGGCTGGCAACTGCACTTTTGGTAAGTGCTTGCTCAATAAATTCTGATTTGCTAAATTCTGTTTTTACCTTGTTATAGTTATCAATGGCTCCCTGGTAATCGAGCAGAATGTTGAAATGAATTTCTCCCAGGTAAAAAAAAGAATCCGCAGCTAACTTTGAACGTTTATTATCTTCAGTAACTGCTTGCAGAATAGCTATAGCTTCATCGGTATTTTCCAGTTCGGCCAATCCTCGGGCTTGTAGTATCCTTATCTTAGATATCTCACTTTCACGATATTCTTTCTTCAGAAGGTAATTAGCATAATCCACAGAATTCTGAAAATCATCCATGAGTAGGAAGTTTAAAGCCATGTAGTATCTGGCATCATACTTAATATTTCTTGAAACTTTTGATTTCAACAATGAAAAGAAAATATCATTGGAATTCTTGTAGTTTCCAGCATCATGTTGTGATTTTCCTTTCAGGAAAAAGGCAGTTTCATATTCTTTTGATTTGGGATATTTTTCTATCAACTTCTGCAGGTAGAAATCTGTTTGTACGTAATCTTCTTCTTCCAGATGATAATTTGCCAGAAGCTGTAATGCCTGTGGATGATATTCTTTAAATTCATCGAGTAAAAGGAAATCATGAAGTAATTGATATGCTTCTTCTTTCTGTCTGAAATTATATTTTGATCTGGCAATATAGATCATGGCTTCCGGCACGAATTCACTTTCCGGATAAAATTCGATAAGTTCCTCAAAGTTCTTTATTGCCTGAGTGTAATTTCTTCCAATATAATAAAGACACTTTGCCATCAGGAATAAAGCGTCATCGGCATATTTGCTGTCTTTATAATCTGTTAATACTACACCGCATTTTTTGATGACCTTATTGTATTTCTGAATTGCATTTACTGTGGGAGTGCCGTCGTCTCTCAAGGCCATTGTGTTTGCTTCTTCAAAATACTTCTCTGCATTGAAAAACGTATTGTAATAAACACATCCGGTTATTGTCAATAGAACTATAAATAACGGCAGAACTAGTTTACGTAGCAAAGCATCTCCAACTATAATCTGTGATTTCTAACGATATAGATCAGAATATTGAAATTGATTTGCTTTTTCATTTTCATGATATCCACTCTAATAAGTTTGTAATTCTCCGATTTCTTCTTCCACAGCATGCAGTATGTCTCTATTTTTCACAGTTTCCATCATATTATTATGATCATCGAAAAGCGGTCTATCTATATCCAGATGTTCAACAATTTTTCTCACAGCTTTATGAGCTGCCCGGGTTCCTTTTCCGGGTTTGAAATCTCTGAAATCGAGTGCTTGTGCAGCAGCAATGAATTCTATTCCAAGAATACCATAAGCATTATCAAGTATTTGTCGTGTCTTTAGGGATGTGTTCATTCCCATACTTACAAAATCCTCCTGATCGGCAGCCGCAGGAATTGATTGACAGGAAGCAGGAGTTGACAAAATCCTCTGTTCAACTATCATCATATCTGCCGTATATTGGCTGAGCATATGACCGGAGAACATTCCTGCCCCTTTTGTTAGAAAGGCAGGCAGACCAACACTCAAAGCAGGATTTAACAGGCGGTTAAGACGTCTTTCGGAGATAACGCAAACCATAGTGATGCAGGCTCCAAGCATATCGACCGGAACACTGATAGGAGAACCCTGGAAATTAGCTCCTGTAAGAACGATCCCATCATCAGGAAGAAATACAGGATTATCGCCAACACCGTTAAGCTCGATCTCTATCTGACTTCTTGTCCATCTTAATTGGTCGAGAGCTGCACCTATAACCTGAGGTGTGGAACGCATACTATAGGCATCCTGAACTTTTACTTTCATTCCTTTAAGAAGGTCAGAATCAGCGATCATTTTTTTTAAATTTTTTGCGCATGTTACAGCACCCTGGAAACCTCGGAGTTTATGAAGTCTTTCATCATAAGGTTTCAGGTTAGCCATCAGGGCTTCGAGGGTCATTGCAGCAGCAATTTCCGCTTGTTTGAAAAATCTTTCTGTCTCATAGATTATCAATGCAGCAATACCGGTAAGTAAGTTGCTGCCATTAATACTGGCGAGACCGTCCCTCGCTTTAAGTCCGGGTATTTTAATGCCGGCTTTTTCCAAAGCAACTTTTCCCGGAAATCGTTCACCTTTGTAAAATGCTTCACCTTCACCCATCATAAGAAGAGCGATCTGGCTCATCGAGGAAAGGTCTCCGCAAGCTCCCACACTGCCTTTTTCACAAACAACTGGGGTTACGCCTTTATTCAGCATTTCTATAAATGTCTGGGTGATTATCGGACGACATCCCGAATTGCCGTTGGCATGTACATTGATCCTGGAAAGCATAGCTGCACGTACATGCTCGATAGGACAGGGTTTTCCAATACCCGCTGAGTGATTATAGATCAGGTATTTCTGGAATTGTTTGATCTGCTCGTCATTTAGAACGACTTCAGAGAATTCACCAATTCCGGTATTCACTCCATACATTATCTCACCTTCTTGGATCTTCTCCTCGATAAATATTCTGCACTTTTGAATTCTTTGCAGTGCATCAGGATGAAGTTCCACCTTTTCATTACGATGAGCTACATTATACACATCTTCAATGGTCAGGTTTTTCCCTGTAATAACCACAGCCATGTTAATTTCTCCTCATTTTATTTTTTAAAAATTATATTTTATTGAAATTATTGGATTCATGTTATTATTAAATTCAATTCCTGCCTGCAGTCTTTTCAGCTTGGAATTAATCCGCAGAGAATTAATAGCACTTATAAGATGATTGGCTAAAATGGCACCCACAAAAGCTTTGGCGTAATCATTGTATTGGATGATCCTTTTTCGCAGTATCGCATATTCGTGTTGTTTGTCATCATCATCCCATTGCCAGAAATATTCATCGGAATAAGTATTTGCGTTTATATATGCAGTTTGGGCTTCCAAGTCTTCCGGGTAAAGATTTTTAGCTAATTCTACAATATAGGCATTATATCCGCCGGTTTCATAGCCTGAACTGTCGTATCTTTTTAAATGAAAGAAGTACTCGTTGGAATAATCTGTATTCGGATCTATATGTGCAAATTTAACAGCATAATTGAAAGAAGCTTTATCCTTCAGATCTGCTTCTTCCAAGAAATAATAACGAGAAGACCAAAACAACAATTCTGAAGTTAGAAAAATATAACCCGAACTATTTTTTTGGGACAACTCACCCCAACCCGGGATCAGCAAAGACCTGAAAAAATATTTCCTGCCTGCATTTTCCCCAGCAAAAAGTGAAGAGAAAATAATCAGGAATATTAGGATAATTACAACTTTTGTTTTAGAAACGGTATTCATAATTTATCTCCATTCCTCTTTTTTTATAATCGGGTTTGAAGCTTAATTTTCCAAGGTATTTTCCGCTTCTATTTAATTTCTTCACCGAGACGGCAGAATCGATCATGCTTACTATCCTGTTCAAAATTGCAGCTGCCATGGCGAATTTTGTGTAGATCTCGAAATCTTGTTTATCACGGCGCAACTCTCTGTATTTAAACCAGTTTCTATTGGTTTCCCAATCCCATACCAGATCTTCCGGAATCAGATAATTTTCCAAGTATTCCTCATAACCAAGCGGATCATTATTATAGATCAGGAAATGATTTCGCGCATCTCGAATTATAGATTCGTTATAATTATCACTGCTTATATAATCCTGAATCATCTGGTAATATTCATCTTCCCGGTTTTTGGGAACATCTGCCATAGAGAAAGCAAATTGTTTATAAGAATCTACTGCCCATTTGGTTTCAGCTTTCAATCGAAAATAAGTGAATAAGATAGCAGCTTCGGAAGTGATGAAAATTGCACCTTTTTTGTAGTCCTGTATATAGATCTCACCCAATCCCGGAGCAATGGCAGAGTAAAGCATAGCTTTGCGCACCGAATATTCCTTACCTGCGAGATTAACCGCTAGGATAATTAATAAAAGTGCCAGAATGAATCTTCTCATGAACTAGAACCTTTTCGTAAGAAATAGTGCAGGGGAAAGTTCGTTAGACACAACTACCGGTGCCAGATGTATTTCTATTTTGGATGTATTGGTTATATATTCCAGGTTATATTTGCGCGTTATTCGAACAGCATCTATCGCACTTAAGATGTGGTTAAAGACCAGTCCGAATGAGATAATTTCTGCTGATCCGTAAAAATCCTTTGCTTCTCTTCTCATTGAAATGTATTCTGCACGCATTCCAGAATACAGCCCATTTTTCTCCTCGTAAAGTGATTCATTTTCAACATAATATTCTGATCCAGGATTAGTTGGATCTATCATTACAATCCAGTGTTCCAAACCATTAGGATCAGTTTCGAAACTCCAATTAATATCATTTGTCCAGATTCCGTCTTCATCTGTAGCATATATACTAAACCAGTCCAACCAACCAAAAAGATATTGATCGTATTTACCTATATCTTCATAAAAGTGCTGCGTATTGGAATCATCCAGGCGGAAATGATTATTGTAGGATGAATTATTATTCTCTGCCAGAAAGTCATCTACTGCAAAGTCATGACGTTCACGACCATAGCGATAAATAGGATCACCATCCTCGTAATATGGTTCATTTGTTTCAGGATTTATATAAGGGCAATCTCCTAAATACTCCATATAATTTCCTTCAACATCTGTTAATTGTTCCTGATTTGCCCATTTTTCATATTCAGCTTCTTTATCCAGTCCCTGGTTATAATAATGGAAATATCCTACCCAGAGTCCAATTTCGATGATGGGGAAAATATAGGTTGTAATGCTTCTGCGGTCGGCATAGAATTGCCCGGTACCGGGAAACAGGGAAGACAAGATCATCGCTTTAGCTACAGATTTTTTATCATAATTTACCTGGATAATATCATTTCTGATTTCTTGAGCTGACACAGAAATAAAAATACCGGTCAGCACAAAAAGAAGGATTATTTTACGTAACATATTATATCTCCTTAATTAATAATTGCAATTGGAACTTTTTTCACTTCGCCTTTGGATCGCACGATACTAAAATAAACTCCTGTAGCGATCTTTCTTGTATTCCAGAGAATGTCTCTATCGTCACCGGTTCCTTTTTCCACTTTTTTCTTGAAGACGATGTTTCCTGCGATATCAAAAACTTTAATATCAATATCATCTTTTGCATTGACCACTTTAATTCTTACTTCTCCTTTTTTGGCGGGATTTGGAAAAGCGTATGCGGTCATTTTATCCGTTGAAGAAACATAGGGTGATATCTCACCATAATATAATGAATAATTCTGATTCCTATATCCGTTCCAGATAATGGGGTCTTCATATACATTTTCTATATATGAAGAAAAGAGATTATTATCTGCATCCGAATAAATATAATACAGTTTTTCTGATTGTTCATTCCAGTAAAACTGATCGATAACTTCTGTTTTTCGCCAGGAAAAAGAATGCTGAATGCTTATTTTCGCATATTTGTTCACCGCAATATATCCGTTATCGGCTTCTTCAAAGAGAAGAATGATCTCTTCTCCGAATTTAATTATTCTTGGATAGCTTTCCGGTTTGATTATTCTGTCATCCAGATAAGCCGGGAAACCCGGTGCCAGGGTACCATTTAAAGTGATGGCAAATGCTCTGTCCTCTGCACCGAAAACAAGATAGACCTGTCCATCATCCAGGAAATGACCCAAAGCAAGTTGTGAAGGTTTTGCTGATGTATAGGGATACAAGCTGAATATCTTCTCGGTATTTCCTTCTTTGATCTTATAAATATTTCCAGTGTTATCTTGAACAAATGTAGCATTATAAGCAGAGTTAACAGCGTCTTTATAACAAACGGGCGAAAAATCATTTCTGGAATTTGGAATATTTATAAATGATTCTATATTGCTATTAACAGGATCTATCAAATATAATCCATTCTCATTTGTTGCAACTACGAAAGTACCATTAAAAGCAATTCGAGCATCAGAAATATCAAGGGTAGTTGATAGGCTGTTTTCTATATCGTCTATGTGAATGCCATCATGTAACGGCGTAATTGAAACGGAGATATCTTCAATAAATAATGGTGGTTCAGAGAAATATGACATGAAATAATGTGTTTGAATTCCATCGGTAGTTGTTAAGTATAATTCTGTTTCGTTTATTATCATGTATTCATCTTCTCCATCCAGATTGAGGTCAACAGGAAAGATCGGCTGTGCAGGCATTTTATCAAACGGTAATACAATGCCAAAATTATCTGCCCAATGCTCATCAAGAAGAGAGAAGAAGTTAAGTTCGGTTTCTTTGAGTGCCGTGAATGTAGGAAAGCCTAATGAAGTTCCCACATGACCGATAGCTTTGAGAGAATCAAATTGCGCAATTTTCTCTGTTCCATCAAAAAGATGAGAGCCGAATTTAAACGACATAATTCGTTCTACACCCGGTTCAATGGAATAGCTGCTGATATCATATAGCGAGAATATGGATGGATCGCTCGTATTAGTAATTAACGCTGGTGCCGAAACAGCCGAGAGTTCCTCGTTGAAGATAGTTCCGATGAATTCCTCATCACCGTTTATGTTAATTATCGTCTCGTTGTCCCAGCCGGTAAAATAACCTTCTTCATCTATAACCGGCATAAACTTAAAGAAAGGTTCATATTGAGTACCTTCCCAGAACATAGAATATACATTACCAATATCATCTATGTTATCGGCTTCAATTATTTTTACTGCTCTATGAGAATGATAAATATTTATAGTGTTATTTTCGAAATTATCGTTTTCTGCCAGGATTGCTTCATCTATATGCCATATTAGTAAACCGCCACCAATATCATAATAAAATTCACCTGTTGGTTCTGCCATTGGCCAGCCGGGCAGGAAATAATCATATTCATAAGTGGGATCTTCACCTGGTAGATGAGCAGGATAAGTGGGATACAAAATCACTCTTCCATCATCAGATGCCCACACTCCTATTCCGCTGTCTCCATCCGGATCTACCTGCCTGTTCTCGATGAGTATGTATTCTGTGTCACTTAAGGGTACTTTAACAAAGCATGGAATTTCTGTGGTTGCCTGTGGTGGATCGAATAAATGTTCGGCAGGTAATAGTTCTATAGTTTCATTGAATTCTAATTCTGAAATATCTTTAAAAATTCCTCTTGTTCGAAATATATCTTCCCATGCCAGCATAC
The DNA here is from genome assembly GCA_030621085.1 of Candidatus Cloacimonadota bacterium. Taxonomy (GTDB): domain Bacteria; phylum Cloacimonadota; class Cloacimonadia; order Cloacimonadales; family TCS61; genus JACNIV01. Next base: position 23,356 of record JAUXIJ010000026.1, on the reverse strand, counting down.
GAGACCAGGCTCCGGGCAGGATTGGCATACTACCTTCGAAGTAATAAAGATTATCGTTATCATCGGAAACCACCAATAAACCGGCATTGCCACCACTATCCATAATATCGAAAACTCCAACCTGAGGAGTGAAATACATGGTGTTGTACAGATCTACAAATCCCAAAGAATGCCCGAATTCATGGGCAAAAACTGCATTTACTACGCCATAATTCAAATAAATAGTAATAGAACCATCCTGTTCATCATCAATGTCTTGTGTTATCATCTCCGGGACATTGCAGGCATGATCGATCACGATACCATCATCAACAATAACCTCTTTACCCGTTCCTACCCGAATGAAAAACGAAGGAATATCGGCAGGTGTATCACCAAAGATATCATGCTGCCAATCTGCACCGGCATGAATGAACATGAAATGATCATATTGACTGAAGTCTATATTTTCATCAGCATCAGCAATTGTGAAGGCATCTTGAAAATATTCCTCGAAACGAGATATCATCAAGTCGGTATCAGCTCCGGGTGGATTGTAATATGCCATTTCGTGGGGAAGCGTATATGCCAGAAAATCTCCTGGTGAAGATATGGGGAAGATGTCACTTTCCAAATCATAAGAGCCAAAGCTGGCAGCAAGATAATAATAATTCAAAGCCTGCAGTTGAGTGGTAAAAAATTCGTGATCGTGAGGAGGAGTTCCCAGACTGATAGGGTATCCTTCCGGATCTTGAATGAATGTCCCATTCCCGGTACTTTGCGGATCGTTATCTTCCTGGAATTCTATGAGAAGTACAAGCAGTTTGTTAGAATTCCTGCTGAAACTATCCAATCGCTCAGCCGTTCCCGACAAGTAATTTTCTATGGGATGAATTTTCTTTTCCGATCGAACCGGGGCTGTTATCTTACTCACAGGTATTTTTCTTGCTTGTAAAAAATTTGGAACAACAAATCCCAATACTATCAGAATTGACAGTAAAATGCGTTTCATAGTTTATATTTTTTAGAATTCTACTTTTACTGAAAGTGTCTGATTATAATCCTGTAAACCGCCACCGGGTTGGAAGGCGTAATCAATTCCTACAAGATATTCCTTGTTAAAAATATAATGAATTCCGGCTCCAAAAGCAAATCCTGTAACTTCACCTTCTCTATCGGCATAATAACCAGTACGTAATGACAGAAGGTCAAGATAAACATATTCTGCACCCAGACACCAAATTATCTCACGGATTTCTATGGAATTTATGAAATTATGAATGGAAGCAAAATCGTCAATTTGATTACCGTCTTCATCTTCTCTTCCATTGAAGTCATCTGTCCAGGCTGTAAAAATTCGCTTATAAATAGGGTCGTCATTTGCCAGGAGTTTATTCATATCGGCATTGATTGTAAGTCTATTATACTGAGACTCCAATGCACGGTATGAAAATCCCATACGCCAGTTCATAGGTAATGGGTCAGATTGTGATGCGTCAATATATGTCATATTCGGTCCAACATTCTGCAAATTAAGACCGAAATCCAATTTACTTACAGGGATACTATATTTTGAAAGAGAGGCTCTATTAATTCCTGCCAGAGAAGCAATACCATTATATAATGATAACGCTCCGTTGTATGGAGAAACCAGGATCTGACCAAAATCAACACCGTTGTGCTTCACACCAAAATCGAATGCATAACTCAAACCCTGACCACGCTCACCTTCTTCACCAGGTGATTTTAATTCGGGTACAAGATCGCTCAAGATGAATTTGAATGTTAGTCCAATTCCGGTATTCTGACTTAATTGATAACTGTATGTAGTTGCCAAAGCCAGATCATAGCTTTTAAATGTTTCAATTTCATCCCCTGGCTGAGGATTTGCAGGCATATAATCTTGTTCACCATAAGTCATATAGGTAAAGTTAAAACCAATATTTCCAAGATCTTCACTATATTTATTTCCTGCCATATAGAAATAATACATATCATTAAAAACTTCACCAAACCAGTTTGAGTACATACTTGCAACTTGGCTTTTCCTATTAAAAGCCAATGCTCCCGGATTCCAGTAAGAGGCGAATCCGTCGTCTGCTTGAGCAACATAAGCCTGACCCATAGCCCCAGCTCTCGATCCCGGTTCGATTAAAAGAAATATCACAGCAGCCTCTGAAATTGCGTTAGCTGCTACCGGAATTAAAAGAACTGCCATAAGTGTTAGTAAAAGTAATTTAGTTTTCATTGCTTTCCTCCAGTACAAAAATTTTGGGTAAAGATTGAAAAATCAGGTTGTTACTCTAACAAAATTTTATAAAACCTCCAATTTCCAAATGGTGCCGAAGGCCGGACTCGAACCGGCATGAGCAAAAGCCCGGAGGATTTTGAGTCCACTGCGTCTACCAATTTCACCACTTCGGCATTGGTGAAGTATCAAAAAAATACCCAATTCTCGTGTCAAGCGATTTTTAACACATTTAAAATATATAATATATTATAAAAAAAACACAAAAAAATAAGGAAGCTTCCCTTTCCAGAAAGCTTCCTGAGTTATGTTGTAACTTATGTTTTTTAGGATATTAATACATTCCCGGCATTCCACCACCACCTGGTGGCATCGGAGGTATTTTTTCTTCTTCGGGGATATCGGTTACTATACATTCGGTAGTGAGGAAAAGACCAGAGATACTAGTAGCATTTTGCAAGGCACTGCGAACTACTTTAGCAGGATCGATGATGCCAGCTTTGATAAGGTTTTCATATTTTCCTGTAGCTGCATTATAGCCATAGTGAATGTCTTTTGAACCTTTGATCTTTTCTACAACTATAGCACCTTCTTCACCAGCATTCGCTGCGATGAAATAAGTTGGTTTTGATAGAGCATTTTTAAGAATTTCAGCACCGACTTTTTCTTCATGCAAATCAAGTTTAAGATCATCGATAGCTCTTGATGCATAAATAAGAGTAGTACCTCCACCAGTTACGATTCCTTCTTCCACAGCTGCTCTGGTGGCGTGAAGCGCATCATCTACACGAGCTTTCTTTTCTTTCATTTCTGTTTCTGTAGCAGCACCAATCTTTAATACGGCTACTCCACTGGAAAGCTTTGCCAGTCTTTCCTGAAGTTTTTCTTTATCGTAATCGGAAGTTGTTTCTTCGATCTGTGCTTTGATCTGTTTGATCCTTGCATCCAGGTCTTCTTTTGTGCCTGCTCCTTCACGGATAGTTGTATTTTCTTTATCGATGATCACTTTTTTAGCTGAGCCAAGATCTTTAATATTTGCAGATTCAAGTTTTCTACCCAGTTCTTCAGAAATCACATTTCCCCCGGTAAGAATAGCAACATCTTCCATCATTGCTTTTCTTCTATCACCAAATCCCGGAGCTTTTACCGCTGCCACATTCAAGGTGCCGCGTAGTTTGTTTACTACCAGTGTAGCCAGGGCTTCACCTTCGATATCTTCGGAGATGATGAGGAATGGTTTTCCTGTTTGGGCTACTTCCTGCAAAATGGGAAGAAGGTCTTTCATAACGCTTATTTTTTTATCAAAAAGCAGGATGTACGGATCTTCAAATTCGGTGATCATTTTATCGGCATCCGTAATGAAATAAGGAGAGAGATAACCGCGATCAAATTGCATACCTTCTACTTTCTCTAAGGATGTATCGATAGATTTTGCCTCTTCAACATTGATGATACCTTCTTTTCCAACAGCTTCCATAGCTTCAGCAATCCGCTTGCCAATTTCCATGTCGTTATTTGCAGAAATTGAAGCTATCTGAGAGATCTCATCATTATTTTTAACTTCCTTACTAAATTCTTTAATCTTATCAACTACAACTTTTGTTGCTTTTTCAAGTCCACGCTTAAGGTACATTGGATTTACACCAGCTGTAACATGCTTCAATCCTTCTTCAATAATTGCTTGAGTAAGAATGGTTGCGGTGGTTGTTCCATCGCCTGCTACATCGTGGGTTTTTTCTGCAACTTCTTTTACTAACTGGGCACCCATATTTTCATATGGATCTTCCAATTCAATATCTTTTGCTACAGTAACACCATCTTTTGTGATGGTTGGTGAACCGAATTTCTTATCCAACACCACATTTCTTCCTCTCGGTCCCAATGTTACTTTAACTGCATCAGCCAGCTTGTCTACACCTACTTTAAGTATTGTTCTGGAATCGTGACTGAATTTCATTTGCTTAGCCATAAGCCATTAGCCTCCTATTTATTTTTTATAATTTAGCAATCACATCTAACGAGTGCTAAAGATATGATAAGCTTTTTTTTGTCAAATAAAAATATTTTTTAATAAATTCGTTGCCTTACTTCCGGCGATTAGAAAAATTACTTACAAAATTTAACTGGATTTTTGAGGAGGAAATTATGAAAAAACATATTTTTATCTTTATTCTGATCTTTGCTTCATTGTTCTTATATGGTCATCCTAAGCCTACGCAATTGCCTATGAAAATTTCACATGAAACAGTGCGTGCTGATTCTGCACATGGATTTGATATTCTGCATTACGATATCACAATGGAAATCGACGAAGTTAATGAATTCATTTCTGGTAGTGTGGAAGCGATAGTGGAAGCAGATGAAGTTATTTCAGAGATTAGTTATGAATTGGAGGATATGTCTGTAGATAATGTTCTTTTGAATGGGGGTACAGCAATTTATACGTATGATAATAGTCTCATTACGATTCAGATTGGAACTGTAAATCCTGGAGAACAATTTACAACGACTGTAGATTATTCCGGAAATCCTACCTGGAATGGATTGGGAATGATGATAAATCCCAATTATGTCTTCACGATTTCCGACCCCAATGCTTCACGTTACTGGTGGCCCTGCTACGATCACCCGTGGGATAAAGCGTTAGTTGATCTTCACATTACTGTTAACGAAGATTGGGATGCAGCCTGCAACGGACTTAGAACATCAATTGTGAATAATGGAAATGGAACCCGAACCCATAATTGGGAGGGTTATAATCCGATGACAACTTTTCTTGTATCAGTTGTTGCCAGGTATTTTACGGAGTTGAACGATAATTTTGGAGCAATTCCGATTCAGAATTTTGTACCTCCTTCATATGTTGCCAATGCAACCGAAGATTTTTCTAATCTTCCTTTTATGATGGAAGTTTTCTCTGACCTTTATGGAATGTACCCATTTGAAAAATACGGTAACGCTGTTACCAGTTTTGCCACTTATGCAGCTATGGAACATCAGACGATGACCACAATGACAACCGGTTGGATAACCGGAAATCATACATATGAAAGAGGAATTGCCCATGAACTTGCTCATCAGTGGTTTGGAGATTGTCTTACGCCTTTAACCTGGGCTGATGTATGGCTTTCTGAAGGATTTGCAACATATTCGGAAGCAGTTTATACTCAGGCCTGGCTGGGATTTGAAGCAATGGTGGAGTATGTAGAATCCAGTTTTCATAATTATTATATAGCCTGGGCTGGTGGTGGTACTCATATTGTTTATGATCCTCCACCCGGATATTATTTTACTCCGGCTACTTACGAAAAACCAGCATCTGTTCTTCACATGCTGCGACTGATGGTGGGAGATGAAGTTTTCTTCGATATTCTACAAACTTATTTCCTGGAATATTATAATGGAAATGTTATTACATCAGAATTCCAGGAAGTTTGTGAGCAGGTTAGTGGATTAGACCTGGAACAGTTTTTCCAGCAATGGATATTCCAGCCGGGACTTCCAAGTATGGAATACACTTATTTTGTTAATGCAGGAGCTGCCACAACGGAGATTATGACGTATGTGCAAACCACTTCCAACAGCAGCACCGATTTTTATATGCAAGCTCCAATTCATATCAATTATGATACATATCACGATTCGATTCTGGTTGATGCCACTCCCACTGTACCCCAGCAAACGATCCATCAGATAATCTCTGCTTCATATGATTCAATCGAATTTGACCCGAATAACTGGGTTCTTTCCAAAGGCAATGTTTACACAACTTGCGAAATAAATAATGCCTATGCTGCAGATGAACAAGTTATTGTATTCTGGAATGAGTTCTGGGTAGAGATCGGTGTGGACGGCTATAATCTTTACCGATCCACCACGCCAACAGGAATATTTGAGCAAATAAATACTGAACTGATCACAGATAATTCTTATGTTGATGAAAACGTTACTAACGGAATTACTTATTACTACCGGTTAAAAGCTGTGAAGGATGCTGTTTTTGAAACACCATTCTCCGATATTTATGAAGCTACCCCCATTGATTTTCCAATGGATCAGGGAATTCTTGTTGTAGATGAAACAAAAGATGGAGATGGTTCTGTTGGAAATCCTACTGATCAAATGGTTGATGATTTTTATGAAGCTGTAATTCCCACGTATTATACATCATACGATTATGTGGAAAACGGAATGCCATCTTTGGAATTGATGGCAAATTACTCCACTATTATCTGGCATGATGATGATAATGACCAACATTATATCGAGGACAATATTAATAATCTTGGCAGTTATATTATCAGCGGAGGGAATCTCATCATTTCCGGCTGGAAAACAGCATCTGAAATTCCTGAATACTTTAGAAATGACTTCTCAGGGTGTGGTCCGGTTCAGATAGTGAATGTATGGGAATTAACCGGAGTAAGCTCAGCTTTCTATCCTGAACTGAATATTGATCCGGATAAAGTTCCTCCTGCTTATAATGGAGCATTGCCCTATATTTGTATTTTTCCAGAAGCTCAAAACGGAATTTATAATTTCGAGGCTTCTGGTGGAAGCCAGTATATTGGAGAAAATGTGGCAGTAAAAAATGAACCGAATGAAACATTCGTTCTTTTGGGATTTCCACTTTTCTTTTTCTATGAAGATGGTGTAGAAGCTTTCTTCGATCAACTTCTGGATGAAATAGGTGAAACAGGTTTGGAAGAAAACATCATACTGCTCGATGGTTTTTATTCTTTCTTCTATCCCAATCCTTTCAATCCATCAACCACCATTGAATTTAATTTACCGGAAGAAACTGTAGTCTCTCTTAATATTTATAATATCAAAGGTCAAAAAATACGAACTCTGATTGATGAACGAAAACTTACTGGTAAACATACATCTGTATGGAATGGAGAAAACAACAGCAGAAAACCGGTATCCAGTGGAGTGTATTTTTATATTCTGAAAGCGGGAACATACAAAAAAACAGAAAAGATGATATTGCTAAAATAAGTGAAACCAGCCTTCTCATTTTTTTAACTTGAGCTATTATTGAGAAGCGTATTTGATTTCAATTTTTTTATAAACCTCTCTTAATCTCCCCTTCTAAAAGGGAGCTAAGCGGAATTGGAAATCAAATACATCAGAACATTCTTAGTTAATTTGCTCAGTAATTGATTTTATCAGGTTTTTCAATTGAGTTTCAACAATATCTGATAATTTCGGTTTATTTACTTCTTTCAAACTCTTTGGTTTAATTGCTAAAATATAAGATTCTTTATTCGATTTCTTCAATAATTTCATATATAATTTGATAGGTATTTTATGAAAATGTTTACCAATATCTTCCACATCATCATAAGAAAGAATTTTTATGTCACCAGGGTTCCCTTCTAAATCGGAGACATCCACAAAGATCAGAATTCCCCTTGTTTTATCGTTGCACAGGTTTAGAACAACTTCGTCTTTATTATCGAATTCTGTGTAAGCGTTCGGAAAATCGTTTTTGATCCGTTTTATAAATTCAATACCAAAACCATCATCACTTCGATGGGGATTTCCAAGACCTAAAAATGTGATCTCATCTTTTTGAAAATTGGATAATTTTGTTTCTAAAAATTCTTTTAATTTCATAATTAAAAAAGCTCGCTCCCAAATTGGAACGAGCTGGATAAAATTATTTTCCTATTTTTTAACTACACTTACAAGATGGGTTGCACAACTGATGCATGGGTCGTATGCACGAGCTATTTTTTCCAATTCGAATCTGATAGTATCAGTTTCTTCACCGGCATCATTCAAATTCTTAGCAGCGATCCCGATATATTTTTCCAGGTCATCGAGGTTGTATGCAGTGGGTGTAATAATATTGCAATCGGTGATCTTGCCATCTTTAAAAGTATAATCGTGAACCAGAAGTCCGCGGGGAGCTTCCACCAGACCCACACCTCTTCCATCCATTCTTGTTGGTTGTTGGATCTCTGTATCTTCCATTTTAAGAAGTTTATCAACAACCACAGGAATCTTTTCCAGGCAATAGATCATCTCGATACATTGAGCTAAATTATTGAAAAATGGGTTTCTAGTCCATCTATCATTTCTATATTTTCTATAAAACTCACCAGCTTTTCCCTGCAGTCTGTCACCAAGATTGATCAATCGTGCAAGAGCTGTAACGTTGAATGGTTTTCCCTTGTATAAAGAACGTTTTGCAAATGAATGCGGAACAACTCTTTCAATAAGATTTTCTTTGTATTCTAATGCAGGAATTATGGTACCATCAGAAATAATTATCGAGTCACCCCAATAACCGAATTCATTTTTGTTGTCCGGATTACAGCACCCAAATACGGTTTCTTCTTCCAGGTAGGTTGGCATTTCCAAACCACCAACAATGTCGGTAGCAGCAATTGCAAAATCCAAAAAGCTTTCTGCGGTTTTTTTGATTTCCAGAAGTTCATCTTTAGTTGGGAATTTTCCGAACCCACCGGCAACAGCATTTTCACCATGAATGAATTTCCCATTTAAAATCTGCATTATTCTGTTTCCAAATTTTTTCAAATTCAAAGCCTGCACAACCACATCTTTGTATTTATCTACCATGGCGATTACGTTCGGGTATCCCAGGAAATCCGGAAGAGCAAGAGCAAAAACATGAAGTGAATGACTTTCTATTATTTCTCCCAGATGCATCAATTCTCTTGAAGAACATGTTTTATCTGTTTCAGGGATCGCCAGAGCTCTATCGCTTGCACGAACAGAAGCATTTTTGTGTGAGACCGTACAAATTGCACAAATCCTGGGTGTGATGGAATTCATTTCATGAGCCGTTTTACCAACTGCAAGAGCTTCTATCAAACGCGGACCCTCAAAAATATCCACATTAACTTTAGTGAGTTTATTTCCATCGAATTCAACAGTTATGCCACCATCTCCTTCAACTCGTGCTAAATGATTCACTTTTATAGTTTTCATTTTACAACCTCCAAGAGTTCATCAATTTTTTCTGCGATATTGTTTCCACCAAAGATCCTGAATTTTCGGATTATATCTTCCTTTTTATATCCTTTTTCAATAAGAAGTTTCAATTCAGAAGTATGATTTGCTTCATCGATAATTCCCCAGCATCCTACGCAACCTGTGTTATGTGTAGGGCAGGGAGCTGTACAACCGCCTTTTGTAAGAGGACCCAGACACATTATCCCTTTATTGAGAAGGCATTCATTTTCATTGAGTTTACATTCCAGGCAAACAGGAGCATTTGGATAAACCGGCATATATCCATTTAACAACTTAGTGAAAGCCATAAGCATTTGCTGTGTACTTGGTGGGCAACCCGGAATTGTCGCATCCACTTTTACGAATTTACCGATCGGTTGAGGTTCGATTGCTTTTCCAACCGTGAATTTCATGTCACCATAAACTTTTTTAAATCTTTCTTCCCATTTTCCATCACCATAAGCCATTGTTTGAATACATCCGTAATTTGCGCAAGAACCGAAAGCTACTAATATTTTTGCTTTCTTGCGTATTTCCAGTAGTTCTTCTTTTTGAGTTTCTGTATTGATCGAGCCTTCCACAAGAGCAATATCAACTTCTGCTTCGTCATCGTTATTGCTCATTGCTTCATAAAATACTTTTATATCGGCAGCTTCAAAAAGGTCTACAAGCTGTTCTTCACAGTCGAGTATTGCCAGTTGACAGCCAGCGCAACCTGTAAAGCCATAAATGCCAAGTGTTGGTTTGTTATTCATTGTTCCTCCTAAATAAGATCTATCATATTAAGAACGTCCCAATAAGTAAATACGGGACCATCGATACAAGTGTACACATAATCTATGATACAATGTCCACACTTACCAACACCACATTTCATTCGACGTTCCAAAGACAGGTAGATATCATTTTTGTACATATCGAGCTTTAGAAGTTCTTGAACAACAAATTTATACATTACCGGAGGACCGCAGACAGCAGCAACTGTATTCTCAGGATCGAACTTTCCAATGCCGGAAAATAGTTCGGTGACTCTACCTTTTTTAATTCTATCTTCATAACCTTCATTGTTTTCATCAACTATCAATTGCAGCTCGATCTGGTCTGATTTTAGTAATTCGAAGAAATCTTCTTTATAAAGCATATCTTCCACATTTCTTGCTCCATAAAGATAGATAAGTCTGCCGAATTCTTCTCTATTATCCAGGATATAAAGAAGTAAAGAACGAAGTGGAGCAGCTCCCAAACCACCGGCTACGATGATCACATCTCTACCTTTAAATTTTTCTACATCAAATCCATTGCCGAAGGGTCCTTTCAAGCCAATGAGATCTCCATCTTTTAAAGTAAATATTTTTTCCGTGAATCTTCCAACTTTCCTGATAGCAAATTCAATGATGCCTTTACGTGTAGGAGAAGACGTAACTGAAAATGGAGCATCACCGGCACCAGGAATGGAAAGAGACATGAATTGTCCGGGTCTATAATCCAGGTTTTCATATCTATACTCTTTTGTGGGAACAGTTTGGAAGAACCTTACATCCGGAGTTAAGTCTTTTTTACTGATGATCCTCATCATAACAGGAACCTGTGTTTCGTGATTATGTGGTTTGCCGGAATCAGTATTCCTTCCATGTCTGCAATCATGTTCTTTCATTTATGCCCCCTTCTTTTTCAATCTTTCGGCAACGGTTTTGATATTAATATCAACCGGACAAGTTACAATACATCTACCGCAGCCAACGCAGCTTGGAACACCGAAATGACCTATAAAGGCTTTCAATTTATGAGTGTACCACAATTTCAATCTTTCAGATTTTGCAGCTCGGAAATTGTGATCTCCGGCAGTTAATGAAAAATCTTTGAACATACAGGAATCCCAATAACGTTCTCTTGTTCCTGCATCTTTGTTTAATGTATTTTCTTCAATAATATTATAGCAGGTACAGGTGGGACAAACCATTGTACACTGACCGCAAGCAAGGCATTTATCGCCAAGTTCTTTCCAGAAATCCGCATCGTGAGAAAGTTCCATCAGGTCTGTAACGCCTTCCAGGTCCACATCATTCATAAAAGCTTCACTTTTTTCTTTTCTAAATTTTGAAAATCGCTCGGACACATCTTTTGGAATATCTTCATTGAATATTCCCATATTTTGTCCAACTCGAACGATGTCGTAACCCTTACTTGTTCCGATCCAGACCAGATAATAATCATTCAGATCTGTGAAGAAAATGTCATAACCTTTTTCAACAATATTAGTATTTGTTTTATCGCAAAAACAATGTTCATCGGGCATACAGGAAGTTCCTATGATGATCATTTTATTTCTTCTTTGTTTGTAGTCTGCATCGATATAATCGGTAGTATAAAACTCATCTAATATATTAATAGCACTGATCCCGCAATTGTGAATACCAAAAACGATCTTTGCAGGAATTTCTTCATCAGGCTTTTCATAACCTTTTGAGTTAAAGTTTAAAGTAGAAAATTTTTGGGGTATAAGAAGTTTCTTTTCCGGTAAAACAGTACGTGTGCAGCCATCCGTAAACGCAAAATCTTTTGAACTTTCAATTCTTTGATACGAATAACTTTCACCTTTTGGTACCGGAGCCCAAACTTCCCCAAATTTCGAAAGAACATCGAACAATTTGTTCGTGTTCTTTTTCTCAAATTTGAGTACTCTCATACAAGAAACCCTCCGCTTTTTTTTTTGACCAGAAATTGAGAATTCATTTGCAATGTCAATTAAAATAGTAAATATAAAATATCTGCTCTTTTACTTTGACTAAATGCTTATTTCAGAACATAGATATGAGATAATTATTATAAGTTTAGCAAAATAAAATATTTTTGTCATCCTGAGGAATTCTACTCATTTTTCTTACGAAGGATCTCTGCTTATAATGAGACTGTGTCCGGCTCAGACGGATTCTTCGTCGAATGCCTATATAAGTTCATCCTCAGAAAGACATATATTTTCCTATTATGCAGAACTCATAAAGAGAACAGGAATAAAAAATATTTCTTAAGTTTCTGAGCCTGTGCCCGGAAGCCTTGATTTGTATAGTTCACTTTTTCTGAAAACAAATTTGACATTATTTAATATCGAATTATATTAAACCAAAAGAAAAATATAAAAGGTGAAGAAATTGAAAAAAGTTATTGTATTCAGTACACCCACCTGTTCCTGGTGCAGGAGATTGAAAAGCTATCTAAAAGAAAATAAAATTAGATTTACAAATGTGGATGTTTCGCGCGATGCTAAAGCTGCACAGGATATGGTAAGAAAAACCAGGAAGCAGGGTGTTCCCCAGATGTGGATAAACAACGTTCCGGTGGTTGGTTTTGATAAACAGAAGATCGATAGACTTCTTGAAATTCATTAAAGGAGATAATAATGTATAAAAAAATATTGTTTTTAACTGTTCTAATCTTGATGCTTTCTTCTTGTTTTGCAGGTGAAAAAGATCCCGCTAAATTAGAGCACCTGAATATGGAAACCTTTAAAGAAAAGATATTTGATTTTGAAGTAAATAAAAAATGGGATTTCAAAGGTGAACTTCCTGCTATTATAGATTTTTATGCTGACTGGTGTGCTCCCTGCCGTTTGGTCGCTCCCATTATGGAAGAACTTGCACAAGAGTACGAAGGGAGGATAGTTATTTATAAGATAGATACTGAAGCACAGCGTGAACTTGCCGGTATGTTCGGTATTCGCAGTATTCCATCTATTTTATTCATCCCCAAAGAAGGACAGCCACAAATGATCACCGGGGCTCTTCCTAAAGAGGAATTTGTAAGATTGATAGGAGAAGTGCTGGGCGTACAGTAAGAGGATTTCGATGATGTTTTGCGTGCGCCACGATTCTTCTTGCTTTTCTTCTTGCTTGGCTGTGGAGCTCTTTGTTAGGTGTTTCTATCAAGTTAAGTTTCATCACTAATTATAAGGGCAATTTTTCTTCTAAAACCCGAACTTTGTCCAAATCTCTGTAATAATTTTTAATAGTCATATCCATGCATGCCTTTCGGTTTTCTACTGACCTTTTAAAGTCATAATGTTTATTGTAGTATAGTGTTAGATTATGAATAGTAGCAAATAATCCTTGACATTCCTGATCAAAATCTTTTATTTCTTTAGGTGCAAATTCAATATTGCCACTTTTTTCATAAAATTCATCAATCTCTGGTATTATTGATTCTAAATGTTTATATAAGTCATCTTCTGTTATTACTTCATTAATGTATTCATTATATATATTTATTACCTGTTCAGCTAAGGATAACATTCTAGATAATATATATTTAATTTGGACCAGAACTGATTTTGCACTACTAGAATTTTCTTTCGTAAATTTTTTCATCATATCATAAGAAGTATTTAGTTCGAAATGGACGTTATTTTGAAAAAATCTATTGGTTTCATTCACTTGATACCAAAGACTTTTATCTTGATTTTCATCAACCCAAGTTGTTTTACAAATATAATTATTGTTGATTATATCACTTTCATCAGTACCAAAATATATCCAAATGATGTTTGCCAATTTATCAGTCCAATACTTCTCTGATATTTCATTATTGAATATTTCAACATGAAGAACTCTTCTAGTAATAGCTTCGGAGACTTTGCTTATCTCTTCAATTGATAAAGGTTCTTTTAATATAACATTTACTGAGAAACGCTTTGCAATACCATGATGAAATGGTTCAACACTATAGATAATGTATTTTTCAAATTCTTCGATCAAATTTTTGACCTTATATGGTGTATACTGTTCAATTCGAAAGTTTATTGTACCTCCAATATTCCCTCTATATATTGGTTTTTGCTGCATACTTGGATTTTTTTTATTCCATATTTCTAAATACAATGAAACAAGTCTTGTTATGCTATATAGTGAAACTTTACCTTCCTTGATAAGAAAATTATTCTTTAATGCTATACAAAGGTAATTTGTAAATAAGCTAATAGGTTTATTTGGATGACCATAAGAAACTTGAATGGAATTACTAGATGAAAAAACTACAAAACCATTACTATAAAATTCAGATACGGTTTTTTCAATATCAAATATCTTTGTTCCTCTCACTTTGAAATTGCCTGAAAAACAGCAATCCAAAAAAATAACTTTTGTTTTTGCTTTTACATTACTGAAATATTCAATAAATTCTTGAGTATTTAAATAATCATCACTAAAAACTAAGTAATGTTTATTAATATCCGAATTTCCGTGACCAGAAAAATAAAATAAAAGGACATCATTATCATTAGTATCAATAAGTAATGTTTTTAAATTATCTATAAAATCAGTTTTTTTTACAATTTTTAGCTTACCAAAAGAATGTATATTTTCTTTAGGCACTTTTAATCCATTTATTAAAGCATCTTCAAATGCAAATATATCGTTTGCACAAAATGGTAGATTATCAAAACCTTTTAATGAATATGTACTGACTCCTACTATAATTGCCATAGTTTTAGCCATTTATGCTCCTTTCTTTATGCTACCAAATAGAAACAAAAAATTGTAGAAATATTTTAATTATACACAACTGAATCTATTTCTAACTTTGATTACGCATTTTCTTTAAAGCTGATGATGAACCTTTCAAAGAAAATTTAAAATATACTTTCCCTTCACCGTGCCAATCTAATTCAAGAAGCACTGAATTCGACTTGGCAATTTTTTTAATTATTAATTTATCATTTCGAAAATGTAGAAATTTGGAACCCCAATCTTGGGTAATAGTTACATTTTCAACTTCATCATCCCACTTAATTCGAGTTCTAATAAGGTTATATCCATCTTGTGTATCTGTATTATTTAAATTTGGGGAATTATTGAAACCAACATATACCCATTCGCTATTGCCGTCGCTTCCAACTCCAAGCCAAGCTTTAGTATCACTATACGGAAAATCCATTATTTCTGTTGGAAATGTTGCTGAAGAGCTAGCATATGCGGATTTCTCTCCCGTCATTTCATCTTTTGATAATGATACATCCCAGATTCCATGAGCCAATATTATCAATATAAAAGCAAGGACAATTGATAATAAAGATTTCTTTTTCATTGATAACCTCCGATTTGATTCTTTTCTTTGTTTTATAATTCATCTTCTTCTATATAAAATTATCCAAATAATCCATTTTATTTTGCCTCGTTAATACAAAGACGAACCTGCTTTTTTGAACTATTTATGTCAAAGAAAATATTTTTTGGCAGGCACTAATTTGCTTGTTACCATCCGGTAGCTGCCGGATCAAACGAAAGCAAACAACTAACCCAACTGCAGGTGAAATATTTATCAATAAACAATTAATATTTAGTTATTTCCTTTTTCGAGCCAAGCAATTACCGCATTAATATCAGATAGCCAATAGTATCCTTCTTTTCTATTAGGTTCAAATACACCTTCATTTATTGCATCTGTAAAGTGACAATGTGCAATTTCATAACCTGGGATATGAATTCTTTTTATAACTTCTAGTAGTTCTTCTTTAGGGATTTCACCATCTGCGAGAAATTCAAGAAGTAGCATTAATCCATCACTTCCCAAAAAACTTTTAAGATTGTCATCTTTTGTTATCCCTTTATCTCTTTTGTATTCCAACTGAGAATTGTACATACATTGCTTATCTTTATGTACTATTCTAAGACCTCGTCCTTGACCATTACCTTCTTCACCTTTAAAGTAAACCCATTCAAGCCACCCATCTTCTACACTTTCAATTTTTTTTCCACAAACATCACAGTACCAATATTGATTATTAGCCATTCTAAATCTCCATTCTCATTTTATTTCATCATCTCATTTTACTGAGATTGATGTATTTTAGAACATCTTGCAACTAACGTATGTGTCCACGAAATTTATTGCGTGGATATACCCAAATTTGGGAGTGTATACGAACTTTTTACTATAATTCCACATTTCTATTTTCAATTTAACATTATCCAAATTACCCATTTTATTTTACCTCGTTAATACAAAGACGAACCTGCTTTTTTGAGTTATTTATGTCAAAGAAAATATATTGCTGCAGGCAATTTGTGGGTTGGCACCCACCCTACAACCTGCCTGGAAACCCACGAATTAATTCGTGGGATCAAACGAACAGCGGTATCTTTCTACTTAATTTCTTACAAACAAAATACTCTACACTTGCCTGAGATTCTTCGTCGCATGCATTGAAAGAATTCCTCAGAAAGACAGGCAAATTAATTTTCTTGTTTTCGTAACGCTATATGGCTTCTCATGTTCCCTTTTGCTAAAAGGGAATAGCAGGGGATTCTACTGACCGGAGGATTAGCACCCACTCTACAGCTACCCGGAAACCCACGAATTAATTCGTGGGATTAAGCTGACAACAGCTGAAGAGAAATTCTCGATTCACACTATTTTCAATCGTTGCAAATCAAGTCTTTCTGCGGCTTCTTATGCCTGTCAGCCTTAGGCTGATTCCCTTTTGTTGAAAGGAGACAGCCTGTCAGGGCGTAGCCTTGGCGAAGACTGGTAGAGGATTCTATAAATTTGTGGGTTAACACTTGCCCTACAACTTTCAGCATATTCTTTTCTTAAAACCGGCATAATATAAATTTAGTTAAGAAATTGGTAATAAGCAAGCGTTAAGAAAAATCTTCTGTTTGAGTTGTTTTCTTATATCTCTTATCTAAACCCCAACTTTGATATGTATTTCATTTTTTGGGGGTTACCAAGCTGGGGCTTAGTAACCAGAATGAGAAAATAACGAGTTAAGATTTTTTAGCGGTGTTTGCCAATTTTAGTAATTTATATTCGCCGGGAGTTTTTCTTTGTTTCATTTCTTTTGTCGACACAAAAGAAATGAAAGTAAATAATCGCAGCTTCTGTCTTAAAAATCTTCTATATTTTTTCTCGTTCCCAAACAGGGGTTTTGCGTTATAAATGCGTTCCCAAAGGGGGCTTTGGGACCGAGAGATGAATTCTTAATTCCTAATTCGAAAATTGTACAACTTGACATAAAAAACGCTATTCAGGAATCTTTCTTTGAGCATGGTGAAAAAATGAGGAAAGTAGTTTTTATAGTATTAATATTCTCAATTTCTTCGATTGTCTTTTCCCAAAACCTGGGTGAGAAAAAGAAAAAACTGGAAGACCTGCAGGACCAGATATCCAGGGAGCAGGAACACATCCAGCAGGTAGAAGAGCAAAAGAAAAAATCGGAAAGTGACCTTTCCTCTACCAAGAAAAAAAAGCTACAAAGTGAACAGAAAATAAAAAAACTTAAAAAATCTGAAAAAAATGTAAAAAAAGAACTCGATACAACCATCGGTAATTTAAAATCCACTTCATCTTACCTGGAAAATTTACATGCTTTATGCCAGGATGAATTTAACAAACTGCTGTTTGCGCACTACCGGGGAGTTATTTTTTCCGAAAAGAGAACAGATACTCATCTGCTTGCTTCACTTATCCAGCAGACCGCTGATGAGATCGAAGAGATAGAAGGTAAAAAAAGCGGATTGGAAAAAATTAAGAGAAAGGAAAATAGAAAATACGAAGACCTGGTTTGGACCCGGATAGTTACCAATAAAAAGAAGAAAAAATACACTACACAGATAGGCAGCCTGGAAGGCGAGATTAGTAATTATGAAAAAGAACATCTGGCAGCTTTGGAACAGAAAAAAAAGCTGGAAGAAGAAGCTGCTGCATTAGACGAACTTATTACTAAACTACAAGCTGATATTTTTACAGAACATTACACATATAAATTTTCCACAGATAAACTTATCTGGCCTGTGAAAGGTGAAGTAATTCGTGGTTATGGCGTACAAAAAAGCGATCAGTACAAAGTAAGTACAAAGAATAACGGTATCGATATTTCAGCAATAACCGGCACGGATATAGTTGCCGTGGAAGATGGAGTGATAGCTTATGCCGAGTGGTATAACGGAGCTGGTAAATTAGTGATAATAGATCATCAGAATGGATTTCACACACTATATTCGCATAACAGCTCTCTGCTTGTTTCCAAAGGAGACAAAGTAAAAAAGAGCCAGTTAATAGCTCTTTCCGGCAGTACCGGTTCTGCCCGGCAGCCCTGTGTTCATTTTGAATTGAGGAAAAAGGGAATTCCTGTCGATCCGATGAATTATCTGGAGTGATGAAAGTTTAATTTATAATTAATTTCTAAAAGAACACTTATTTACTTTCTTCGAACTCGCATATCTCTTTATTCTTCCTCACATTATCCCAGGGGAAATATCGTCCGTTCATTGCTATGTAAATCCCTGGAGGAAGGGTTTGTACAAATGCTATTGCACTTCCAAGATTGAAAAGTCCATCTGAACTTCCAAAAGTATATGGGACCATAGCACCGGTCATCACAATAGTTTTATCTTTAACAATTTCTGCAATTATTCTTGCTGTATCAACCATCGTGTCAGTTCCATGTGTAATAACGATTCTATCTTCCTGTGCCTTCAGACAATTTTTGGCAATGATTTCTCTATCATCTTCAATTATTTCATTGCTGTCTACCATCATCAGAGTTCTGATACTGATATTCAACCTTGATCTTCCCAGTTCAAGCATACCGGGTATGTGTGAATCTTTGAAATAGAGTTCACCGGTTTTTTCGTTATACTCTTTATCGAACGTTCCACCTGTTATTATTATCCTTATAGAATCTTTCATGATTTTTCCTCTTTTAAAAAAAACTTTTCTTTATTAATTTTGCGTGTTTTTCTTTTTGAGGTAGTTATTTTGTCAAATATTTTATAAAATACTTGCCTAATATATCATTCTTTTTTTGTTTATTCAGTGTATTTGAGAGAAAAAGATGAAAATTTACAATAAAATTTCGAAAGTAAAATACTTTGAAGATGCAGTATTTCTGCATTATACTGGTAATATGTTTGGTGTCGGTTGCTCGGCTTTCAGTAAAGTTGCAGTAAAAAAAATTGATAACCTGAAAAAACGAACTCAGAAGAAAGGGTATATTGTTTTAATTCCTGAGGTAGATTGGTTGGAAAGGTATGGAATTAAATATCATCCCAAAATAAGAAGACTTTGCCAGCAATATTGGCCCGGTGAGTTATCCATCGTTTTAAATGACCCTGAAAATAGTTTTAAATTTGTTTCTCAAAATCAGAAAGTGGCATTCAGAATCCCAACGAGTTCCTTTCTAAGAGAATTTATAAAAAAGGTTGGAACGCCAATTATAAGTACCAGCATAAATCTATCGGGTGAAGTTCCTTATGAGAATGTTGAAGATATTTTGCAGGAAAAAGGTAACTGGTTCGATTTTGCAGTTATTCCTTCCAAACATAAAGAGCTAAGCATAATTCCTTCCACAGTGATAGATGGCACAAAAGAAAATATTAAATGCATCCGGGAAGGTAAGATACCATTTTCTGAAATTCAGAACTCTTACGCAAAACCCCTGATCCTTTTTATTTGTACTGCCAATATTTGCCGCAGTCCCATGGCAGAACATTATTTGCAGCATCTAGTGGATAAGAATGGTCTCTCTTATCGAATTGGTTCAGCAGGTTTTTTTGAAAGTGGTGTGATGATCTCTGAAAATTCCAGAATTGTACTCGATGAAAATGACATCGATGCATCCAAACATGTTTCCACGCAGATCAATGAGCAGTTGATCCAGGATAGCTGGCTGGTGCTCACAATGACGACTCAACATAAGCTGTATCTTCTTGATTACTTTCCAAACAGCATAAATAAGGTTTTCACACTTTCGGAATTCACGGATTATAATATGGATATAGATGATCCTTATGGATTGGATGTTTATTTTTATCGCGAAACATTCAAAAAAATTAGAGTGAGAATTGAAAATTTATTTGATAAACTTAAGAGTTCAGCAGAATAATAGGATTTTATGAGAATATCGATTATAGGTTGTCTTTGCGAGTTTTCTTTTTATTGTTACAAACGAAGCAATCTTATTCTTCAGCATATGTTAAATGTATGAGATTGCTTCGAAAGAGAGTTTTGCATGAGACCTCGCAAAGACTGTTTTGAGTTTTATAGAAATATTATAATAAGCTTGTAAAGGAGGAAAAATGAGAATGCAATTTCTTTTTGGTGGTTTATTCTGGGGAATTTTATTAGTACTTTTTGGAGCTACAATAATTATAAAAGCAGTTTTCAAAATAGATATTCCCTTTTTCAGAATTGGTTTTGCTCTGCTTCTTATTTATTTTGGAGCAAAGATATTATTTGGTGGGGTAGGAATCAAGGCAGATCGCAATACAATCATGTTCAGCGATACAAAAGTGGAGTATCTTGCTCCCGGCAGTGAGTACAATGTTATTTTTGGAAGGAGCACGATAGACTTGAGCGATATCGATGTTTCGGGAGGTAAAGAAAAGATCGAAATTTCTGTTATATTCGGCTCTGGTCTCATTTACATTAACCAGGAAATTCCGATGAAGATCAAGATCAGTACAGTGTTTGGCGATACTAAAATGCCCGTTGGGAATGTGAGTTTCTTTGGAGATTATATTTACAAAACCGGCAGTTACACCGAAGGAGAAGATTATCTTAGACTGGATGTCGATGTAGTTTTCGGTAGCGTGATAATCGAGGAGAAATGAGAACTGAATTATCTGAGTTTATTGTAAAACTTCTTACTGAAACAAAAAAGAATGATCTTATAGTTTCTGACGAGAAAGTGATCGATTTTGGAGTTCAACTTAAATTTTCTATAAATGAGGAAGAAATACCTTTAAATATTTATTTTTCCAGTAAGAAGGGAATTTCAACAGTAATTGGCGGTGCTCCAAATAATAAACTAAGACCGCTATTGCAGAAAATCCTGGATCAAAGAATAGACCCTGTGCGAACAGATCACAACTGGAAATTGTGGGCAGGAACGGATGAATCGGGCAAAGGAGATTTTTTTGGACCACTGGTAGTTTGTGGTTTTATCTGCAATCAGGCAATGTTGCCAACTCTGAAAAAGCTGGGAGTAAAAGATTCCAAGTTATTGAAGGATGGGGATATTGAGAAGATCGCAAAGCAACTGTATGCCAGGTTTTTTGTTAACATAGAAACGATCATTCTGCATCCTTCCAAATACAATGAGTTGTATGAACAATTCCGAAAACAAAACAAGAAATTAAATGAGCTTCTTGCCTGGATGCACGGGCGGGTTATTCTAAATTTAAAAAAGAATCACAAATTTGAAGGTGCCGTAGTAGACCGCTTTGCCAGCGATAAAACCCTGCTTTCTTCTCTTAAAGACCTGAAGAAGATCAAATTACAGCACAGGATAAAAGCCGAGGATGATCTGGCCGTTGCATCTGCTTCCATCATTGCCCGCTATTTATTTTTAAAGAAGATGAAAGAGCTTTCCGAAAAATATGATCTGGAATTACCTAAAGGAGCTTCTGAGAAAGTTGTGAAAACAGCTTCTGAATTTGTTGCTAAATATGGAAAAGAGAAACTGAGAGAAGTTGCAAAAATACATTTTAAAACTTTTCAAAAGATATAAAAGGGATATGCGATGATAATAAATTATAAAGAATTTACGCCTGAAATTGGTGAAAGAACGTTCATTGCCCCTTCTGCAAATGTAATTGGTGATGTTAAGGTCGGGGCAGATAGTTCAGTTTGGTTTGGTACCATTATCCGCGGTGATGTTCATTCCATTAAGATCGGTAGCAGAACAAGCATTCAGGATCTGAGTATGGTTCATGTGAGTCAATATACAAAATCCGATAAAAGTGACGGATATCCCACAAAAATTGGAAATGATGTAACTGTGGGGCACAAAGTCATGCTGCATGGCTGTACCATTGGTGATGCCTGTCTTATTGGTATGAGTGCTACCTTGCTGGATGGTTGTGAGATCGGGAAGGAATCTATAGTTGCAGCAGGGTCTATTGTTACACAGAATAAAAAAATTCCTCCTCAAAGTCTGATAATAGGAACGCCGGCAAAAGTACTGAGAAAACTTTCGGAAAAGGAAATTGAAAGTATTTATAAATCAGCAGAAAATTACGTAAATTATAAAGACAGTTATTTATAAATGAATTTGAAATGAACACATTAGTTTTGGAAGAAATGCCGGATCTATTCTGGCAAAAAATTAAGCAGAAAGGTTGGGAAAAATATTTTTTCCAACCCGGAAATGTACCTGCAACTCGTATGATAGAGATTGTTATTATAAGAACAAAAACGGTTTTTGATAGAACGATGTTCCGGAAATTTCCTGCCCTAAAAATGATCATTCGTGCTGGTAGTGGTTTTGATAATATTGATATTTTAGAAGCTGAAAAGCGAAATGTAACCGTCTGTAACACACCGGAAGCAAATGCAATATCAGCGTATGAGCATACAATATCTTTTATCATGGCTTTAATTAAACAACATCAAACTGCAAAACAGAATATTCTGAGAGGGAATTGGAAAACCGGGTTAGAAAATAATTTGGAGCTTTCCGATTTGAATGCTCTGATCGTGGGTGTTGGCAGGGTAGGAACCAGGGTAGCAAAAGCTCTGCAGTATTTTGGTGCTGAAGTTAAAGGTGTCGATCCATATCTGTCGAAGGCAGAATGGCAAAAAAAGGAAGTCGAATCTATTAAATATCATGATGGCATAAAATGGTGCAATTTAATTTCATACCACTGTCCACTTACATATGAAACAGAGAATTATTTTGATGATTCAACAATTAGTTTATTAGAACATCCTGCCTGGCTTGTGAATACGGCACGGGGTGGAATTATTTCTGAAAATGCAGTAGCAGCGGGATTAGAATGCGACAAATTGTTGGGATTTGCAACTGATGTTTTTTCAGTGGAGCCTTTTATTTCAGTCGATTATGCTGATTTTAATAACGTAATTTTAACCCCTCATATCGGATCCTTTACTAGGAAAGCAAAAAATCGAATAGCCCTTGAAACATTGGAAGTATGGTCAAAATTTATTCATCATGGCCTGGTAGTTTCGGGAATAAATAAAAAGTATTTTTATAAAACAATAAAAAATTAATAAAAAAGATAAAATCGACTTGACACAAAAAGGGTGCATTTCAGTTTTGCCAAACCTTTTTATAAAGAGAGGTATTTTTTTTGTAGATCATTATAAGTTAATTATAATAGAAGTGCAGGTGAGTGAGAGAGAATAGAA
>JAUXIJ010000158.1 GCA_030621085.1 Candidatus Cloacimonadota bacterium | reverse complement strand
TTCAGCCCGAGTGTTCCATAATCGAGATTCGGGGTGCTGGTCATCTCTCTTGAATGGATCGTTTTGGTATATATTTGTTATCGCAAGCCGCATCTTAAGGACTCCCCAACAAATAAGATGCCGCGCGTACATCTTGAAGTCACGGACCCTGCTTTCGAAAAGCAGGGCATCTTTAAAGGGCGCATGGGAGTTTATAGAAAAAGGGGGTATATTCTAAACTCCTTTGGAAGAGACTGTCTGGCAATTATTTGAAGCAATAATAATTAAATATCCCATCTTTTCCGTTTCAAAGCCTCAAGATTGCGATTTTGATAGTTATATCTTGTTATCTATATAGAGCCAGTCTAACAATTACTGCGAGTGATTTGATTTAAATCCATATTTGGCATTCTTTTTCCAGAATTTTTGAATTGTTTCAACATTTATTCATTACATAAAATCCAATTTGGTTTATGTCTCTAGCCTTATAGCCTTCAAGAGGAAATTTTGTATATTCAATACCCCCATATCTGATATTTAACTTTTGAAGTTTCCTACCATATGCTGTATCAATACCTACATTAACACATCCATTAAATTCCTTTTCTTTTATGTTTACCCCTATGGTTAGATATTCCCATTTGTGATTATCATCTGTTACTTCGTATTGTATACTATTAATATCAAGTGCTGACTCTAAATATGATGGTTTTGGAGATTGTCTTTTTGTCCAATCAATTTTGCTATTTGTAATCGAATCTGTAATTTGTAAATTAATTTTAATGTCTCCAATATCGGGGGAAATATCCGTTTCAACTGTTGTATATGCATTTATAAAGAGAGTTGATAATAGATTTAATTTTTCAAACCCTTGACCAGATGGGTTTAGCCACATCCTTTCACCACTTTTGAGTAAGATAAATGAATCACTTAGTATATGCTTATAAAAAGGACCATACATTACACCGGATTCAATTCTTACAGGGTAATCTCCATTATTTTGTACTAACACATGAATTAAATAATTATATGAAGCTTCATATTCTCTATTATCCTTTAATTCCATTCTTATCACTTCAATGTTAGGGTCAGAAGATTCTATTTTAACATTTTTAAGACCTGAGTCAATAAAATGCTCTAATTTCTTCAAATCGTTTTGGTTTGAATCAGATTCTTGATTAATTTTAGAACTCGTTGTTGTTTCAGTATTTGAATTATTTTCATTGCCAATACAGCCCGAAATAAAAATAATTCCAATAATTAAAATACAAATTAACAACAATTTCTTCATAATTATCTACCTGTATCTTCAGTATCAAGGATGTGCAGTTCATCTATCATCTTCAGTCACTAAACCCCGGACTTAAGTACAGAGCCTGTATATAGCGATTTCCTGCCACTCATCTTACCGTTGCGCTCAAGATCAAGTTCATCAGTAACCATACCAACGAGGATATTGTAAGACTGCCATGTTGATCGCGTGAGTTTCATGCATTTGTGATGGGGGCGTCATGATACTTAAAACCAACGCAGATTTCACAAGTGTTCGTTAAGTAATCTTGCGTATACAATGCAGACCTCTTATTGATGGTGGTGTGACGCTCCCGGCATATTATTACTTGTGAGTTCCCTTACGAACTTTTCACTCAGTAGAGCCTGAAACCACATACAATCAGTACCGGCACGCCTCTTTCACCAGCGCGCCCCCGCCTTTCGCTTGCAATTCAACACCCACCCTTTCAGCGTGTTCCACGTACCCTTTCACTGGAATCGTCTCATCCACCCGTTCATACCGGCTGCCATCAAGAGATAGCACCTCGGCACGCACCCTGACTTCATCGCCGCCTACCATCTCTGCAAACGCGCCGATCGGGACGTCACACCCTCCGCCGAGAACGCTGATCACGATCCGTTCGATCTCGGTCTCGATTCTCGTCTGGCTGTGATCGAGCGCACGCACCAGATCCCCTGCGC
>JAUXIJ010000120.1 GCA_030621085.1 Candidatus Cloacimonadota bacterium | reverse complement strand
ATAATGGTGAGAATGCCGGTGCACTTGGCATCAATGCTGCATCCGAGGTATCCTATTCCTTTGTGAATGATACATTCGTTTGGGGAATGTACGACAACATGTGGCCTGAATTTCTTCCTGACTACGGCACAATTCCCGACCACCGGGGAATACTTCCAGCCTTTGCAAATTCAGCCGGAAAATACTTCCTGCAGCAATCAAGCTGGCCCTACAACACAAACAACAAAGAAGTAACCTATAACTTGTTCCACCATCATGGCGATGCGTTCAGCACAGTCTATTCTGTTATTCCTCAAACCCTTACTATTATTCATGACCCTGTACTTCTTAGTGCATTAGATTACTTCACTATCATAGCAAATGAGGGTTCTCTTATCGGGTTATCCGTAGATGGAGTTCTGATAGGCGTGGGAGAAGGAACTGGTGCACCTGTAGATATTCCTATTGTTCAACAACTGCCGGGCGTGGTTATCGATATTATTGTTACCAAACAGGATTATTACCGATATACTGCTCAAGTCGATGTTATCCCACCGGAAGGACCCTATGTATTATTTGATTCTTACACTCTGGATGATACGGCAGGAAATGGGAATGGGTTGATGGATTATGGTGAATTCATCCTTCTTACTTTAAGTGTGGAAAATGTGGGGATCGATCAGGCAGATAATGTAACCGTTACTCTGAGCACAGATGATCAATACATAACCATCACAGATGATACCGAATTTTATGGCAACATCGCAGCAGGAGCAATAGTAACAGTAGATGATGGTTTTGCTGTGGAAGTATGCGATTCCATTCCAGATGAACACATGTTCTTGTTCCAGGTGAGTGCTACAGATGGAACTGATACCTGGATATCCAATTTTGTAATAGAAGCTTATGCTCCTGTATTATGGGCAGGTGAAATGACCATCGATGATGCTGCCGGAAATAATAACGGAGTTCTCGATCCCGGAGAAACGGTTACGATCACTATCCCCACCTATAACGATGGACATGCTAACTCACCCGAAGCAATTGCCGATCTTTCCTGCTCAAATCCACTTATCAATATCGCACAAAGCCCGGTCAACCTGGGAGAGATTGGTAGCCAATCCTTCGAGGATGCTGTTTATACAGTTACAGCCAGTGATGAGATTACCTTTGGAACTCCCGTTACTTTCAACTATAATGTGACAGCCGGAGAATATATAGTTACCCGGAATTACGACACCTCGGTAGGTATATTCATTGAAGATTTTGAATCGGGTGGTTTCACAAATTATCCCTGGGAATTTGTAGGCTGTAACATTACCTGGCCAAATATAAACCCGATCGAAGATTTCACGATAGTCGATACCATACCCGATATAAACTGGAGCATTGCGACGGATAGTTTTTACAGTGGTGCAGCCAGTGCCAAATCTTATCCCATTACTCACAACCAGGCTTCTTTTATGAATGTAACCGTGGATGTTGTATCAGCTGGTGAGATCAGTTTTTATTATCGTGTGGCATGTGAATACAGTCCTTCCCAAACTTATTTCTATGATGGATTGATCTTCTTTATAGATGATGAAGAAGCTGGTCGTTATCAACCGGAAGCCGATGGTTCTTCTCCCTGGACTTACGCCAGTTACCCGGTAACTGCTGGAACACACACATTTACGTGGGTATATGTAAAAGATAGCAGCGATGGCAGCACTTCTCTGCCGGAAGATTGTGCCTGGGTTGATTATATAGTCTTTCCCACAATTATTCCGGGAGCAAGTGGAATTATAGATGGAATGGTTACTCTTATCCCTGTTGGAAATGTAGAAGATTTTATAATTTCAACAATTTATGGAAATGTCAGCCCAGACGAAACAGGATATTTCTTTTTTACAATGCCTGTGGGAATTTATGATGTAACTGCCAGTGGTACCGGATATGAAACAATAACCATTTATGATGTAGAAGTTTTTGAAGATCAGACCACAACCGTAGATTTTGTACTTTGCTACCTTGCTCCTCCCATTAACCTCGAAGGAGAACTGGAAGATTGTTATGTTACTCTGAATTGGGAGCAATCAGAAACCGGCACCAGGGATTTCCAGCACTATAATATCTATCGGAATATCGATAGTGGAACGTTCACACTACTGGATACGACCCTGATTATGACCTATGTAGATTCTTTATTCGAAAGCGGAGATTACGGATATTACGTTACGGCAGAATATAGTCAGGATAACGAAAGTGACCCCACCGATACAGTTATAATTCCTTACGTGCAGTCTGATACAGGAAACGAATTGATCCCCATTGCTACCATGCTGAATGGTAATTATCCTAATCCTTTCAACCCTACCACTTCCATTAAATATGCACTTCATGAAGACGCAAAAACCTGTATTGAAATATTTAATATAAAGGGTCAAAAAGTGAAAACACTAATTGATAAGTGGCAATCTACAGGTTATCATACAGTTATGTGGGATGGAAAAGATAACAGCGGCAGGACTGCTGCCAGTGGATTGTATTTCTACAAAATGGTCTCGGAAGGTAATAGTGGCAGGTATACTTCCACCAAGAAAATGATCCTCCTAAAATAAGGGTGGACTCGTGCGCCATGGCGTATAAATCTTATTGAAATAAAAAATAGGAGAGTATAATGAAAGTTTCAGTAAATGTTGTTTTATTAACACTTCTTCTTTTGTTAGGCGCAACCGGTTTGTTCGCTTCAGAAGGATTTGAAGTATCTTTTAATCAACCTGTAAGTTCCGAGTATAACCTTGAGTTTGAACTTGGTAACTATAGGCTGCACGCAACACAGAAAAATGGCAAAATGTTCACTGAGATCGATTTTGCAAGTAGTGTGGTAACGAACAAAAAAGGATTTGCTGCACTTCCCTACATTCATGCTTCGGTTCAAATTTCACCGGACAGAAACGTAACAACGCAGATCGTTTCTTTCGATTATGTGGAATATGAGCTCGAACATCCGCTTGTTCCATCACGAGGAATTATTTACCGTAACCAGGATCCGTCCACTATTCCTTATGAAATTGATCGCGAATCTTTGATTGATGAATTCTATCCTGTTAATATTTCTCAGACTACCGAACCATATATCCTGAGAGATATTCGTGGTGTGAACGTTTATGTTTATCCATTTCAATATAATGCAGCCCGAAATATTCTGCGTGTTTATACAACGATAACCGTGAAACTTACCGATGATAACACCATGCCTACTAACCCGATCACATCGTTTTCACGTACTATTATGCGTGATATGCATCATATGTATTCTATCATTTTCATAAACTACGATAGAACTCGCTTCGAAAACGAATTGGCAGATTTTGGTTCAATACTGGTGATTCACACACCTCGTGATGCAACTGCTATTCTTCCCTATATCGAATGGAAAAGAGAAAAAGGGCATACAGTTTACGTGGAAGAAGTAACAACAGGAACAAATGTGATTAGCCTTGTAAGCAGCCAATATACATCTCATAATGATATTCTATATGTTCAGCTCGTAGGAGATTGGGCAGATATTCAAGGACCTACCAGCGGTGGTGCAGCAACCGATCCAAATTTGGGTTGTGTTGTAGGTGGAGACGATTATCCTGATATGATAGTGGGAAGATTTTCTGCAAACAGTGAAGCACATGTAACTACTCAGGTCAATAAGACAATCACCTACGAGAGAGACCCAGACATGGGAGCTGACTGGTATTATGCAGCCATCGGTATTGCCTCCAACCAGGGTCCTGGCGATGATAACGAATTAGATTACGAACATATTCAAAATATTTATGATAACAAACTCGATCCGTTTACTTACGATACTTACACTCCGATCTATGATCCTGCAGCTAATGCAACCATGGTTGCTAACGCTGTGAATACAGGTGCCAGTATTATCAATTATTGCGGGCATGGTTCCACAACATCCTGGGGTTCTTCCGGTTTTAGTAACACTCA
>JAUXIJ010000004.1 GCA_030621085.1 Candidatus Cloacimonadota bacterium | reverse complement strand
TGAGTGTTACTAAAACCGGAAGAACCCCAGGATGTTGTGGAACCATGCCCGCAATAATTGATAATACTGGCACCTGTATTCACAGCGTTAGCAACCATGGTTGCATTAGCTGCAGGATCGTAGATCGGAGTGTAAGTATCGTAGGTGAAAGGATCAAGTTTGTTATCATAAATATTTTGAATATGTTCGTAATCTAATTCATTATCATCGCCAGGACCTTGGTTGGAGGCGATCCCGATCGCTGCTGAATACCAGGTTTCTCCCAATTGCGGAACCTGTTCATATATGATGGATTTATTCACCTGAACTGTCACATCATTCGCTGCGTTGGCAGAGAATCTTCCCACTATCATATCAGGATAATCGTCTCCACCAACCACACAACCCAAATTTGGATCGGCAGCAGCACCACCGCTGGTAGGTCCTTGAATATCTGCCCAATCTCCTACAAGCTGAACATAGAGAATATCATTATGAGATGTATATTGGCTGCTTACAAGGCTGATCACATTTGTCCCTGTTGCCACTTCTTCCACATAAACTGTATGCCCTTTTTCTCTTTTCCACTCAATATAGGGAAGAATAACGGTTGCATCACGTGGTGTATGAATAACCAGAATAGAACCGAAATCTGCCAATTCGTTTTCAAAACGAGTTCTATCATAGTTGATGAAAATGGTGGAATACATATGATGCATATCACGCATAATAGTACGGGAAAATGATGTGATCGGGTTGATGGGCATGGTATAGTTATCGGTAAGTTTCACGGTTACGTTTGTATAAACACGCAGAATATTTCGGGCAGCATTATATTGGAAGGGATAAACATAAACGTTCACACCACGAATATCTCTCAGGATATAAGGTTCAGTAGTTTGAGTAATATTAACAGGATAAAATTCATCTACGATAGATTCTCGAGCAATTTCGTAAGGAATGGTAGACGGATCCTGGTTACGGTAAATAATTCCTCGTGATGGAACAAGCGGATGATCGAGTTGATATTCCACGTAATCAGAAGAAACGATTTCCGTTGTTACGTTTCTGTCCGGTGAAATTTGAACCGAAGCATGAATGTAGGGAAGTGCTGCAAATCCTTTTTTGTTTGTTACTACACTACTTGCAAAATCGATTTCAGTGAACATCTTGCCATTTTTCTGTGTTTCGTTCAGCCTGTAGTTACCAAGCTCAAACTCAAGGTCATACTCGGAACTTACAGGTTGATTGAAATTCACTTCAAATCCTTGTGAAGCGAACAAACCGGTTGCGCCTAATAAAAGAAGAAGTGTTAATAAAACAACATTTTTTAAGGTTTTCATACTATTCTCCTATTTTTTTTATTTTAATAAAATCATTTTCTTTATAGATATATAATCTCCGCTGTTTCCTTCGGAGGCCATTTTGTAGAAATATAATCCGCTGGCAGCAGTTTTGCCGGAGTTATCTTTTCCATTCCACATAACTGCATGATAACCTGCAGATTGTTTCTTATCAATTAGTGTTTTTACTTTCTGTCCCTTTATATTGAATATTTCAATGCAGATCTTTGCGTCTTCATGAAGTGCATATTTAATAGAAGTAGTAGGATTGAAAGGATTGGGAAAATTTCTTTGAAGTTTGGTAGCAAGAGGAATAAGCTCCATACCGTTCTCTGTACTGAAACCTGTTCCACTCACAGGAATATTAACTTCACTCTGATTTGGATCGTTGCTGGTAATGATGATATCTCCATCATATTGAACAGCTTGTGTAGGTGCAAATTCTATAATCACTGTAATATACTCACCCGGACTCACAAAATAGTCTACTTCGTTTCTGGTTTCTTCAATGCTTACAGTATAGCCTTCCGGAGTGGTGATCGTACCATTCAGATCCAGTACTCCCAGATTAAAAATATTAAATTGTTGAAGAGCAGTTTCACCGATCTCGACTTCACCGAACTCAAGTGATTCGGCATTCACACCTAAAATAGCTGCATCTCCTCCACCTATTGCGGGGAATATAATATAATCTATCCAGGCACAATCACTGCCATTGCTAACATAACCATCCTTTTCATAAGCCCATTTAAAGGTAACATTACCAGCAGAAACAGGGAATGTTTCCTGACTCCATGTTACTATTCCAGCCCATTCTCCCTGCTCCTGGTTATTGATGTAGAAACGAAGATAATCATAATTAGCTTCCGAGGAAACTTTTTTCCAGAAACTGATCTCTCCATCTGCAGGAATATCCATCGTTAAGCTGATGCTGGCTGTCTGATTATCGGATATATCAATTGATTGAGCACAGTAAACACCTTCATAAGGCTGCGTACTGCTGATCTGCCAACCAAAGGTTCCCATCTGCCAATCGTATTGTGAAAAATCACCGGTTTCAAAATCTTCTGATATTAAACCTATAGAAGGGAAGAAAGTAAAACTTGAATTATAAGCACCGCTGGTAGACATAAAACCAAGTATAGCGATTGTTCCGGGAACGACACCGGCATCTACTTCTATCTCAAATTCTGCGATACCTTCTTCGGCAGGATTCAAAGCATTCAGATCGAAGTTGCCCGAAATAATTGTAAGAATATCGGGTGAGCCATTCACAAGCTGGGTGAAAATTTCAGGTGATACAGCGTTGCCAGTATTTGTTAAAGGTATTAATAACGTAGCTGTTTCTCCCGGATCAAGAGTGCCATCTCCTCCGGAATCGTTTATCACCATCTCGCCAATTTCGAAAGCCGGAGCATTAAAGATTATGTTGATCGTTGAATTCCAGGTGCTTGAACCCACAATTTCAACATCAAAAAATATCTGGTGTTGATCGGGAATATCATCGGCAATATCAATTTCGAAAGCATCTGTAATTGTAACAGTAGAACCTGCTAAAATATCTCCAATTTCAACATAATCGGAAGTAATATTTACATAAGTATCATTTGTACTGAGAGTAGCATTAACATTTAATGCATCTTCAATTCCTACATTTTCAAATGTTACATCGAGTGTTATGCTCTCATCGTATTCGGGGATATTATTATTATCATCATTAACCACAAAATTGTTAACAATGATATAAGCACCGGCATTAGGAATAACTTCGATATCTTCAATGATCGGTACTCTATTTTGACGTGTAATTACTAATTGAGCAAGACCTGGAGTGACGAACAGGTCAATCTCCAGATCGATAACACCTGTAGCGTCGACCAGACCAACTCCATGACTAACTCCATTCATTGAAATTGATACATAAGAATATGGTTCTGCTGAAATTTGAACTGTAGTTAACCCCAGGAATATAGTGGAAGGATAACTTACAATATTATCTGAAGGAACTCCGAAATAAGTAGATAATGAGGGATCACCCATAATCGAGTAAATTTCCCAATAATAGTCTGAGCTTCCTCCTCCCTGAACAACAGCCAGATTTCCAGCCATGATAACAGCATAAGAGGTTGTATACCATTCATTAAAAGGTTCTCCATGATCATGGAACATACCGTCATAAGCACCGGGACCTGTGTTTGCATAAGCAGGATGTGCAGTGACTGTACCTGCACCAACACCCCACCAGTAATCTTCATCCCAATAAGTGCTGTTTGTTCCGCCGATATAACCTATTGCTCCCTTGTTCTCTGCTCTCAGCCAGGCTTCACCAAAGCAATTATAAACTTCAAATTTGTTTGTTAAACAGCAATTACCAACAGCAAGGCAGTATTTACTTACATTCTGCAAACTATTTATATTGGCAATTGTAAAACTTGGGTCAGCCCAACCTTGATCCCAGCCATGAGCAGTATAATTAATATATGATACACCATCGCTGACATTCTGAATAATATTCGCAGAGTTGCTTCCTGAATTGGGATACAAATATGTGTGTGAAAGAATTCCATGAGCAGCATTAAAATAATTTTCAGTTCCATAATTTATCTGTCCATTTCCCCAGGTGTAACCATGAGAGGCATCCATTCCTGCGATCATAACTACTTCACCAAGAAAAGTGGGGTCAGGCATTTCGTACTTTTCATATTCAAGCGTTTTATCGATTTGAGGTTGCAGTTCAGTTTCATTATTTGCCGAGAATCTTCCATAATAAATTTCAGGGAGATAATCTCCCCCTTCTATTTTAACATAATTCAGATCTGTGATATGACCACCTGTGCTTCCATTCCAGGCAGGGATCTGAGCTACATCTCCCACGAACAGAATGAATGAAGGAGCTGGAGATTCAGGAGTTGCAGCATCCCACAAAGTTTGAATATAATTCTTTATGGATGTAGTTGTACCTCCAACTGCTGGATCATCGGTATAACCTACAATTACTTCAAAACCTTTCTGGATTTTCCAATCGATGAAAGGTTCCAATTGTTCTTCGAACATCGGGTCGGAAATGATTACATATTTTATTGGATACCT
Source organism: Candidatus Cloacimonadota bacterium (assembly GCA_030621085.1). GTDB lineage: Bacteria > Cloacimonadota > Cloacimonadia > Cloacimonadales > TCS61 > JACNIV01. The sequence goes on along the minus strand of JAUXIJ010000004.1, from coordinate 69,183 downwards.
GGTTAAGTCTTCTCTTGAAGATGCGAGAGAATAATTTAAAACGTAATTCTGGTAAGCAGATTCAAAGTAAGGAGAATATGTTTTTGCTCTTCTCAAATTTGTTTCAGCCAGATCTGCTCCTGTAAAATCGATACGAACATTAATATTATTGAAAACTTTTATTGTTCCGGAAACAGGATTATATTTAATTGGTTCCACTATCAGTGTAAACAGTCTCGTTCCACGCATTATCCCGATTTCTTCGACTCGTACAATGTTATTATTGGAATAACTGGTTTCCAAGTAAGCTTGCGGATTGTATTTGAATTTAATTGTAGAGGGATCTGCACTTTTGGGAACAGGTGGTTGAGCAGGCATTACAGGATAATTAATTCCATAATTATTCAATACATATTCAGTGGATTTATAGTTCAGAGATGTTATCTTGACCTCAGCTCCAAAAGGAACAGAAATTATCTTTCTTATTGCCGGAAGCTTTGGGGCACCTATGTTATTTGTATGTGTGTATCCGGGTACATTTAACTGGGAAAAAGTTCCTTCCGGGGTATTTACATCGAATGACACGATCTCCGATAATGTGAAATTAGCTTCCATTCCAGATATATCATTTCTTAAGAGCCGGGAATCGATTTTTTCATAATTCAAATCAATCCCTGATTCTGATGAATAAAGAAATGAGATTGCGATCAATATAATACAAATAATTAAAATTCTTTTCATTTTATTTCTCCTGAATTTTTTTATTTTATTATTTATATAAGCTATGCAAAATTAATACCAAAATCCACTAAATCTATTTTAAATTGTGTTTTTTATTTAATGTTAATATACAAAAATTTACATTTAAAAAAATTGACAAAAAAACGTTTATGAAGAATATCAAAACTCTTTTGGAGGTAAATATGGATAAAAAGGCTTTTTTTGATAACATTCGAAAAGAGGCGAGTACGGCATTATCAAAGGTTTTCGATAAAGTTGAGGAAGTTAGCAAGATATCTGCCTTGAAAATGAAAATAAGTGGCTTAAAAGCACAGATAAGAGATCAAAAAACAGAAATTGGTGATTATATATATAATAATCAGAAAGAGTTCAAAGAAAGTACCCAGATTCAGGAGCACATCAAGAAGATCAAAAAATTTGAAAAAGAGATCGAAGCAAAAAAAGTCCTTATAGCAAAATTGAAAGAAAAAGATGAAGAAAAAAAAGAAGAGGACACAAACACCCCTTCTCTGTGACAGATAACACTCAGCTTGTCTACTTCGTTTACAGGGAAGAACTTACATATGGAATTATATAGAATTATGGGCATCGATTATGGTGCGGTGCGGGTTGGTATTGCCATTAGCGATCCGATGCAGATTATTGCCCGTCCCTACAAAGTAATAAATAATGACAATGACCTTCTTGATAAAATAAACAGTATAATTAAGAAAGAAAATATTGGAAAAATCATTCTGGGATTGCCACTGAACCTTGCTGGAGAGGATACTCAAAAAACCATAGAAGTACGCGATTTTGCAGAGAAATTGAAAAAGAGCATTTCTATTCCTGTAATTCTGTGGGATGAAAGATATACAACCGTAGAAGCAAATGAAGCCTTACAGGAAATGGGATACAATATTCATGAGAGTAAAGATGTGATCGATAAAGTTGCTGCATCTTTAATATTAAGAAATTATCTGGAAAACAACAAATGAAACTGTATAAAAAAATAATAATTATTTCTCTGATATTGTTTGTTTCTATAGGCAGCTATGTAATGTCTTTGTTTTTTTTGCCCAGACAAGTTAATGAAGTTCTGGTGGAAATTAAGAAGGGTGAAACAGCTCTCTCGATAGCTCAGAAACTTGCTGATCATAGGGTGATCCGTAGTAAAAATTCGTTTTATCTTTTTATTAAATTAACAAAATCTGCTGGAATTCTAAGTTATGGAAAATATTTATTCAAAGGTAGATTAGCTTTATTTGATGTAATTGAAACAATAAAATCCGGTAAAGTAGTTCTTCGTAAAGTAACCATTCCAGAAGGATTATCTGTAAGAAAAACATGCAAACTATTGAGTAAAGAAAAATTTGGAGATTTTCAGCATTTTATGGAAATTTGCAATGATCCTCAGATCGCAAAGCAATTTACCGGCTTTTCAATTTCCAGTCTGGAGGGTTTTCTTTATCCTGAAACTTATCATTTTCCAGAAGGTGTTAGCGAAAAATATATTATTTCTCATCTAGTAAAAAGCTTTTTTTCCCAAACAGCTGACCTGAATTTTGTACCTGATGAGAAATTAGATTTTTATGATGTTATAATCCTGGCATCGATCGTGGAACGTGAAGCGCGGGTGGAAGAAGAAAAACCCACAATTGCCAGTGTGTATTTAAACAGGTTGAATTACCATTACAAGCTGCAGGCAGATCCAACTATTGCGTATGCTTTAGAGGAACGTGGTAAGACCAGAAAATATATATATTATAAAGATCTAAATATAGATTCTCCCTACAACACATACAAGAATTATGGCTTGCCACCCACTCCTATCTGTAATCCTTCTGTTACTTCTATTCAAGCGGTTCTGGAGCCCGAAGAAACTGATTATTTCTTCTTTTTTGCCACAGGGACCGGTCAGCATGAATTTACAAAGACATACGATCAACATATAAATCAGCAAAGAATTATAAAGAATAATAATGGAAAATAATATTTTATTGCATCTGGCAATAATCATCTTCTTCTCAAAAATACTTGGAGCCATCTCCAAAAAATTTAAACAACCCCCGGTAATAGGAATGCTGTTTCTGGGAATTGTGTTAGGGCCCACCTTTTTGCATTTCATCGAACCTGATGAAGTAATTATCTGGATAGCCAAAGTCGGTGTACTTTTTCTGCTTTTTGAAGCAGGCTTGGAAACGAATATCAAACAGATCAGAGAAGATTCACGCCAGGCATTGTTACCTGCTGTAGGTGGTATTATCTTGCCATTTACTTTAGGCTTTTTCTTAACATATTTCATTCTGCATAACGTTTCTCAGGCATTAATTGTGGGTGTGATCTTTACTGCTACAAGTGTAAGCGTGAGTGTGATGACCCTGCTTGATCTGGGCAAAATGAAAAGCCTGGAAGGTAGATGTATTATTAACGCTGCAATTATAGACGATATTGTAGGGATTCTTTTGTTGACCTTTGTATTTGGATTAACTGCTGGTTCAGCAAAAGCTGGTTCAGATATCTCAATTTCCATTATCAAAATAGCAGCATTCTTTTTGGTTTCTTTTCTTTTTGGCATTTTTATCTTACAACCATTTTTCCTGAATTTGAAAAAATTACTGCTTAATAATGTGGTTTTATCTTTAGCAATTGCAACCGCATTTTTATATTCCTGGTTCGCAGAAATGACAGGTTTAGCCGCTATTACGGGAGCGTATTTTGCCGGGTTATTCCTGGGGCAGACACATCATAAGAATGCCGTGCAAATCGGCATAACAAATATTGGGAAATCATTTTTTGTAGATGTTTTTTTTGTTAGTATAGGTTTGCAGTTCAATCTGTTTGATATCGAAGCTGAACCTCTATTCCTGCTTTCATTCGTAGTTCTTGCAATTGCAGGAAAAGCAATTGGTAGTGGATTGGGTGCAAGGTTGAATAATTTTGACGCTATCCGTTCATTTCGGATAGGCACGGGGATGATACCGCGAGGAGAAGTAGCTCTCATCGTGGCTAATATGGCTTTGGAAAAAAAGGTGGTTTCAACCGACATCCTCTCGGCTACAATTCTGATGGTAATAATAAGTGCTCTTCTTACGCCACTACTTTTAAAATTAGGCTTCATAAAATTTAAAAGGAAAAGTTTTTAAGGAGAAATTATGTGGAAAAATATTATTGATAAAAATTTAATAGTTATCAATCCTGATGTAAAGAATAAAAAATCTCTCTTTGAAGGTATGGTAAACCATGTTTACAACCACGATTATATCAGAAATCAGAAAAAATTTCTGCAAGCTTTAAATAAACGGGAGAACATGGCAAATACCGAATTGATGCTTGGAATTGCTCTTCCTCATGCTCGCAGCAATGTTGTAGAAAAACTCTTTATGTGCATCATTATCTTTAAAGATGGCGTTGAATATGAAAATCCTGAAATGGGACCTGCCAGGATAATTTTCTTTTTTGGCTGTTCGGAAGACCAGAACAAGGAATACCTGCAGCTTCTGGCTCAATCAAACCGCCTTCTTAGAAAGAAAAATTTTTGTGAGGAATTGCTTAAAAGTAAAACAAAAGATGATGTGATAAATATCCTGGAAAAATATGATGAGAAAGAACTGAAAAAATCTGATGGTAAAAACTACCTGATGATATTGACTCTGAACAAACCAAATATAGAATCAGAAGTTATGAATGCGATGGTGGAAGTGGGAATTACAAATGCTTCCATTCTTGATGCCGTTTCCATGGCCAAGAAATTAGCCTACGAAGTACCTGTATTTGCCGGACTCAGTTACATGGCGCAAGGCAAATCGAAACACTCCAACGTGATCTTTGCTCATGTGGAAAATAAAGATGTTGCACATCAATTGGCAGACCTTCTCAAAGAAAACGGGATTGATCTCGATAAAAAAGGTGTAGGCTTTATTCAAATTATTAAAGTAGACGATATCATAGGTAATTTCGAAGAAGATATAGACTTATAGATTAAATCATCACTGATCTTAATATCAATTGAGAACATTTTACTTGACGATGAAATTGAAAAATCTGATTTCTTGTTGCAGGAGTTTTAATGAAAAAGTTGATATTATTGTTAACAATCTTATTTTTCAGCCAATTATATGCAATTGAATACCAGATAAATCTTGCCTGGGACGAGTTTGAAGGTGAATGTAACGGATTCATGAGTGGTTCTATAGGAAAAGAGCACGCTTTTGTAAGCGGCGGTGGAGCACAGGAAGTATTGAACGGAAAGCTGATCTCCGTGGGTGAAGGTATGTCTATGGATTCCAAACAGGTCTTCAAAGTGAAATCAGATGAAGGGTATTTCACTTTCTGGATAAAAGATAAATTTGCCGATGATGATATGAATATCGATCCTACTTTAATAGCCCGTTCCAAACCAATGATTTCCATTTATAAAGGAAAAAACCTGATAGACCTGATCAAAATTCCCGATGGAGCAGGATTGGCATGTAAAGTGTTTACTTTAGATGCTTCCACCGGTGAAGTTGATCGTGAAATAAAATTCTATCCCAAATCCCGAATCATTGTGGGTAGAGTGGTAAATGCAGTTACAGGTGAACCTCTTGCTGGTGCCGGTATCAGCATTGAAGATTATATGCATGATACCAGTATAGATAAAACCGATGAAACAGGAATTTTTATATTTGATGTCGAGGTAGGGCAATATACGCTGAGTGTAACAAAAGAAGGTTTTATAGGTATGACGGTAGCCACCAGGATGGGAGCCGACGAAACACCACGAGAAGTTATTTGTGCTTTATCTCCCGAGATCAAAGAATTCCGAATTGTGCTCACCTGGGGCAGCAGACCACGCGATCTTGATGCACATCTCAGTGGTCCCAATCCTGATGGTGGAGATTTCCATATCTGGTATCGAAACAAGATCCTGATTGCCGGAAAAGACTTCCTGGATAGAGATGATACAGATAAATATGGTCCCGAAACTATTACCATTTACAAGCCTGCAACAGGTGATTATTATTATTCCGTATATGATTATTCCAACAAAAAGAAGAAAAGAAGCAAATACCTTTCTCGCAGTAATGCCCTTGTGCAAGTATATGAACAAAATAAATTACTTGCCAGTTTTGATGTACCTCAAAATATTCGGGGCAATTGCTGGCATGTGTTTAGAATTAATGAAATACACGAAATTATTCAAATTAATGAAATTGATTTCGTGAAAAATGAAAGAAATATTCAATAAAAGGAGGAAGTATGAGAGTATTTAAGATCATTGCATTGTTATTGATCGTTGCATTTGTTATCACCGCCTGCGGCGGGAAAGGCGGTCCAAAGGGTGTAAAAAAAGTGTATTATCCGGATTGGTGGCAAAAGCAGGATAACGCAGAGTACGTTCAAACTTATGGAATGGCAACCAAAGTTTCTCAGAATTCATCTTACGATGCCGCTTATGCAAATGCCATGCTGCAAGCTGCTCAATATGTAGAAACTTATGTGAAAGGTATGGTTAAAAATTATGAGGAAGAAGCTGGAGTTAATGATCCGCAGGTTCTGGCGCTTACCAGTAAAGTGGTTAAAGCTGTTGCCAACGCCAAGTTTACTAATGTGATGGTAACAAAGCAGGAAACTATCGTAAATGAAGATAATCGTTTTCAGACTTTTGTACGCGTAAGCGTTCCCAAAGAAGCTGTTAACAAAAACATGATGAACCAGATCAAGAACGAAGAAGCTCTTTACAATCAATTCAAAGCTTCACAAGCATTTGGTGAGCTGGATAAAGAAATTGAAAAATACGACGAATAAGAAAGAGCTTAAAATTACTTTTACGCCCGATGAAAATCGGGCGTTTTTATTCTATCTCCAATTTTTCCCGTTCCAAGATCTCATAAAATTCAGGAGCATTATTTTTCGATACATTCCCCTTGGGAACAGTTGTTATTCGCAGTTTATTAAAATACCCGTAAAGTTTGTATTCTATGATATCTCCATCATTTACACTTGCACTTGCTTTGGATATTTTATCGTTTATTTTTACCAGGTTCTTATCGCAAGCCTTTTTGGCTATACTGCGGGTTTTCACCAGGCAGAGTTTATTCAATAATTGATCAACACGCATAATGTCTCCTTTCTAACCCGACTTAGGTTCGATTAATACTACAAGCTAAAAATGGCGTCTCACAGCTTTCAGTTTTCCCCTCTTTTTGCAAAAGAGAGGGGCTGGGGGTGAGTTCCTTATTTCATTTTCAGTTCTTTAAAATATTCCGATTGCCTTATTCCGGAATAGCTGAAAAGGGCATAACCGGCGAAATCCATTTTTTTGGAAAGCATGATCTTTTTATTGATCTCATAAGCCGGATATTTCTTAGATTCACTCCAGCTTCTTAAGCCCACCACAATTTTATCATTCATATCCAGGTTGGAAAGGTATGTAAGTTTTTTTTCCAATGAAGAAGTAGAAGTAGTGTAAGCCATCAGGTAAACCTTATCTATAAATCCCTGCTCCAGCCATTCAAGCCAGTTCTGTGAATAGAATTCCTGTGCATCATCGGGATCGGTGAGTACCGCCGCTGTAACCTGCAGATGTTCCGAAACAGCTTTGACCTTATTATAAACTTTCTGCACAAAATTGCTTACCTGCTTCTCTTTCCAGTTCTGCCAGTTTTTTGCATCCTGCAATTCTATATCCTGTTTATATTTTTCCACTGCCAGTTTGTTATAACCGTAGTCCTGTCCCGGATAGCGGATGTAATCCAGGTGAATCCCATCAATATCGTAATTTGCCACGATATCCATCAGCACATTGAAAGTGTAATCCTGAACTTCAGGAATTCCCGGATCGAAATAAGCACCTTCCAATAGTTCATAGTTCATGGGTGTTTGGGAATAATCGGTAGTTACCCAATGGGGATTAGAAAAATAAACGTGAGTGGAATCGAAGACCGTAAGATCGTGACCGGTGATCACAAAAACCGTAAACCATGCATGTACTTCGATATCGGCAGCTCTCCCTTTTTTTATGAAATAATCGAGAGGATCGAAAAGCGAATCTTTCAATGCATGATATCTCTTTTCGGGATTAGGAAAGAAATTATTATACCTGTTTGGAAAATAACCTGCATCACCGCGATAACGAACTTGTAAGAGTATCTGGTTTACATTGTGCTTTGATAACTCACAAAAGATCGTGTCTGCTTTTTCCAGCGTTGTGATCTCCCACAACGGTACCCATACTGCTCGGATGCTGCCAAACAATGAAGTAGAAAAAATAATTAGTAACAGGGTTATAATTACAGTGAGCTTATACATCGAATGAATCCTTTTTCTTTTTTCCCGGTAAACCGTTTCTTTTTATATTCTTAACTTTTGTTATTAATTTTCCGTCAGAAAGAATAAGTTCCAACTCTTCATTAACTGCTATTTTTTCTATCGAATTTAATATTTTTTTCTCTTTACGAATAAAACTGTAACCCCGCTTCAATGCTTCCTGAGGTGAAAGTTCACGCAGTTCGTTAATCACGATTGCCAGTTGGTTCTTTTTATCTTTCAACAATTGTTTCAGGTTGTGTTCCATTTTTAGAACAGCTTCTTTGTAGCGCTGCCAAAGGTTATTCAGGATGGTTTGAGGATGAAATTGCTGAAGCGATAATTCCAATTCCTGGATCTCCATTTTCCGTGAAAAGAAATGTTCTTGCGTGGCATATTGCATCGAACTCGTAAGACCGGTTAATTGATTTAAAAGATCTACTCTATCGGGGACAGCCAGTTCTGCTGCAGCCGAAGGCGTGGGAGCTCTCAGGTCCGCAACAAAATCGGAGATTGTAAAATCGATCTCGTGACCAACAGCAGAAATCACAGGAATTCCAGAAGCAAAGATAGCGCGTGCCAGGTTTTCATCATTGAAGCAGAAAAGGTCTTCCTGCGAACCACCTCCCCGCCCGATGATAAGCATATCGACAGGATGATGAGAATTAAAATATTCGATCCCGGAAATTATCTGCAAGGGTGCAATATCTCCTTGAACTGTGGCGGGATAGAGATATATTTTTACAGGAAATCTACGGGAAATCACATTACGAATATCTTGAATAGCTGCACCTGTAGGTGAAGTAACAACCCCGATAGTTTCGGGAAAGTCGGGAATAGGTTTCTTGAATTCTTCATCGAATAATCCTTCGTCAGAAAGTTTCTGTTTCAGTTCATCGAATTTTCGTTGTAACTCTCCCACACCGGATAAAACCATACGTGAAACGTTCAACTGGTAACTGCCGCCTTTTTCAAAAACAGATATCTTTCCACCACAAACTACTTTATCTCCGTCTTTCGGGTTGAATACTACATACTTATTGTAAGTTTTAAAGAATACGCATCGCAGAGAACTTTTTTCATCTTTCAAAGAAAAATAGATATGACCTGAACTGTGTTTAGTAAAGTTGGCTATCTCACCTTCAACAAAAAGATTAGGAATATTCGATTCGATCACATTCTTGATGTGTTTATTAACTTCCGAAACTGTAAAAATATTATCCTTAGAAGGCATTTAGAATCCTTTTTCCAATGCTAAGTTTCATTTTTCAACTCCTGCTAATCCTCTTTCTCTGTCCCTAAAGTTCTTTTGATCTGGATCTTATCCATGAACCCTCCGATAAATCTCTCCTGAAAGAAATCGATGCTGTCGTTTTTTGTCAAGAATTCGCTTTCTAAAGGGAAAACTTGACGGCTAATTTACAATTTTTGAAATTTACATAGTAAATATTTTTCAAGATCAGGAGCTGCATAATGAAGAAAGTGATCTTTATGTTTGTATTGATATTAATGGCAATTACTGCCTTTGCCCAGATACCGGAGCTAACGTTCTGGAATAATATAAGAAACAGTTCTTTCACTATCGATAACGAACTTCATATCAGGTGTGAAACTATCGAACTTCCCGGAATTGAAACCGAGTTGTTCTATTCCACCGAAAGCGGCTGGGAATCTGTAGAGATGCTGAATTTTATGGGTTTAACTTATGAAGGAATTATTCCCGGACTTCCCAGCGAAACACAATTCTGTCGATTTAAGACAGATACCGATACTTTGGTGGGAATGATGCCTGCTTACATTCCGGATGATGTTTTTCCTCCTGCAGTGGAAGAACTAAGTTATGTTGCGGCAGATACTACTGGAGATGTTCTTGATCCGGCTTGTCCCAATCTTGATATTACCGGAAACTATTTTGGCTATTCGGACAGCAGGTTTTACGGAGGACTCACAAATGATTCAGGAGATTTTCCTTTAGATTGTGGTGGTATGTTCCCTGACACATATTATTTTTATGTAACTACTATTCTAAATCCGGAAACCGTGCTCATCGATTCAGTTGTTTACGCCATGATCTATGCAGATATTTCGTTTTTATTAAGTCCTGGTTTATATCGGATAACAGGAACAGAATTCAGTTTGGGAACATTTGAAATGATCGGAAGTATTGAAACCCAGGTGATCGATACGACCCTGGTAATGGCTTGCGATATCGAAACGCTTACCAGCGATGAATTTTTTGGCGATTGGCCCAATATGACCAATTCCATTGGATTAGAAATGATTACCGCTAAATATTCTCTTCCTATGGATTTTCTGATGACAGATTTCTCCAAACCCTCATTGCAGAATATCGATCAATATATCATTGAGCTGTTTACTAATGTATTACCTGAAATTTCCGATCTTAATTATAATATTTCGGGAGGATTTACAACCTTCACCTGCACGTATTTTGATGAGAACGGACATTTTCCCATAGTTGCCGAAGTTGAAATTGAAGGCTCAATGTATCCCATACTTCCAACCTCTTTCGATTATTATGTACCTGTAAATTTTATTACGGAAATACCCCTGACAAATTGGGAGGAAGCTACTTTCCGTTTCAGTGACAATGGATATGAATTCGTGGAAGAAACAATTATAAATACTACAGAAATTGAAGATAATCAATTATCGGTGAGTGGTTTTCAATTGAGAAACTACCCCAACCCTTTCAACCCAACAACCACGATCTCGTTTAATGTAGCGCAAACGTCCTCGTTTGTGACTCTTGAAATTTATAATATGAAAGGACAAAAGGTAAAAGCTTTAAATGCATTCCCAAACGGGAGTTTGGGAACGAGCTTAGCTGTGTGGGATGGCACTGATGAAAACAACCAACCTGTAAGTTCGGGAGTTTATTTCTATAAATTGAAAGTTCAAGAAAATATTACAATGAAGAAAATGGTATTGATAAAATAAAAAGGAGATATCAATGAAAAAAATAATAATCTTTCTTCTTTTTCCCCCTATTTTAATAAATGCATTAATTATAAATATTCCTGGCGACCAACCGACAATACAAGAAGGAATTAACGTTGCTGTAGATGGTGATACAGTGCTTGTTCATCCCGGAACTTATGTTGAAGACATAAATTATAATGGTAAGAACATCGCAGTTGCTTCATTATTTTATGTAACACAGGATAGTTCATATATTTCCCAAACGATTATAGATGGAGACCAAAATGGAAGTGTGGTTACTTTCATTAATGGTGAAGATTCCACAGCAGTTTTATGTGGCTTTACAATAACAAATGGAAGTGGTAAATATTCGTATGCAGGAGGTATGAATTATTATAATGGAGGGGGAATTTATTGTGATTCTTCCAGTCCAACACTAAGAAATTTAATCATTAAAGGTAACTTTCTATTAGATCATCTTGGGGTATTTTATGCAAGAGGTGGGGGTATATTTATTATTGGTGATTTTAATTCAAAAATAACAAATACAGTAATTACAGATAATATTGCTCATTCTGGGGGAGGAATATGTTTTTCTTCTATTTCAACTGGCATAATACCAGTTTTAACTAACGTTACAATTACTAATAATTTTGCTGATGCAGGTGGAGGAATCTACTTATCTAATTATGTGGAAAATGTAGTTTGCATAAATTCTATTTTATGGAATAATTCTCCAGAAGAAATTTGTTTTTATGAATATGGCGGGAATTCTTCGATTACAATATCATATTCTATTGTTGAAGGTGGTGAATTAGGTATTGTTACAAATAATATTGGTACTATTTACTGGCTTGAGGGCAACATAGATTCTGACCCATTATTCATAAATCCTGTTGAAGGAGATTTCCACCTTCAAGATACAAGTCCCTGCATTGGAGCAGGAATCGATGAGATTGAAATAAATGGAACCTGGTATTATGCACCTTTATTCGATATCGAGGGAAATCCACGTCCCGATCCTGCAGGTTCAATGCCGGATATGGGAGCTTATGAAAATCCTCTTGGAGAACCGCAGGTTGGCATCACCCAAAACCAATTACCCAGCACCGATTACCAACTAACCAATTATCCTAACCCGTTCAATCCCAGCACAACGATTACATTTAATCTCACCGCAGAGAACACAAAGGACGCAGAGATTGATATCTATAATATCAAAGGTCAGAAGGTAAAGCAGCTTTCAGCTTTCAGAGGTCAGCAATCAGTTATTTGGAATGGTACTGATGAAAACAATGAACCTGTTAGTTCAGGAATTTATTTTTATCAATTAAGAGTAGATGGAACATCTGTTGCAATGAAGAAATGTTTGTTATTGAAATAGGAGGAAGGAAAAAATGAAAAAAGCAACAGTATTAATTTTTACTCTACTTATCTTATTTTCAAATACTGAAGCAGTTTACCATAAAATCGGGCATTATCCTGCTGAATATATCTCAGTTGATGGAGAATTAATTGGCGATAATTTGTATTTATTAGAGTTGGATATAATGAGTATATTAGATGTCAGTAATCCTGAAAACCCGGAATTGATTTCCACAACAACTATGTATTCCCAAGCTCAGGATATTGTTGTACAGGATGATATTGCTTACATAGGCGGTGGTGGTCGTATTGATATTTTTGACGTCTCAAATCCTGAAAATCCTATTCATCTTTCTATGATTCCTGTGACTTATTGGTGCGTGTCTCTTTCAGTAAAAAATGATATGTTGTATGCTGCTTGTGGTCAGGGAGGTCTATATTTTGTAGATGTATCCAATCCACAATCACCAATTATCGAAGCACATTACGAAGAGTTTTGGAGGTCGATTCTCATTGATGTTGTTTGGCCTGCTGCTTATGTTCAGTATTTCGAATGTGGTTTACATATATTCAATATTGAAGATATTAATAATATCACACAGGTTGGTGAACTCCCATCATATACAGATTATTTTATCATAAATGAAGAGCAATTGTACATTAATGCAGAGCAAAACTTTATCAACATATTCGATATCAGCAATCCTTTGGAGCCGGTACAGTTATCATCTCTGGAAGGAGTTGGCAGACCACTTTCTGTAGAAGAAAATATACTATATACGCGTGGAACAGGTATAGATGTATTCCAAATCAATGATGATTTTGAACTTTCTCCATTGGGAATGTATGATAGTTGGTCAAATATTGAAGGTTTTATGGTTTCTGATAGGATCGCTTTTGATGTTACAACATGGGAAGGAATGCAAATAATAGATCTTTCTGATCCTTTGGAAGAAAAGTGCATTGGTAGTTGTGAATTACCAATTATTCCGGACGATATGGATCACTTTGAGAACGCTGTATATTTTGGTTTTGACTACAATGAAATGGCTGGAATTGTTGATGTTTCGGATTTGGAAGATCCAATTTATCTGCCATTTCCCAATGCTGAAGAACAATTAGAAAGTTTTACATTATGGAATGATGTTTTGTTTGCAAAAGATTGGTTTAATATCTATTCTTATGATTTATCCAATCCTCTTGAACCTGAATTACTGAATACCTTTGAATCAATTCCAGGTGGCGATATCTTATTAACTATGGAAGATATACTTATTGATTTCGATTATTCTGAAATTAAATTCTATTCAATCGTTAGCCCATTTGAAATATCTGAAATTAGCGGATATTCCGATATTGGTTTGAAAACGGCTGAGGAAGCAAAAGATGGATTTGTATATTATGCAATCTCTCAGCAGGGAATCAAAATTATTAATCTCACAGATCCTGAAAATCCGGAGTTGGTTGAGTTTTATTCTATAGACGGATTTGTGGGTGGGATGAAAATAAATGATAATATTCTTTATGTTTCCGCTGAAAGTGGAGTTATCTTGTTGGATATAACAAATCCTGCTTCCATTATGTTTATTACTTCTATTCAGCCCCACGAAGATTCTGAATTTACTGCTCCAGTTATAATAGACGGTAATGATCTAATAATTGCTGATGCAAGTTGGAATGAGCTGTTTATATATGACATTTCAAATCCCACTGTTCCCGTTTTAGTAAATAATTATCGTGGCTGCAGACGAATTATTAAGATGATATTAGTTGATGACTATCTACTTACAGGTAATAGTAGAAGTGGTTTTGCAGTGATGTCATTAGATGGATTATTGGAGTCTGAAGAAAACGAAATTAATCCATGTGGATCATATCTGTATAATTATCCCAATCCCTTCAATCCAACCACAACAATCTCATTTAATTTCACTGCAGAGAACGCAAAGGACACGGAGCTTGTAATCTACAATATCAAAGGTCAGAAAATTAAACAATTTTCAATATTCAATAATCAATCTTCAATTGTCTGGGATGGCACTGATGAAAATAATCAACTGGTTAGTTCAGGAATTTATTTCTATAAATTGGATGCAGGTGAGTTTTCACAAACCAGGAAAATGATATTGTTGAAATAATAATTCAAATAATAAAATAGAAGGAAATTAAAATGAAAAAAAGCTACTTAGTAATACTAATTGTTATCTATTTGTTAACAGCAAGCGCTCTTTCGGCTCGATACAAGGATATTCCTGTAACCCGTGATTTGAATCCTGACAGGAAATACATTTCCTACGAAGAATATTTGGAGAAACATCCATTCCGTCCAACGGAATATTCCGAAATTAACAGAGTAAGTTCCAACCAGAGAGATGAAGGTGTTCTTATCATTGTGGAATCAGATCTCTATCCAGAAATTACAGATGCCATTGCTACTTATCAAAACGATCTTGCCAACGAAGGTTATAACTCGTTTCTTGTTGAATTCTCCAGCACAATTGTGTTTGATATGAAAATTATATTGATGCTCTATTACCAGGAAGATAATGTAAGAAATGTATTTCTTATTGGAGATCTTCCGGTTGCCTGGTTTGAAATGTTCGAAGATTTTAATAATAATGGCATCTGGGATCCTGATGAAAATTGGGTAGAATTTCCCATAGAACTTTATTTCTCTGATATTGACGGTGCTTGGGAAGATATCGATAATAACGGGATTTACGATTACCACGAAGGTGACAAACATCCCGAAATTGGAATCGGTCGTATTAAAGCAAGTAACATGAGCTATCTCAGTTTTTCTGAAGCTGAGCTGATAAATAGTTATTTTCAAAGAAACCATCTTTACCGAAATGGATTCCTGCAAAACCCAGATATTGCACTTGCCTATATCGATGATGACTGGGCATATTGGGGACCTGAATACCAGGAAGCCATGCAATTCGTTTATCCGGAAACTGTATTAGTTGATGATATAAATCAGACAACAGCCAATGATTATAGAACAAATAGACTCACCGCAGATTATGAATTTATTCAGGTTCATGTTCATTCCGGACCGGATGCGCACTATTTTTATGAAAACAATGGTAACAACTGTAATACAGTTACCAATTATCAGATATCATATCTTAATCCGACTTCATATTTCTATAATCTTTTTGCCTGTTCCAATTCACGTTTTACGGAAAATAATAACATGGGAGGAATGTATCTTCTGGGAAATGATTACTGTCTGGGAACAATAGGTTCTACCAAGACCGGAAGCATGCTCTGGTTCGAAGATTTTTATGAGCCGCTCTCGTTAGATGAAAACCTGGGAGAAGCCCTGCGACAATGGTGGGAACTTAGTGTGGATGTAGGAGATGACTGGATGTGGCAGCGTGCCTGGTTTTATGGAATGGTTATCCAGGGAGATCCTACATTGAAACTTACTTATGAGGATAATGTAGTTTTTGTACCTGATGATTATCCCACGATCCAGGAAGCAATAAATGCTGTGGAAAATGGAGATATTGTTTTGGTCAATCCCGGAACTTATATTGAAAATATAAATTTCAATGGTAAGAATATTACAGTTGCTTCGTTATTCTATGCTACGCAGGATACTTCCTACATTTCACAAACCATCATCGACGGAAACCAGAATGGAAGTGTTGTTACTTTTGAGAGTGGAGAAGATTCCACTGCTGTGCTTAGTGGTTTCACAATAATAAATGGTTTGAATACATCCATGTCTTTTGGTGGGGGTGGAATTTTTATGCTAGATTCCAGTCCCAATCTTCGTGATCTGATCATATCAGCAAATTATGCTCATAATGGGGGTGGTATTTATTGCTACAACGGCTGTCCCATCATTAACGATCTGATGATAACTGACAATGAAGCTCCACCTGCATCAGGAGGTGGAGGTGGCATTTTCCTGATGAATTGCGATGATATGAATATTGAAAATCTAACCGTAATAAATAATACCACCGGAGGACATGGAGCCGGTATGTGTATAAGCGGATGCGAATCCATGACAACGGAAAACGTAATTCTTGAAAATAATGAAAGTGGCTACATCGGCGGTAATTTATATATTAATCTCTCAGATGTTGTATTTGAGAATACTACGATTAATCATGGAGATGCATTTTCATATGGCGGCGGGATCAAATGTGGTAATTCTCAATTAGATTTTGAAAACGTACAAATCAGTTATAATTGTGCAAGTTTTGGAGCAGGAATATATGCTGATGGATGTGATATCTCTATAAAAAATACGATGATTATGAATAATGGTTCCGAATCAGGTGCAGCTATCACAGCAGATACTTCGAACTTCCAAATTATTAATTCTATTATTGCCGATAATGGTTGTTATGAACATGGTATTATTTCATGTTCAGCAGCTAATGATGTATATATTGTTAATTCATTATTAATCAACAATACTGCACAATCACCGAATGGTAGTTTATTTGGTGGGATAGATTTTATATTTAATTCTATTATTTGGGATAATACAGAGCCTCATCTTGGTTCAAGTACAATTGTGTATTATTCAGATATCCAGGGAGGCTGGGAAGGTGAAGGCAATATAGATTCCGATCCATTATTCATAAATCCGGAAGAAGGTGATTTCCACCTTCAGGACACAAGTCCCTGCATTGGAGCAGGAATAGATGAAATTCAAATTGCCGGAAACTGGTATTATGCACCTTTATTCGATATCGAGGGAAATCCACGTCCCGATCCTACAGGATCTATGCCGGATATGGGAGCTTATGAAAATCCTCTGGGAGAACCACAGGTTTCCTCAGAAAATTACGAATTCCAAATTTCTAATTTCAAATTAATGAACTATCCCAATCCGTTCAATCCTGAAACCACGATTTCTTTTTTAGTAGCACAAACGTCCTCGTTTGTGACTCTTGAGATCTATAATATAAAGGGACAGAAGATAAAAACTTTAAACAACACATCCCCAAACGGGGGTTTGGGAACGAGAAATGTGGTTTGGGATGGCACTGATGAAAATAATCAGCCTGTAAGTTCAGGAATTTATTTCTATAAATTGAAAGCAGGTGAATTTTCACGAACCCGGAAAATGTTATTGTTGAAATGAAGCTCCCCTTTGTAAGGGGAGATTTATAAGCCTTTGGCTTATTAAGAGGGGTTTTCTTAACTTTCAGAATGGTTTGGTTGAAAAAGATTATTTGCTCTGAAAAATAGTGTATACTGTGAAGGTCGTATATAAAGGTAAAACATGTTTATAGATTATACAAAGATCAAGGTAAAATCCGGTAATGGCGGAAATGGTTGTGTAAGCTTCCGTCGTGAGAAATTCGTAGCCAAAGGCGGTCCCGATGGTGGTGATGGAGGAAAGGGCGGAGATATTATTGCTGTAGGTAATGAGAACATTAACACGCTTATTGCTTATCGTTTTCATAAACTTTTTAAAGCTACACGCGGACAGCACGGACAGGGCAGCAATAGAACCGGAGCTAATGGTGAAAAAAAATATGTCGAATTTCCACTGGGTACAGAGATCTATGATATTACCGAAGGTAAACACGAGAAGATAGCGGAAATTCTAAAACACAAACAAGAGATCATCCTGGCAAAAGGTGGCAACGGTGGTCGTGGTAATGCCCGGTTTAAAAGCGCCACTAACAAAGCTCCCCGTTACGCAAAACCTGGCGGAAATGGTGAACAGCTTGAATTGGAACTCATTCTCAAATTGATGGCTGATGTGGGATTGGTTGGTTTCCCAAATGCAGGAAAATCCACTCTACTCAGCAGAGTTTCCGATGCCCATCCCAAAATAGCAGATTACAAATTTACCACGCTGGCACCTACTCTCGGTGTAGTAAGTGTGAGCGATTATGAATCTTTCGTGATGGCAGATATTCCGGGTATTATAGAAGGTGCACACGATGGTAAAGGTCTGGGAGATCAGTTCCTGCGGCACATTCAAAGAACCAAGACACTGCTTTTTCTCATTGATGTAAATTCCAATGAACCATTCAATGATTACCAGGTTCTGAAAAAAGAACTACATCTATATGATCCGTATCTGGATAAAAAACCACACATGATAGTTCTAAGCAAAATGGACACTGTTCCACAAGAAGATAAAGAAGATTTGTTGGAAATTCTTAAAAGTGAATTTGAATCAAAACTGCACGAAAATATTTTTTCCATTTCATCTGTTTCCGGTGAAAACCTGGTTCAAATGAAACGACAACTTCTTGAAATGATAAAAAAGTTTGATGAAGAAATTAAATGAACCGGAGGATAGTTGAAACCAAAGATATTCATAACCAGAACTTTACCGCAACCAGCATTAGATAATATTAAAGAAGTATTTGAATTACGAATAAATTCTGAAGATCGAGTACTCACGAAGTCTGAGATCATCGAGGGTGTAAAATGGTGTGATATTCTTCTTTGCTTGCTCACAGATACCATCGACAAAGATATTATAACGGTAAATTCTAATCTGAAAGGAATTGTAAATTATGCCGTGGGATTCAATAATATAGATGTAAAAACAGCCACACATCTGAAAATTCCTGTTACGAATACTCCGGGTGTTCTCACGGAAACCACTGCTGATCTTGCCTGGTCGTTGATTTGTGCCGTTGCACGGCGTACGGTTGAAGCCGATAAATTCGTACGTGCTGGTAAGTTCAAAGGCTGGGGGCCAATGCTTTGCCTGGGTGGAGATATCAATGGGAAAACGCTGGGCATAATAGGAGCAGGCAGAATAGGTACAGCAGTAGCAAAACGTGCTGCCGGTTTCAATATGAAAGTGATTTACACAAATAAGAGTATAACTATCGAAAAAGATATTAAGGCTGAAAAAGTAGAAATTATCGAGCTTCTTAAAAGGTCAGATTTTATTAGCCTGCATGTGCCGTTGGTTCCATCTACCAGACATCTTATCGGTGAACATGAATTGAAATTAATGAAGAAAACAGCCTATCTTATCAACACTTCCCGTGGTCCTGTAGTTGACGAGAAGGCTCTTGTAAAAGCATTACAAGAAGGTCAGATAGCAGGAGCTGGATTAGATGTTTATGAGAACGAACCGGAACTTACAGTAGGTCTGGCAGAGTGTGAAAATGCAGTCCTATTTCCACATGTAGGTAGCGGTACCATCGAAACACGTACAAATATGGGTATGATCGCTGCTGAAAATGCTATTGCTATTATCGAGGGCAGGAAAGCTCCACAAGTTGTAAACCCGGAGATATATGGATAAAATTGAAAGAATAAAAGCCTGGATACAATTACTATCCACACCAAATTTTGGAAATGTAGCAGCTATAAAATTGACTGGCATTTTGGGAGAACCTTCAGGATTTATCGGACAAAAAGGTGCTTTGACTGATATCGAATTCATTTCCGAAACTACTAAAGAATATCTTTCCAACCCAAATGAACCAGCCAACTGGAACAGAACAGTAAAATTGATCGAAAAATATGAAATAAATTTTCTCACTGTGCTGGATGATGTCTATCCCACCCTCCTGAGAAATATTTTCGATCCACCTGCTTTTCTTTTCTATCGCGGGAATTTGAGAAAAGAAGATTTTCGGCGGACTCTTGCCATTGTAGGAACACGCAGAGCCAGTAATTATGGAAAAATGATGACAAACGAAATTGGTGGTCAACTGGCAAGAGCCGGCTTCACCATCGTAAGCGGGTTAGCTTACGGTGTAGATGCGCTATCGCATATTGCTGCTTTGAATAACGGAGGTAGAACTATTGCTGTAATGGGCACTGGAGTGGACCAATTTTATCCGCCCGAGAATAGGGAATTGGCAGAAGATATTATTCAGAATGGGATCATTGTGTCCGAATATGTTCCCGGCAATAAAGCCGAAAAATGGAACTTTCCCACGCGTAACAGAATCATTAGTGGTCTCAGTTTGGGCAGCCTGATCATAGAAGGTTCACGACAAAGTGGAGCTCTGTTAACCGCAAAATTTGCCATGGATCAGAATCGGGATGTATTTGCCCTGCCCGGAGATATAAATCGGAAGCAGGCAGAAGGACCGAACTATCTCATAAAACTGGGTGCAAAGATCGTAACTTCCGCAAAAGACATCTTGGAAGAATACGATTTAATATTAGATGAGCAAACGCGGGTATTTCCTGAACTGAACGCAAACGAAGAGAATATCTACCAGATATTGATCGAAAATAAACCTGAAATGCATTTTGATACATTGGTAATGAAAACAGGCTTTTCGGTGGGAGAGCTTTCCACAATATTGCTTTCTCTGGAACTAAAAAACGTAATAAAAAAAGTTCCGGGTAATAAGATCGTACCGTTGTATTGAGGAACTCACCTTGCTATTCCTCTCTTCTCATGAAATCGAAAAGAAGGAACATAAGAATATGTGAATGAAATATGAAAGAAGATATTAGAGTAATTTGTCGAAGATTCAGAAAGAATCAAACAAAAGCCGAAAAATCTTTATGGAAGCTTGTTCGTAACAGGCAAATTGATGGTTTTAAAATATTACGGCAATATCCAATTGGCTTTGAATGGAATAAACAAATTAGATTCTTCATCGCAGATTTCTGCTGCCATAAAATGAAACTTGTTATAGAAATTGATGGTGGTATTCATGAAAATCAGAAGGATTATGATAAAATGAGAGAGCAAATTATTGGTCAACTTGGATATAGAATTATTAGATTTTCGAATGATGAAGTTCTTTATCATATTGAGGATGTTATAGAAAAATTGAAAAATACTTTTATAAGAAATAATTCGCTCCCCTTCTATGTTGGAGAGAAGGGGCTGGCGTGTCGGGTCGTAGCCTTGGCGAAGACTGAGGGATGAGTAGTATTAAATATTTTTGTATTGACTAAAAAAACAAGAGGTTAGTTTCAAATTATGCAAAATATAAAAACCAACGAACGAGAACTTGCGAGCAAGATTGCTCAATGGTTCAATGAGCAGATAAAAAGAGGACAATATCCTTTTACATCTGCAAGTTGTGAAACCGGAATTAAAGTTGATAAATCAACTTATTTTGGTGATTTGATAATTTGGGAAAATAGGGAAATTAATAAAGCATTTTCTTATATTGAACTTAAACCACCCTTTGGAAAAACTGAGAATTTAGAACGGTTCAGAGCAAAAGCTGTTCAGTTAAAAGTTAAAATTGCCTACACTTGGGACTTTCAATCTTTAAATGCTTACGAAATAAAAGAGAATAAAATAAAATTGGAAGATAGCGAATCTCATTCGGTATTAACAAATATAGAAGATTGGAAAAGAGGAGATAAACAAGCAGAAATAAAAGCCTTTATTTCCAGGATTTGTGACGAACTTCTTAATTTTTCTGAAAAAGGAAAGTTCCGAAAATTCAAACCTGAAAAACATTATTTCATCCGCTTCTTACGAGATATTGTCGATGATCTGATTCCTTTATTTGAGCAATTCATAAGAATATACCATAAACAAAAAGAATACAAAGACATAATTAATAAGTTTGTTGCTGAACAGGGAATCGCCTATCCCAATGATGAAGATTTTTACAGGTTAATTGCAAGCCAGCGAGTATATGGTTTGATTACAAAAATTATTTTTTATCTAACCATAAAAAGACACTTTAAAGAATTACCTGAATTATATACTGAAGATGAGAAAGATCTTGAAGCAAATCTAAAATCTTCTTTCTCTCAAGCGCGGGAAATTGACTGGCAGGCAGTTTTTGAAACTGATTCGATAGAAGAATTGGGAATTCCAGAGGAAGCATATTCTTCTTTAAATGAATTGTTCTCTCATTTAAAAATCTATAATTTCGGAGCTTTACCGGAAGATGTCATCGGTGAATTATTTGAAGAAATTATCGAACCCAAAAGACGACACGAATTGGGACAATATTTTACACGGGAAGACTTGGTTGACCTGATAATCGCAATTATTGTGAATGATAAAGATAAAATCTATGCAGATCCTACTTGCGGTTCGGGAACATTTCTGATAAGATTATACGATAGATTGCAATTCTTGAGCGGATACAGAATGAAGCACGAAGAAATTTTAGAAAAGATATGGGGAGTAGATATTGGTAAATTTCCCGCTGAACTTTCCACGATAAATCTGTTCAGGCAGTCTCCGAGTAATTTTGAAAACTTCCCTCGTGTCTTAAAAAACGATATTTTCAATATCTTTACTGGGATGGAAGTTGAATTCCCTCCAAACAATGTTAATTACAATCAGAATTACAATAAAATCAAAATCAAAATTCCTCAATTCTATGGCCTTTTCGGAAACTTTCCATATATCAGGCAGGAACTGATAGAAAAGAATGTGAAAGGATATAAGCAATTTCTTACTAAATTATTGGCTTATGAATATTTGGCAGATTATCCAAAACTCTTCAAACTAGATAAATTGAAGGATGCAGAATTAGATCATTTCAATGATAAATCTATTGCCGAACAACATAAACTAATTGATCATTGGATCAAAAACAAACATATTGATTTACGACTTTCAGGACAGGCTGACATTTACACTTACATTTTTATTCATACTGCAACCCTTTTAAGTAGAAGTGGTTCGTTTGCCATTATTACATCGAATTCCTGGCTGGATGTTGCTTATGGTTCTGTTCTTAAGGAATTCTTTTTAGACCATTTCAAGATCAAGATGATAGTTGCTTCGTGGGCAGAACCCTGGTTTGATGATGCTGCCGTAAATACTGTATTCACGGTTCTGGAAAAATGCAATGATGAAAATGACCGAAATAAAAACATTGTTCATTTCGTGAAACTAAAGAAAAAATTTGAAGAACTAATACCGGAAAGAAACCTGAAAATCGAATCTAATAACCGCTGGCGGAGGATTGACGGAATTGTAAACACTATAGAATCTGCTCAATATAAAGCTGAAAAGATCGATGAGAAAATTTCTTCCTTTGAAAATGAGCAGATAAGAGTGAGATTAATTGAACAAAAGGAACTATCTAAAGAAATTAAAAAACAGAATGAATTTTCCAAATGGGGAAAATATTTGCGTGCACCGGATGTTTACTTTGAAATCCTGGAAAAATGCAAAGATAAACTTGTTCCATTAAAAGAAATTGCTGACGTTAGATTTGGGATTAAAACTGGAATAAATGAGTTTTTCTATCTGAAACCAATTCAAAAAAATAAGGAAAATAAAACTTTTTTATGTGAGAACGGTCGTGATTGGAAAGGTGAGATCGAAAACAAATATTTAAAGCAGGTTATCAAAAGTCCAAAAGAATCTGATAGCATAATCATTGATCCAAAGAAATTGAAAAACCTGATTTTTATTTGTAACAAAAGCAAAGCAGAGTTAAAGAAAGCGAACCATTTAAACGCTTTAAAATACATTGAGTGGGGTGAAACGCAAAGAACAAAAGAAAATAAACTTTGGACAAATGTTCCTTCTGTTCAAGGAAGAAAATATTGGTGGGGGTTACCGGATAATCAACCAGCAACGATATTATTTCAGATGATCAATAATGAAAGATTTCTTGTTTATGCTAATGAATCGAATGTAAAAGTTGACCACAACCTTTTTGAGTATTTACTTGAAGATAAAGAAATTATTAACTCTGCAATTAAATATTTGAATTCAACTCTTTTTGCAATTATCAAAGAAGTGAATAGCAGAATAAACTTGGGTGATGGAGCCACAAAAACTGAGGGTGTTGATTGGAATAATTTGATGTTAATTTCTAAAGTACCTTTAATAATTGAATATAACATCGAAAAATTAATGAGCAGAAAGGTAAAATCAATTTCTGAAGAGGTGAAACTTATAGACCGTCAAGAACTTGATAAAGCAGTTTTAAAAGCCCTCGGTTTAAATCCAGAAGAATATCTTCCCCGCATTTATGAAGGTATTACTCAAATGGTAAAAGAGCGTCTTGAATTACCAAAGATGCGCAAGAAAAAGAAAAAGCAGAAAATTAAAATCTCTTATAATGAAGTTAAAAAATCTGTAGTAAACGAAATTATCGGCAGCAAATTGAAAAAATTCCCTGAAGATTTTTATACTGATGCAAAGTTGGGTCACAATTATGAGAGTGTAGAAACAGAAGTTTACAATACAAGCGGACAAGAACTTTACATTGATGAATTTATAAATATTTGCACTTTGATAGATAAAGATAATGAGGAAATATTTTCTACAAAAAATTATAATAGAGCTAAATTTGCGGTAATTCTTGCAAAACCGGATGTTTATAGGTTAAAAATTCCGAAAGATGAAAGGATTGTTTCAAATATTTTGAAAAACTACAGAAATTATGTAAGCCAATTAGAAGAGCAACTTACAGCAAATGCTCAACAGAAACTTCATAGCTGGAACGAAGCAGAACAAATGGCAAAAGAGATTTTGGCAGAGTATGGGCTGAAGTTATGAGAAGAGATAGAAAAAAACACAAGCGGCTTATGTAACTGTAATCCGGATTAAACATAAATAGAAGAGCTAACTTAATGTGAGATAGCAGGTTGCTTATGTAACTGTTATGTAACTGGAGGTTGAAATGAGTGATATCGATAAGAGCATGTTCAGATGTGCTAAGAGAGTATTAAATAATCAATTTTTACATAAAACCTTTTACTTCAGAAAAGGAACAAATCCTAAATATTGTATATTAATGGAAAAACCTGGCAAATATTTAAAAAATGAAAATGAAAAAGAAGAATTAGAAAAATTAATTAGTGTTAATACTCCTATTGGAAATTATTTAGATATCTATATAAAATATTTAATTAAATGGATTTTACATGATAATACAAAAAAGCCATTTTTTGAGCCTTTTTTTGAAAAAGTTTTACAAAAAAACCTTAATTCAAATTTTAATAAGACGTTTCTAAATAATAATATACTTAAGGATTTTTATTTTTCTGATATAATTAAATATAGATCGAAGTACGTTAAAGATAATAAAATAAAAGTAAATAAGGATAGTGTAAATTTGTTTAGAAAAGAAATTATTATTTTGAGCAATATTCAATTAATCTTTATATTTGGTAATGTTGCTTTCAAGAATCTAATAAAATATAAAACAAAATATATTAAAATCGTTAAAGTTGAAAACAATAATATAGATTCAAATAGAGATGATATGATTTCTGAATTGCATGGTTCTTTATATACCTGGAATTTAAGTGATACTAGAAAAGTTTTTATAATACCTTTAATTCATATGAGTCCACGTTCATTTAATGTTACGATAAGGGATACATATTTTGATTATTTAAATAAAGGATTAACTAAATATCGAAAAATAGCTAATATGAAAAAATAGTTTTAGTAAAAATTATGCATATCTCGAGTTGTTTCAGTTTAGTTTTTCAAATCCAGGTTTCCAAATTCTTATCAATTTTCCGATGATGCCAGTTTCCTGTACAATTTATTTAGCAAAAATCAAATCCTTTTTTACTAAAATGAAAAAAAATATGTCAATTATTTTTAAAATAACTCCTGTCCAGCACAAATGACAGAACAATGTTTTATTACTACATTAAACCGTTGAAAAGGTCAAGTAAGAAGAATGTTCCCAAAAGAGACCGTTTTCAAGGTTTTTATTTAATATTCAGCTTCAATACAACAGGTCTATGATCGGTGATATATTTGTACCTTGAATCTTCTCCGCCTTCCATAAATTTATTGATAGCAATTGTCATTATATCCGAACCTTCTTTTTCAAATTCATCAAACAGCTCGTTGGAAATAAGAATATGATCGAGATGACTGCGATATTTCCAGTATGGATAGCTCCAGTTGGCTGTACTGTCCGCTGCAATGAACCAGTCTGCAAAATAGTAGTTCTGTTTATCATCCAAAAAGACAGTGAAAGCATTTTCCTCTTCAGGATCGGTGAGTTGGTCATTCAAATCACCCAATAAAATAACATTTTCCTCGGGGAGAAAACTATCAATGTATTCATCCAGCAGTTTGCAGGCTTCTCTTCTGCGCACAATGTTTTTCTCACCTGGCATTGCTTTTAAGTGATTATTTATGATAAAGAATTTCTGGTTAAAACAGTAAAATTCCAGTACCAGAGGTTTTCGGGGAAATGGTTGATGATATTTTTCATCATCGGGATAGATCTGGTAAATACTATCCACATTTATTATACTCGATTTATAGAGATATGCCAGGTTCATCTCCCATTCATTAGTATTTGCCCGGAATCCGTTCCATTTATTTTCAGGATCTTGCTTCTGCAAATTTTCCAGTAGCACCACAAAAGCAGAATCACTCTCGATCTCCTGCAATCCTATAACATCGGCATCTACCGCTAATAATATTCCCGTTGCATAATCGACTGTATATTCACTTTTAGGGAAATTCTGAATATTCCAGGTCATTACTTCCAGAGTATTTTCCTCTCCAAAAGAAAGTTGATCATATTCTATTTTGGGAAGTTCTTCTGTCCACAGAAATGCAGAAAGCACAAAACAAAAAGAAAAAATTATTTTTTTCACATTATTCTCCAGAGTCATTAAATATCATTAACTAGCAACATCATTGCTGATGTCAATAACCATTGCGAAGGTCTATGACCATTCACAAGGTTATTTCAACAACAACATCTTCTTCACCGGTGAATTTTCAATATTCAGTTTATATAAATAAATACCTGAACTCACAGGTTGATTGTTTTCGTCAGTTCCATTCCAAACCACACTTCTCGTTCCTATTCGGCAGCTGCCGGATGGGAACGAATATAATGTTTTTATTTTTTGCCCTTTCAGATTATAGATTTCCAACTTTGCGTTCTTTGCGTCCTCTGCGGTGAGATCGAACGTAATCGTTGTTTCAGGGTTGAATGGATTGGGATAATTATTTAGTATGATCGCCGATTCTGGCAAATTGTTTTGAGCAGAATTCTGGTTTAGCATTAGATCGAGTGAATTGAAAATATTCAGCCTTCCACCGGAAACGGTCAAGCTGTCAAGTGATGGGAGAATATCAACACTTTCCAGTATATAATCTTTTATTTGTAAAGCTACTTCAGCGGGATTTTCCATATATTGGTTCAATAGTCCTTCTGGTGCTGCTGATAAAAGTAGAGCAACTGCACCGGTAACATGTGGTGTAGCCATCGAAGTTCCCGTTTTATAACTGTAGCTATTAGATTGATCAGTTGAATAGATGACAGTTCCAGGTGCTCCCAGATCGATAGTGGTAAGACCATAAGCAGCAGAACCGTTCTTTTCATCGAGGTTGGTAGTATTTGTAACTGTTATCAGATAATCACTCTCGCAGGCTGTGGGCATATCACCGGTTTCATCCACATTCGCGTTGATATTCATCGTGGCAGCAGCACTTAAAATTCCTGCTACTCCCATAGAATCATACATTGCACTCCAGAGCGGGTAATTTGTCGGGTTACCGTAATTAATACCAAAGGAAGAATTTGTAGCAACAACAAAAGCTCCTGAATCTCCATATGTTTCATTATAAATACTGCGCATTTCCAGAACATATCCATAAGCTTCCACTACTATAGATTCCGTATTTGAGGAACCTGCCACCGGCATCGTTTGTACATTCCAATTTACACCGCATACTCCCAGTCCATTATTCCCAACAGCACCGGCAATTCCTGAGACATGAGTGCCATGGCTGCTGGCTATTATATTACCTGTACTGTTATAGGCATTCCAACCATCATAATCGTCAATATAACCATTCTCATCATCGTCGATTCCGTTACCGGGGATCTCATCATAATTCTTCCACCAGTTAATATCGGGATGACTAATATATGCTCCGCCATCTACAATTGCCACAATTAGAGTATCACCAAGAACCGTAGTACCTCCTGTATTCATATCCCATGCTTCGGGAGCATCAATATCGGCATCGAAGAGTCCACCGGTTTGTCCGGTATTTTCCAATGCCCATTGAAGATCAAAATGAGGATCATCGGGATATGTTTCCCGCTCCCGCACATAATGATTGAATTGAGCTTCTTTTACTTTGGAATGGTTCTTTACTGCAATCAGAATATCTTCATCCCGCTGAATACCTGCATCATATTCAAAAAGCCAGATATGCATTCTGCGGGATAGTTGTTTTACCGGTTTTAGATTAAAATTAGAAAAGCTCTCTGAGAGCAGTTGCATATTCTCGCTTGTATTCTCTTCAAGCTGAACCAGAACCTGCCCTGGCACATAAAGAGATTCACCAGCAATTAAATATGAAAATAAAAAAAATAGAATTATTAACGTAATTATTATTTTCATAATTCACTCCATGTTTTATTCTATTTCTCGTTCCAAAGCCCTTTAGTCTATGAAATCCTTTCGTTTCATTGGACCGGCTTTGGAATGTTGAACAAAAGACAGAACAATGTTCTGTCACTACATTATTCAAAATATAATTTCAACCCCACCGGTCGGTGATCGGATACATTTTCATAATATTCACTCCATCCGTTTCCCAGGTAATTATCGATCTTCAAGGTTTGAATTACCGTTGAAAGCAGAGCAAATTCATCGAAGAGTTCATTAGTTATCAGGATATGATCCAGATGGCTGGGCCAGGTGGGATATGACCAGTTTGAATAGCTTCCCTCTGCAATTTCCATATCAGTGAAGATGTAATTATCGGGCTGAGAAATAAAATTCCAGAAAACATTTGTTTCCTGTGGTTCAGTAATATCATCATTTAGATCACCCACCAATATCACTTCAACATCAGAGTAAGTACTATCAATAAAAGCCTGAAGTTTTTGAGAGGCTTCTTCACGTCTAGCTTCATCCTCAGGATCGCCACCTGCTTTCAAATGATTATCAATGATCACCAGTTCCTGTTCATCATAAGTTAATTCGAAAACAAGCGGACTGCGCGGAAAAGCATACCAGTCATCCTGATAAATTTCATAAATACTATCTACTTCTACAAAATCACTTTTATAGATATACGCCAGGTTCATCTCATAGCTGGCACTATTTGCCCGATATTCTTCCCATGAAAATAGTGAATCAATTTCATTCAATTCTTCAACTACATAATTAAAATAGCCGCTGCTCTCGATCTCCTGCAAAGCAACCACATCTGCATCGATAGCCATAATGATCTGAACCACATAATCTGCAGTTATCATATTCAGTTTAGGAAAGTTCTGAATATTCCACGTAACAATTTCGAAGGTGGAATCCGTTCCAAAGAAAAGGCTATCTAATGTGGGAACTATTGGCGGATCGATAGAGGTGGGACCTGATTCAGTTTTTCCACAGGAAATTATTATGAAAACTACTATAATTGAAATCCCGATTTTCTTCATTTATCTTTCATCCATTGAATTAATTTCGCTGCCGAAATCAAATTTTTAACAATATAATCGGGTTTATATTCTCTCTCATCTCTTTTTTGGTAAAATTCTTTTTTCCCATTTCCAGTAAGAACGAGTATCGTAGTTAATCCTGCTTTCTTTCCGAAAGCAATATCTGAGTACCTGTCTCCTATCATGAAAGATTTCTTAATATTAAAACTATGTTTCTTCAATGCTTTTTTGAACATTCCCACCCCGGGTTTACGGTCTTCATGATCCACGTTGTAAGGCTTGATCTTTCCATGTTTATGGTAAGGAGAGAAGAATATTTCATCAATATGTGCTCCAAATTCTTTCAGGCAGGAATTCATTTTATCATGTATAATTTCAATATCCTTAATTTTATAAATATCCCTGGCAACTCCGGACTGGTTTGTAACCACAAAGACCAGGTAATCCATTTTATTAAGTTCTGCTATTGCTTTGCCTGCATACGGATAAAGATGGAAATCATCGGGATTGTTGATATATCCGTTTTCATCCCAGTTTATAGTTCCATCACGATCAAGGAATACAGCTTTTTTTAAATCCATAATTTCACTCTTTTATTATAGTTCATTTTTAACTATGATCCGAAGTTCTGAATTTAAGATCCTCCGGAAGCTTGATATTAAATAATTGGAACCGGTAGCTCCAGTAGTCTCCCTGCCTGGTGTATTTAAAGTAAACTTTCCAGCAATGAAGATCACGCGTGATAGTGAAGTTGTGTGAGACCAGTTCATCGTCTTTAAGGTCTATATAATTATCATAATTGATCGACCAGTTCCGGGTAAGTTTGGCAGAAACCGACATACGAAGATCGCTGGTATAATTATTAATTTCGTAAGACGCTTTATTGGTTTTATAAGAATGAGAGAAATTGAATGACCAGTTCTTTTTCTCCCGGTTCAACTCATCTAATTCTTCCAGGGTGGTTATCGCTCTTTCATCTTCCACAGAGAGTGTATCACTCTGGAAAAATTCACCTGTAACAAAATCATTTTGGGGAGTAGGAAAATAATCTATATAATTTGCATCACCGGAGAAATTCAATTTTGTGGTAACTCTAAAAGTCCAGTTCGATACTGCCCAATTCCATTTTTCAGGGTTCCATCCTTTAAATTTTAATCCATAAGTTGCCTGAGTGATCGAGCCGGAAGGTTTTGTTGAAAGATCAATAACGCTCCATACAAATTTCTTCGGATTCAGATTTATGTTGTGACCGATAGTCTCGGTAAATCCTTTTCCTTCTTTCTCAAAATCATAACTAATAGAGGAGCTAATTTTGAAGAAATCATTTATTTTTCGTTCTTTGGTTTTTGCAGTTTCTTTCAATTTCAACTGCCATTTATTGCTCAACGAAAGACTGATCTTTCTTTGTTTTACTCCAGTAGCGAGGCCAATCCCACCAAAATTATAAAATCTGTCGTTCCTGGAAAAATCAGGCTTATAAGTAAAACTCACGCTGGGAGTAATGATATGTCTGATAGCAGATAGATAGAATGCAGGCATTTGCCTGATCCCGTACAAGTTGAACGAGAGAGAAGATCTTGTACTGTAATCTGCTCCTCGCACTAACTTTGTACCTTCCCTATCACGATCGAACCAGACTTCATTTCCGGAAATAGACTGAGAAAGATTCAACCAACCCTTAATTTTATAAGAATAACTCAAGCTGGCAGAATGTTTGATACCGGCGTTATGCTGATTACCTGTTGCATAGGTTGAATCCGGTCCCAATGTATCGTCGTAGAGCACATCCCAGAATGTAGCTGTTGAATCATTGATATCACCCACATGACTTGCTTTAAAATTATAGGAACAAGAAAAATCCTGCCACCAGGCATCTTCCGGCATTTCATCATCTTCACTTAAGAAAAGTTCATATACTGGTTTGGAAGGAGGTAAATACGAAATGTATGGCAATGTAATATCTTTCGTGTTATTCTCAAAGTCGTCGATGTATGTTGCTTTCATCCATAAAGTGCTGTTTAAAAAAGGTCTCTTATAAGCAAGTGAGGAAGTGATCTTTTCCGTCAATCTTTCATCCAGGATATCACTTCCTTCCCACACTCGTTTACTACTTACAAAAGTTATGTTCTCATCGAAAGTGGTCTTATTACCGAAATCGTGATGGTGTCTGCTTTTGATCTCCCATTCATAGCTGGATTGATTAGGTCCTTCAATCCTTTTTTGTAAGACAGCATTCAATTTCCCATTAAAAATATAGCGTTTAATATATCTGGAATTGAATCCGGTTTCCCAACCGGTTTTTTCAAAATAATCCATGTAGAGAGTTGCGTCAGCAAAATTCTTATAGGCATAATAAAAAGCTATGTTTTCCAGGTATTTCCCTTTAACTTTATTCCAGCCGGGGGAAGGCACAAGAATGCCTGTCTGCCTGCCCCGTTTGATATTGAAAGTTCCAAAAGGGAGAGCCATTACCGGAAAATGATTAACATAAAACACAATCGGTTTAGCTACTATTTTATCATTCTGGTAAACGCGTAGTTTATTTGCATATATGTAAAAGTGAGGATGCAGAGCATCGCAGGTTGTAAAAAGTCCATTATCCACATCAAATGTTCGTTTATCTACTTTACGTATTTCTTCGCCGTAGTAAAATCCTTTATCGAATTCGCTAATCCCATTTTTTATGAGTCCCCACTGCGAATCGAGATCGAAGTAGATGTCTCTTCCCAGCATGTTTTGGGTGCCATCCTGCAGGTAAGATTTTCCCTTGGCGCAAGCTTGCTCTTTAGCCAGGTTGATCGTAATTGTATCTGAAATAATATTTGAATTATGATAGGTGATCTTAGCTTTCCCAACCAGATCAATTGTTTCATTTTTTACATTATAGAAAATACTGTCTGCAAAATAGAAAACCGAATCTATCTCTACTGTATCGATAGCTACCTGTTCAATTTCCAGAGAATCTATGCTCAAGCTGTCGGAGGGTTCCAAAATCGGTTCGATTGCATTTTCCTGTCCCCACAGAAAAACAACGCTAAAAAGTAAAATAATAGCTGCTGGAACCGCAGCTTTTATTTTCGATACATATTTTTTCATTATTGGCATTTTTCAGTTATTGTCTATTGTGTCAAGAAAAGGTAATAATACACGTTTACTATAATTTACTTTGACAAAGAGAAACAATTTTCAATTTTCGAAGCAATATTTTGGGAGGAGTATTCAAGGCATGGAAATTGAATTGATCTTAATAGGAAGTTGTATTTTCCTGGTTTCAGCCATGCTGCAGGGACTTTCCGGGTTTGGTTTTTCCATTTTGGCAATTCCACTAATTACGCTATTTATTTCTCCCAGAACGGCTGTTCCAGTACTTATTTTATTTTCTATGATCATTAATATTGTTATACTTTATTCAACTTGGAAAGAAATAAATTTAAGGAAGATCTGGATACTATTGTTTTTTGCAATTATTGCTATGCCATTTGGCGCTCACCTGCTGGTAATTTTAAACGAGAATACTTTAAAGATTTTCATTGGAAGCTGTATCTTTGTATTTGGACTACTCTTGCTTTTGGGATTTAAGAAGCAATTCAAACATGAAAAACTGTCTATGATCCCCATCGGACTGATCAGCGGTCTATTGGGAGGAAGCATCTCTATCAGCGGACCTCCCATAATTTTGTTCATGGCAAATAAAGGCGTTGAAAAACATGCCTTCCGCGGCAATCTGGCAGTTTACTTTTTTCTACTGAATATATTCACTATTCCGGTTTACTTTCTAAACGAGCTTTTCACTAAAGAAGTCTTTACTTATTCTGTTGTTTTCTTCCCGGGGCTTCTTGTTGGAGTGATAGCCGGCAATTTACTTTCACATAAAATTAAAGAAAATCATTTCAGGAAACTGATACTTGTGCTTTTGATATTAATGGGAATATTATCCTTGATTTCCGGATTGAATCTGTTTGATTAAATACTTTTATCGAATACTATTTATTTCATTATTTTTTATAATAATATCAATTTCTTATAGTTAAATCTTTTTCTAATTGACATTTTATTTATTATTTCCAATTATAGGCATGGTTTTTTATAAAAAAAGGAGGTTTTATGAAACTAAAAAAATTATTTTTTTTGTTTCTAGTTTTTACAGTCTTTTTATTTATCGCTGCCTGTTCGGAAGACAAGAAGACAAACGATGACAATCAATTCGACGGTCCTGAATGGAATGTTGATCCGGTAGAAATTCCCGAAAATATGGCGCAATCTTCTGATCCTCATGCACAAATGGCTGTAACCTATGTGGGATTAGCAAACAGTTTCAGTGCTTATGGAGGTCTTTTTGCACCACCAGCCAGAGCTCTCTGTTCTGTGAATAGAGACGGAGAATGGACTTATACATGGTCAGATGGCTTATTAACTGTCACACTTAATATCACAGAAACATCAACTCATTATTATTGGAAAATCTACTTTGATGGTACACAGGGAAATGTGACTTACAATGACTTCTTATACATCGAAGCAGAACAAACTATTGACGGAAATAGCGGCAGCATGACATTATATGATCCTGCGCTAACAGGACTTAGTTGTTTCTGGCAATGGAACTGGGATGCAAATGAAGTATTTCATTTCATGTTTGAATCTATTGACGTAGCAAAGATTTTCATCGATGTTAATCCCGATGGTTCTGGTTCACTTGAATACCATATATATGAAACTACCGGCTATTGGAGAAACCTGAGGATCGAATGGACAGCAGCAGGAACCGGCGAATGGTGGGAGTACGATGAAGCAGGTAATGTAATTGCACACGGTACCTGGATATAATTTTAATCGGCGTTTTCAAAGTAAGAGGTTCGATGCAAATCGAACCTCTTTTATATTCTGCTGTAGCAAACCTTTTCATTTGACAGAATAATCCTTCATAGAAATTTGTAGAAAAAATTTAATGACTCAAGGAGTAAAATTATGCCTTTTATTTCCAATACAGATAAGGAAAGAAAAGAGATGTTGGCAGCTATCGGAGTGGAAAGATTTGAAGATCTCCTAATTAATATCCCCAAAAAATTCCTACTGAACAAAGACTGCTGTTTAGATGAGCCGTATTCCGAACTGGAAATTACACGTAAAATATCTGAACTGGCAACAAATAATATTTCTACTAGCCACGCAAACTCATTTCTGGGTGGCGGAATCTATGATCATTTTATCCCGGCAGCAGTCGATCACATTATCTTGCGACCTGAATTTCATTCTGCATACACTCCATACCAGGCAGAAGTAAGCCAGGGAACTTTGCAGTATATCTACGAATATCAAACGATGATATGTGAATTGACCGGAATGGAAATTTCCAATGCAGGAATGTATGATGGTGCAAGTGCTGCTGCTGAAGCAATTCTAATGGCAACCCGGAAAACTAAGAATTTTAAAGCTATTATTGCTGGAACGCTTAATCCAAATTATCTGGAAGTAATAAAATCTTACACGGAAGGCGTAGGAATCGAGCTTGTTCTTATTCCTGCAAAAAATGGACTGGTTGATCTGAATGGATTAAAAGAAGCTGTCGATGACAACACTGGCTGTGT
This sequence comes from Candidatus Cloacimonadota bacterium, assembly GCA_030621085.1. Lineage (GTDB taxonomy): Bacteria > Cloacimonadota > Cloacimonadia > Cloacimonadales > TCS61 > JACNIV01. Next base: position 33,998 of record JAUXIJ010000004.1, on the reverse strand, counting down.
ACTGTTGCAAACACCAAACTTCTTCGGAAATATCGAAGATGCTTTTGCGATTGAGGAAATCGTGCATGCATACAAAAAAGCTCTTTTCATAGCCTGCGTTGATCCTATATCTTTGGCTGTTATGAACTCTCCCGCAGAATATAAAGCAGACATCGTTGTGGGCGAAGGTCAGTCGTTGGGAAATTCCCAGAATTACGGAGGACCTTTATTCGGTTTTCTGGCTTCGAGTATCAAGCTTGGAAGAGGTATGCCCGGCAGGATCGTGGGAGCAACTCTGGATGCTGATGGGAAAAGAGCATATTGCTTGACTTTGCAGGCTCGAGAGCAACATATTCGCCGTGCCAAAGCAACTTCCAATATATGCTCAAACGAAGCTTTGTGTAACTTGGCAGCAACGGTTTATATGACCTTGATGGGAAAAGAAGGATTGAAAGAAATTGCTGTACAGAGTACAACCAAGGCGCATTACTTGGCTGATGAAATAAACAAACTCGATGGTTTCTCTCTGGCTTTTGATGCTGCTTTCTTCAAAGAATTCGCAGTGAAAACTCCTGTTCCGGTAGAAGAGATAATTTCCGGATTGAGAGAAAAAAACATTTTCCCGGGAATCGATCTGAAACAATTCGGATATAAAAATACACTGCTAATTGCAGTTACAGAAAAAAAGAGGAAATGCGATTTGGATGAATTAGTGAATGCTCTACAGGAGGTAATCAATGGCTAAAACAATTTTCGAAAAACACAGTCCCGACAGAAAAGGTTACACTCTTCCCGCTAATGATATAGATATAACACTGGAGAAATGCATTCCTGAAAAATTCCAGAGAAAAGAAGAAGTTAAACTTCCTGAAGTAAGCGAACTCGATGTTATGCGTCATTTTCTTGAGTTGAGCCATATGAACCACTGCATTGAGAAGGGTTTTTATCCGCTGGGTTCCTGCACTATGAAATATAATCCCAAAATAAATGAGACTCTGGTTCGCAACGATGGTTTCAACAATCTGCATCCCTTCCAGGATGAAGACACTGTTCAAGGTGCTTTGGAAATTCTATATGAACTTCAAAAAGATCTGGCAGAAATATCAGGATTTACAAATGTAACATTGCAGCCAGTTGCAGGTGCTCACGGTGAATTTACAGGTCTTAAAATTATGAAAGCATATCATGACCATAAAGGGAATTCCCACAAGAAGAAGATCATTCTTCCTGATTCTGCTCATGGAACAAATCCTGCCAGTGTAACTTTGGTTGGATACGAAATGGTAGAGATCAAATCCAATGAAAAGGGACTGGTCGATATTGAAGATCTGAAAGCCCATGTAAATGACGAGACAGCAGGTTTTATGCTTACAAACCCAAACACTTTGGGTCTATTTGAATCTCAAGTTGAGGAAATTGCAGAGATAATTCACAGCGTGGACGGCTTGATGTATATGGATGGAGCAAATTTCAACGCTATTATGGGACTCGTGAAACCAGGTGAGAATGGATTTGATATTATGCACTTCAATCTTCACAAAACTTTCGCTACTCCACATGGCGGCGGTGGTCCGGGTGCAGGTCCAATTGGTGTTCGTGAAGATCTAATTAAATTCTTACCTGCTCCCTTAATTGGGAAGAAAGATGATAAATATTTCCTCGATTATACTCATGAAAAAACATCCTTTGGAAAAGTACATTCATTCTTCGGTAATTTTGCAGTGAATATTAAAGCATACATTTATCTTAAGATGCTTGGTCCAAAAGGCTTGAGACGGGTTGCGGAAAATGCCGTTATCAATGCAAACTACATTCAGAAGAAATTAGAAAAATATTATGATATTCCTTTCAAGGATTCATTCTGTATGCATGAATTCGTAGCCAGCGGTAACTGGCAAAAAGAAAAGTATGGCATCAAAACACTGGATATTGCCAAGCGGATTCTGGATAAAGGTTATCACGCACCAACCATTTATTTTCCACTTATTGTGCACGAAGCAATGATGATAGAACCCACAGAAACCGAGAGCAAAGAGACGTTGGATGAATTTATAAATGCTATGATCGAGATCGCCAAAGAATGTGAAGAAAATCCTGAACTTCTGAAAAATGCACCGCTCAATACTCCCGTGAAAAGGGTTGATGATACTCTTGCCGTGCGGCAGTTGAATGTAAAGTTTGAGTGGTAGATTTTAGCAACGAACAAAAGAAAATATGTAGGGACAGATCATTTATCTGCCCTTTACAATATAAAAGTAATGTATTACTTTACAAAAAATATTATAATAATAAGTTAGGTTAAGAATTAATAGGAAAATAATAAAATGTATTATCGTCAAAAAATACTATTATCATTAATTGAATTTTGTGGAAGAAGGTTAAGTAATACAAAATTGGAGAAATTACTTTTTCTTTATTCAAAAAAACATAGTAGTTACTATGACTTTTTCCCCTTCAAATATGGTTGTTTCAGCTTACAAAGTTATCATGATAAACGAGTTTTGATAAAAAACGGATTTTTAGAAGATTCTGAAAAAAGCTTCATTTTGAAGAAGAATATTTCATTCATCGATAAAATTAAAAATGAAGATAGTAAAGATTTAATAAATTTTTCTTTAAAATATAAAAAACTTACAAATAATCAATTAATAAGGAAAACTTATCTTGAATATCCATTTTATGCTTCAAAAAGTATCATTTTGGATGATGTTTTAGATGATGATGAAAAGAAAATGATTCCCAATCATAGAAAATTAAATCGAAAAACAATGTTTACAATAGGTTATGAAGGTAAAACAATTGATAAATATCTGCAAATACTAATTCAAAATCAGATTAATACTATTATAGATGTAAGAAAAAATCCCTATTCCATGAAATTTAATTTCACAAAAAAGAAATTTTCAGAACATCTAAAAAGAGTAGATATTGATTATTTTCATATACCTGAACTTGGAATAGAATCTGATCGTAGAGCAAAACTTGAAACAGAAAAAGATTACAAAAGTTTATTCGATTATTATAAAAAGAATAACTTGGTACATCAGGTTAATAAACTAAAAAATATATATTCTCTACTTAACAATAAAAAAAGAATTGCATTAACTTGTTTTGAGAGAGATTTTTATTACTGTCATCGCCACATAATATCTGATTATTTTGAAACACATTATAATATTTTTGTTAAACATTTATAAATGAGTTACTCACCAAGAGAAATCTTAAAAGCAAAGGTGTTAATAACTGTTAAGACATATCCCCAACCATCGGATTTTCATGGTGAAATAGTCTGTACTGCAGGATTACTCGAGAACGGAAAATGGGTAAGGATTTATCCTGTTCCATTTAGGCTTCTATCTGAATACAATAAATTTGAAAAATTTAATTGGATAGAGATCAATTTAAAGAAACATAGAAAAACAGATTTCAGACCTGAAACTTATAGCCCAAAAAGTGACATTGACCAGGACTTGAAAATAATAAGCAAATTGGGGACTAAAAATAATTGGCAGCTAAGAAAGGAAATTGTTCTCAAAGATGTATTTACATCATTTAATGAGTTAATTGAGCTTTCTTTAGGTGAAGAGAAAAAATCTTTAGCAACTATAAAACCTCAAGAAATTATTGATTTTTATTGGAAAGAAACTGAAAGAGAATGGCCAAAAAAATGGTTAGGTAAATTGCAGCAACTCGATTTCTTTAACAAAATAAATCTTTCATCAATTGTTAAGAAACTACCATATAAATTCTATTATAAGTTTATTACTGAAGAAGATAAGAATCCCAGAAAAATTGAAATTATTGATTGGGAAATTGGTGCATTATTTTGGAACTGTTTAAAATCTACTCATAATAATGAAAAAGAGACACTTAAACTTGTAAGGAAAAAATATTTTGATGATTTTGCATTTAATAAAGATTTACATTTTTTCGTTGGAACAAACTATGAATGGCATAATAAAAAAGCTCTTAATCCTTTTATGATAATTGGATTATTTTATCCACCAAAAACGAAAGAGAATTCTCAACTAAAATTTGATTTGTAATTACTATGAAAACATTTGGATAGCTCTAATGAAAAAAATAGTAAAAGTATCATTACATCTTGTACTTGCTGGAATTGTTTCGTTCATTTCTTTTATCGGCTTCAAGAAGGCTGTGGAAGCTTTGAATGAGAAGATGGAGAAAAGGGAATAAGTTAATCTAATGCTTGAATACCTTTTAATGTGGATTGTTTTTAATAATGTTATCAAATCTTCGGAACTAACACCGGGCTTTGGCTTTGGTGCCTGGATCGTGGCAGATTCCACCACCATTTTATTCGATACGGGTGGAGATGGCAAAATATTGATGGATAATATCTATGCTCTTAAACTTAATCCGAAAGATGTAGATATCGTTGTAATTTCGCACAATCATTGGGATCATATCGGTGGATTAAATAAATTCCTGGAATCGGCAAAAGAGGATGTAAGAGTTTATGTTCCTGCCAAAGCTTTCAAAGATATTCAAAAGGAATATCCCACAGTAAATCTGGTTGCAGTAAAAAATCCCATTGAGATAGCAGATGGAGCCTGGTCAACCGGCGAGATCAAGGGCACATATAATTTACTGCCAATTTATGAACACGCATTGGTTCTGGATACAAAAGAAGGATTGGTCATCGTTACAGGCTGTTCCCATCCCGGGATCGATAAAATTGTTAAGGAAGGTCATAAGATGTTTCCTGATGAACCGATCTGTTTGGTAACCGGCGGATTTCATCTGGGTGCAACTACTAAATATAAAATCAATAAAATCGTCAATTCCCTACAGAAACTAAATGTAAAATATATTGCTCCTTCTCATTGCACGGGAGATCGTGCAATAAAGATATTCCAGGAGAAGTGGAAGGATAATTTTTTAGATCTGTCTCTGGGCAGAAAATTTGAGATAAAATAAAAAAACCGGACAAGAATCTTTTTCTGCCCGGTTTATAATTTCTACCAATTAATTAGTTCAACCAATCTACAAATTTGCAAATGGGCTATCTTCATCAATAATTGTTTTCTTTGATTTTTGCTTTTTATATTTATGCCAGTCGTCTTTTGCTTCCACAGCGGATTCAGGCATATTGGTTGGTTCCAAAGAGATTCTGCGAGCATCTTTATCTATTTTCACAACCCGTACTTTAAATTCTTCACCAATTTTATTTTTATCCAGTTTTATCCCGGCAATTTTCATTTTCACATTAGGAAGAAGACCAGTGACACCTTCGCTGAGTTTGATAAAAGCACCAAAACTGGCAACATTTTCAATGGTACCTGTAACGATGTCGTCTTCATTAATAAATTCATCGATATTATCCCAGGGATCAGGTTGAAGCGCTTTCAGTGATAAAGATATTTTTTGTTTTTCAGGATCGATTTTGAGGATCTGTGCTTCCAGCAGGTCACCTTCTTTTACTACTTCGGAAGGATTGTTGATACGTCTGCCCCTGGCTAATTCTGAAATGGGAATTAATCCTTCAACTCCTGCTCTAATTTCTACAAAAGAACCAAAGGGAAGATTGCGAACAACACGGCAGCTTACGATGTCACCTTCATTAAATTCCTTCATGGCTGTTTCCACAGGATTTTCCTGCAGTGCTTTCATGCTGAGAGATATTTTTTCGCCTTGCAGCTTGATGATCTTTGCTTTTATTTCATCACCAATATTCAGAATTTCCGATGGAGATTCCACTCTGCTCCAGGAAAATTGGGAAATATGAAGCAATCCATCTACTCCACCAATATCTACAAAAGCTCCGAAGTTTGTGAGACGGGTTACTTTGCCCGTGATAATATCGCCAATGTTGAGTTGAGAAAGTGTTTCTTTCTTTTGCACCTCTTTTTCTTCATCCAATATTTTCCTGCGGGATACAACTATATTTTTACCATTTTTCTTAAATTCTATTATCCTGAAATCAAATTCGGAATTCATATATTTTTTGGGATCTATCACAACCCTTCCATCGATCTGAGAAATGGGACAAAATGCTTTGATGCCGGAGATATCTATTATGTAACCACCCTTAGTCATGGATTGTACTTTACCCTGAACAGGGATCTTTTCTTCATAAGCACTGTGTAGTACATTCAGGTTTACCGAATAAAGACTTTTAGCGATCAGGGTTTCCGTATCGGAACATTTAACTACATAACCTGTAAGTTTTTGACCTATTTCGTAGGATAATTTCCCCTTTTTATCAAGATAGTCTTCCTTGTTGGCATAGCAGTCGCGTTTACCACCCAGTGTAACAAAAATGTAAGAATCTGTAATTTTTATGATCTCCCCGCTAATCTTGTCACCAACTTCCAGATTTTTTATATTAGCCAAAGATTCTTCCAGCATATGTTCAAAGTTATTCTCATCGACAACTTCCTCACTTTCAAGAAGAGGTTCTTCAGCAATTGTTTCTATTTCCGGGGAAATTTCTTCTTTTTCTGCGGAAGTTTCTTGAACTTTCTCTTCTATCTGCTGGTCGGAAGTTTCTTTCACTTCTTCCGGATTCACGACTTTTTCTTCAATTTTCTCCACTATAACTCCTGATAAATTATGATTATTAAGTGTCAAAAAGCTAACTACATTTGGTTTGTCCAGCATTATTTTACTGTATGCAGAAACTGGACAACTAACAGACTTAACTGTAAAATTAGCTTGACTTATTATAAATCTTCAATTTTAAATTTTACATGTGCGTAGCATAAGATTATTGATGATTTCAGGGAGGTTATTTTGAACGGATTATTTTCCAGAACTAAAGACCTGCAAGCTTCTATGGACGGGTTTATAGATCGTGTAGAAAAAGCTGGTCTTATTTTTTTTGAAGGTTTGAAAGCGTACTTTTCCGGTAAAATGGAACGATTCGAGGAATACACAATAGAACTTACCGAACTTGAATCGAAAGCAGATGCTGTACGCAGAGATATTAAATACAAATTATATACTCACATGCTGATCCCGGAATCGCGAGGTGATGTTCTGGGTGTATTGGAAACGCTGGATGATGTGATCGATATTACAGAAAAAGTTCTGGAACATTTCTCTATTGAAACACCGGATATCCCCGAATTTCTTAGAGAGGACTTTCTGGACCTGGCAGAGCTTTCATATAAATCTGTGGAAGAGCTGGCTAAAGCGTCCAGGGCTTTTTTTACTGAGTTGAAGCTGGTGAATAACTACGTGAACAAAGTACATTTCTATGAGCATGAAGCAGATAAACTGGAAAAAATACTGAAGCGAAAGATATTCAATAGCGAGAAGATAAAAGATTTCAGTAAAAGAGTACATTTACGTTATTTTGCAGAAAAAATTGCGTTTCTTTCTGATGAAGCCGAATCAGTAGCAGAACGACTTGCCATTTACGCTATAAAACGCAGGATATAATTAATGATACAAATATTATTCTATCTTTCCAGCGGACTTTTCCTGGGTTGGTCGCTTGGTGCCAATGATGCTGCAAACATCTTTGGAACTGCTGTTGGCACCAAGATGGTCCGTTTCTATACAGCCGCAATTATCTGCAGTATTTTTGTTCTTCTGGGTGCAGTTATAAGCGGTGCCGGTGCATCTCATACGCTTGGAAAACTGGGTGCTATCAATACTATGTCCGGTGCATTTATTGTTGCACTTGCAGCTGCCTTTACTGTAACGTGGATGACAAAAGCCGGATTGCCTGTTTCAACATCCCAAGCTATTGTTGGAGCCATTCTTGGCTGGAACTTTTTTTCTGGGACTCATACAGATATTTCTGCTCTCACCAAGATCGTGGGGACATGGGTTTTTTCTCCAGTTTTATCTGCCCTTTTCGCATTTCTATTTTTTCATATTATAAAATTTATTCTTGATAATTCGAAGATCCACTTGATACGATTGGATTCGCTAACTCGTTTTGGTCTGATCCTGGCAGGAATTTTCGGATCGTACAGCCTTGGTGCAAATAATATCGCTAATGTAATGGGAGTTTTTGTACAGTCATCTCCATTTAAAGACTTGAATCTTGGAAGTATTTTTAATTTCAGTGGAGTTCAGCAACTCTTCCTTTTGGGTGGAATAGCTATTGCTATCGGTATATTTACATATTCCAGAAAGGTGATGATGACAGTAGGTTCCAGGATTTTCAAACTTTCTCCAATTTCTGCTTTAGTAGTTGTACTGGCCAGTTCTACAGTATTATTCCTGTTCGCTTCTCAAGGGTTGAAAGATATTCTTATATCACACGGGTTACCTTCATTTCCTCTGGTTCCTGTTTCCAGCTCACAGGCAGTAGTCGGTGCGATTATTGGTATCAGCCTGGCTAAAGGCGGCAAGAATGTGAATTTCCGTATCCTGGGAAAGATCAGTATAGGATGGGTGGCAACTCCCGTTGCTTCTGCCATAATTGCTTATGTAGCACTCTTTTTCATGCAGAATGTTTTCATGCAGGATGTGTTTATTAAGTAGGGTGGGTGCTAACCCACAAATTCTTCAACCGTTCGCAAGGTTTTATGTTTTCAATTTTTTCTTCTCTGCTGCTGGAAAGAGAATATTATTCAATATAAGTCTGTAGCCTGGTGACTGTTTATGAAGGTCTAACACAGTTTCAGGATCACCTATCCTGTGCTGATAATCTTCCGGATCGTGACCACCATAAAACGTAAACGTACCTTTTCCAAAGTTCCCATGTAAGTATTTCACTTCCTCTACCTGTGGAGATTCTCCCAGAATGATCACACTTTTCTTAACGTATTTTTTATGAAAAGATGTTGTCTGCCCCAGAAAACCATTGATGATGCTGGTGTGACATTGGGTAAGCATTGTAGGAACGGGATCGTATTTAGCGGAAAAATCGAAAAGTGTGAAATAATCGGCTTCTGCTCCGCGGAGTTTAGCATAATCGCTGGCATCGATTCCGGAGAATTCATACACAAATGGATTGGTGATCAATTCGAAATTCTCAAAGGCAAAAGTGCGTGAAAAATCCAACTTGCTTTGGTAATCTGGATCGAAACCATCTCCATCAAAAACCGGTTCACAGATATCCACATTTCGTGCTGCCAGAGCAATATCGTAAGTATCGGTTGCGGCACACATGGCAAATAAGAATCCTCCGTTTTTTACATATTCCCGTATCTTCTCTGCTACAGCATGCTTTAATTTCCATACTTTATTGAAACCGAGTTTGACAGCAAGTTCCTCATTATTACGTACATCTTCCTGATACCAGGGAGCATTACGAAATCCAGAATAGAATTTGCCATATTGCCCTGTAAAATCTTCATGATGCAGATGCAACCAGTCATATTTATCCAGCTTTCCGGCAAGTACTTCCTCATCCCAGACGGTTTCATATTCGATTTCTGCATAAGTAAGAGCCAAAGTAACCGCATCATCCCAGGGCTGTTTATTAGGAGGAGTGTAAATGGCAATGGTCGGTTCTTTTTCCAGTACTACTATATCCATATTGGATGCTTCAATCTCTGAAGTTATGGAAGCAATCTCAATAGCCGATATATTTTCGTAGCTCACTCCACGAATGTTGCAAAATCCTTCTATTTCTGGAGAATCCGGAATGATCCAGGAACCGCCACGGTAATTTAGGAGCCACTTCACGATCATCTGCATTTTCAGTGCAGAGAAAGCTACCCCATAAGCTTTCAGGTGGTTTGATTGTGTAAGGTCCATTGGAATGAGAATTTCAGTACACGCTGAAAAGCTAACCGCAAGAATTATAATAATTAAGATATATTTCATTTTTACTCCAGGCTAAAATAATCTCGTTCGTAAGTTGTACTTGCGAACGAATCATCTTTGTTCGATGGAAGTTAAACTTCCATACAATTGTGTTCTCAAGTTCGACTTGAGAACAAGAAACTCTTATAAAACCATTAGGAAGGATTTTAACCGTTCCGAAGGTTTTTACATAAACTCCGTAAAAATCTCATTCGATATAAAATAAGATTTAGGAGTTAATCTGATAAAATCTCCAGCAATTTCCAGATATTTATTTTCCAAATATTTTGCAATTTCTTTTTCATATTTTAAAAGAAAATTTTCTTTAAAACTAAATTGAAAATCTTTCAAATTCATTCCTTTTGTTTTTCTTAACGCTAAAAAAATGAATTCCTTTTCATGGTCCTCATCCGATATTTTTTTCCAGTTCAAGAAAAGATCCATTTGAAAATACTTCTTAATATCAGCTGGGTTTGTATATCTGAATAAATCAATATATCCAGCAGCAGCAGGTCCCAGTCCCAGATAAAATTTATCTTTCCAATAGCACAAATTATGCTCCGATTCAAATCTTTTTCTAGCAAAGTTGGAAATTTCATATTGCTCAAAACCCGCCGAGATCAATTTCTTTCGAATCAGATAATAGAATTCAGAAACGGTTTCATCATCAGGAATTAAAGCTTTTTGCGAGAATAACGGAACATCCTCATCTAAACTTAAACAATATGTAGAAATATGCTCGGGATCAAGTTCTATGGATTTTTCTATAGAAAATAACAGATCGGATTTTTTCTGCCGGGGAAGCCCATAGATCAGATCCAACGAGATGTTGGTAAAACCAGCTGCTCGAAGATGATCATATGCTTTTATTATTTGCTTCGAGTTATGCAGACGACCAAGCAATTTTAGTTCTTCATCTACAAATGACTGTGCTCCAAGGCTGATACGATTAATACTTGTCTGTTTAAGTTTATTTGCGTATTCACATGTTATACTAACAGGATTGATCTCTAGTGTAGCTTCGATCGTGTTAGATGTATTAAATCTTTGTAAGATCGATTCGATCTCTTCCGGTAGCAAAAGAGATGGAGTTCCGCCACCGAAATATATCGTTCGAGGTTGTATTTTGAAATGAGCTTTGTAAGCTTCTATTTCTTTTGTTAGATTTGTAAGATATTTATTTTTTACTTCTTCAGAAAATATTTCCGAGTAAAATGAGCAATAATCACATTTCTTTAAGCAGAAAGGAACATGAATATAAATATGTTCAATCAGTGGATCAGTTTGAAAAATCTCTTCCATCTGATCTCGGATTTTCCTTTGAACCTTCTCTGCTGTTTATATATGTAATCTCGAATATCTTTGTAGGGTGGTTTACCGATGGACATATAGATCACTGCTGGAGTACCAGTAATATCTACTCGAGGTAGAAATCCCCAGTAGCGGCTGTCACCGCTCACATCACGATTATCTCCCATAACAAAATACTGTCCTTCGGGAACAATGACGGGACCGAAATTGTCTCTGCTTCCCATGAATTCATCATCCCAGTAGATCCTGCCGGATCCCCGCGGAATAATGCGCGAATCAATATATTGTTCGTATCCTTGATGGAACAATTTATCGTTAACATACACTTCTTTATCGATCAGTTCCACTTTATCTCCCGGCATCCCGATCACACGTTTCACCACATTCTTCTTCTGATGCCAGATCGGTATCCATCGGGTTTTATCTAAGTAAATAGGGCCAAGTATCTTTTCAAAGTTTTCACGTGGTTCCGGTTCTTCCGGATCAGCCGGATATTGGAAAATAACGATATCTTCCTGCTCGGGATCATCAAAGAAATACTTCAGTTTATTTCCTATAAGAAAATCACCGATAAGAAGGGTAGACTCCATAGATGAAGAAGGAATTTTAAAGGTCTGTATCGTATAATTGCGGATGAGCATTGCCACCACAAAAGCAAACAGGATAGCTTCCACATATTCCTGAATAATATTTTTTTTTCTTTTAATCTTTTTCCTTTTTTTCCTAAACATATCATTTCCTATAAATTTAAGTGGAATACTTCCTCGTTCGAGCAGTAGTTGATGTCAAGTAAAAGTTGTCACTTTTCATACAATCGTTTCTGAAACTTAATGAGCTGTCTGATAGCTTTCTTTGCTTCCTTCAGCATTTCTCTCAGCTCTTCATCGGAAAAGGACTTAGTTTCACCCGTTCTCTGGATTTCCACATATTTTCCACTTTCGGTCATCACGATATTCATATCTACATCTGCCTGGAAATCTTCTTCGTAACAAAGATCGACCACCGCTTCACTATTCACCATGCCTACACTCACAGCAGCTATCCATTCTTTGAAGGGATCTTCAGTTATCGAGCCTTCGGATATCATATTAGTAAATGCATCTTTGATGGCTACACAAGCTCCGGTAATGGCAGCTGTCCTGGTGCCGCCATCCGCCTGGATAACATCACAATCCACATGTATAGTAAACCCGGGGAATTTTGTCATATCCACTGTTGTTCGCAATACACGCCCGATAAGTCTTTGTATCTCTGTTGAGCGGCTATTCGATTTTCCGCGTTCTCGCTTGAACCGTTGATTGGGAGCACCGGGAAGCATGCTGTATTCGGCTGTGAGCCAACCCTGGGGTGGGTCAACTTCTTTCAGGAACGAGGGTACTCCCTTTTCTATCATTGCCGTACAAATAACTTTTGTATTACCGGTTTCGATCAACACCGATCCTGCCGGATGCATCAGGTAATTACGAGTAATTTTTGTTTTTCTTTTATTCATTTTACATATCTCTGGATGAATAATTTCCTTGTTAATGTAGATGTCAAGAAGAAGAAAGTGAGCTATGAACCATCATTAATATTACTCTTTAGAAATTCCAATTGACATACATATAATAATTTAAAAAATCAATAATCAATAATTGAAAAATTGATGAAAAAAAGAAAAGGAGATGCTATGAAAGATCTTAATGGCAAAAACATTGTAATGGGTTTGCAACACACTTTTGTTATGTTCGGAGCAACCATTCTTGTTCCTCTTATCACGGGACTGGATGTGGGAGTAACGCTTTTTGCGGCAGGTATTGGAACACTTTTATTTCATATTGTAACTAAATTTCAGGTCCCCGTTTTCCTGGGTTCATCTTTCGCTTTTATCCCGGGTATCATTGCTGTAGCAACAGCTCAGGGTGGTTCTTTACCAGAAGCATTAGGAGGAATTGCTGTTGCAGGGATAATGTACATAATCGTAGCTATAATTTTCAAATATGTGGGATCTGATATAATCCACAAGATTCTTCCTCCCCACGTTACAGGACCTATGATTGTTCTTATCGGTTTGATTTTGGCACCGGTTGCCATTCAAAATTCTAATGGTACTTTTGCTCCACATATAGTGGACATAATCGGAACGAATGGATGTTGGGGAGTAGCACTCTTTACTTTTACTGTAGCAGTATTTGTGAAGATATACTTTGCAAAGGTCGGCAAGAAATTCATCTCTATGCTGCCTGTTCTTTTAGCACTCATTTTTGGATATATCTTCGCAATGATCCTGGGTATCGTTAATTTTACACCAATAGAAGAAGCTGCTTGGTTTGGTCTTCCCAAATTTTCTTTACCTGTTTTTTCTACACGTTCACTTTCTATCATTGTTCCAATAGCAATTGTAACTATTGTAGAACACTTCGGGGATGTATTAGCTATTGGAAATGTAACAGGAAATGATTTTATAAAAAAACCTGGTATTCACAGAACCTTAATCGGGGATGGACTGGCTACCACTCTTTCTGCCCTTATTGGTGGTCCGGCAAACACAACTTACAGCGAAAATACAGGTGCTGTTGCACTAACTGGTGTTTATAATCCTGTCATCATGAGGATTGCAGCTGTTTTTGCCATCTTGCTTTCTTTTATCCCCAAATTTACCTCCATCATCTCTACTATTCCCGGACCTGTTATTGGCGGTATTTCCGTTCTGCTTTTCGGTATGATCTCATCTATCGGTATCAAAAACATGGTAGACCACAAAGTTAATTTTTCTGATCCTAAGATTTTAATGATAAGTGCTGCAATGCTGGTTCTGGGATTAGGTGGAGCTAAATTTGCTGTTGGTAATTTTCAACTAAGCGGATTGGGTCTGGCTGCTATAGTCGGTATCCTTCTGAATTTAATTCTGAACTTTGGTGAAATGAAAAAAAGCTGATAATTAATAGTTTGTTAGAAATTAAAAAACCGAACCCCCGCTGAATTGGTGGGGGTTTAACTCATCCCCTTACCCCTTCTCTCAAACAAAGAAGGGGAATCAATTTGTCCAGTCCTAAATATGGTTGACACATTTTTTCTGTTTTTCTTTGGCGTAATGGACAAAAGTTTGTTGCTAAAAATGGTGTTAAATATAAATATGTTAAGTATTTAAGTACGTATTTTTATTTAGGAGAATAAAAATGAGTAATAAACAGTGTCCCAAATGCAAATCTTATCATACAAAAAAATAGTAAATGGAATAGCAAACAACGGTATAAATGTTTACATTGTAATCATGTTTTCGAGAACAAGCGAAGACAAAAAATAGTCTTTGCAAAATCATTATGGTATCAATATGTTTATGATAAACAGAACTACTATTTTGCAGACTGGTTCATTGCAGCGGACAGCACAGCCAACTGGAGCTATCCATATTGGAAATATCGCAGTCATCTCGATCATATTCTAATTTCCAACGAGCTGTTTGATGAATTTGAAAAAAAGGGTTCAGATATAAAAACAATTACTATCGATAAATTTATGGAAGGCGGAAATGGTGCCAGGTACAAATATATCACCGACCACCGACCTGTGGTATTGAAATTGGTTCTTGAATAAAAAACCTTGAAAATGGTCTCTAATGGGAACATTCTTCTTGCTTGACCTTTTCAATGGTTCAATGTAGTAACAAAACATCATTCTGTCTTCAGCAGGTTCTCCGATTTATCGGAGTAGATTGAATCGCAAGGTTTCTGACGCATCAGTATAATACGTACTGCTAAAAAAAATATTGTAGTGACAGAACATTGTTCTGTCATTTGTGCTAAACAGGATTTATTTTAAAAAAGTAATTGACATAATTTTTTAATTTTAGTAAACAAGGATTTGGTTTTTTGCTAAATGAATTATAGAGAAACTGGTATCATCGTAAAATTGATAAGAATTTAGAAACCTGGATTTGGAAAACTAAACTGAAAAACGTGATCTTCAAAACTGTTGCAATAATAATGTTTTAGGAGGTAGCTATGAAATTAATACTAACCATTTTACTTTTTACATTCTTCATTTTCCATTTTACATTCTTATTTTCAGACACAATCATCGACAGCGTTTATTCCGTGCCGGAACTGGATGGAACAATTCTTTTTAATCCGGAAGGAGAACCGGAATTACTGAATAACTTTACCTATCAAATGCAAGCAGGAGATACCGGAGTTCCGTTAGTACCCGGTCCCCCACCAAATTCTTGTAACCGCTCATTTGTATCCTTTGAATTACCTCAAATTCCGGAGAACTATGATTTAGACAGTGTGTATATTCGTTTATACCAGCATAGAGCATTTTGTAACGGATCAGAATTGGGAGGTTTTGGTTTTCCCGAATGGAATATTACCGGAGGAGATACAATAAAGTGCATAATGAGTCATATAGATTACGGCTTTCAACTTGATTTTGAAGATTGGGAAAAAGGTGATATCGGAAATCCTGATACTTTTACTCATAATATCGGTACAATAACTGAAAGTGGTATAGAAGGTTATCGTTATCTGAATGTGACAGAATATGCTTTACAAGATTATGATATGGGACGAATTTTAACGCAATACCGCATAGCTTTTGAAGTTAATACAGATGGGGATTCTCTAAAGGACGGGATTACTATTAAAACTTTTGAAGCTAATAATGAGAGTAAACGTCCAAAATTATTTTTCTATTTGTCTGATGGTACAGGTGTTGAGGACGAAGTATCAAAAGAAAATGGTGTCACAATTATTCCCAATCCAATAAATAATTCTACAAATATTTATTTTAACCTTTTAACTCAAAAGCCAATATATATTGAACTTTATAACATTAAAGGGCAAAAAGTAAAAAATATAGTCAGTAGTCCTGGTAAACAAGGAAAAAACAAAGTTTTCGTAAATATGGCGAGTTTAAGTAGTGGTATTTATTTTCTTAAACTCAATTATGATGGAGAAACACAAGTAATGAAAAAAATTGCTATAATTCATTAAAAGTCCGGCTTTTTTGTACCACTCGTGAGTGGTCAGATACGCCGTGACAAGGAGGGAATGATGAAAAACCTTTGCCTGATTCTAACAATTCTGTTGTTTATAATTTTATTTCATCCAATTAGAGCAGACATAATAATCGATAGCGTATACGCTGTTCCTGAATTGGATGGAGATATGTGTTTTACACCTGAAGGATTACCTTATTCACTGAATAACTGGACATATTCTATGATCATAGGAGATACAGGTGAACCTTGGATTCCAGCTCAACCAATTAATTCTACAACAAGATCATTTCTATCTTTTGAATTACCTGAGTACCCTGAGAGCTATCAGATAGATAGTGTATATGTTCGATTATATCAACATACCAGTTGTGGTAATTATAATGGGGTAACCGGTCTTGATTTTCCCGAGTGGAATATTCCTGGTGGGGATACTATAAAATGCATTATGAGCCACATTGACTACGGATTTCAACTTGATTTTGGAGACTGGGAAAAAGGTAGTATTGGTAATCCTTATACTTATACTCATAATGTTGGAACAATAACGGAAAGCGGTGAAGATGGCTATCGTTACCTCGATGTAACCGATTGTGTATTGCAGGATTATGATTTAGGAAGAATACTAACCCAATATCGTATATCTTTTGAAGTAAATACAGATGGGGATTCTCTCTGGGATAAGGTAGGGTTTATAACAGGAAATGGCACATTTGATTATGCTATACCAAAACTATTTTTTTATTTATCTAATGGTGTGGGAACAGGAAATGTTTTAGAAAATAAAAATAGTATGAATTGTAGAATTTTTCCAAATCCTTTTAATCCTGAAACAACCTTTGAATACTTTTTAGAACAAGATGAGTATATTTTAATTCAAATATATAATGTAAAAGGGCAATTGATTGAAACTATCTTAAATGAAATCCAGACAGTAGGAACATACTCTGTAATCTGGAATGCATCTGATATGAGTTCCGGGATTTATTTTTACAGTATAAATATCGGAACTCAAACAGCAACAGGCAAATGCCTGTTGTTGAAATAGTCCGGCTTCTCTGTACCACTCGTGAGTGGTCAGATACGCCGTGACAAGGAGATTAATATGAAAAAACTCTACCTAATATTTTCAATTCTGTTTTTTATAATTTTATCTCATCCAATTATTGCAGACACAATAATAGACAGCGTTTATTCCGTGCCGGAACTGGATGGAACAATTCTTTTTAATCCGGAAGGAGAACCGGAATTACTGAATAACTTTACCTATGAAATGCAATCAGGAGATACTGGAGTTCCGTTAATACCCGGACCCCCACCAAATTCATGTAATCGATCATTTGTATCCTTTGAATTACCTCAAATACCAGGAAATTGTGATTTAGACAGTGTGTATATTCGTTTATACCAGAATAGAGCAATATGTAACGGATCAGAATTGGGAGGTTTTGGTTTTCCTGAATGGAATATTCCAGGGGGAGATACTATAAAATGTATTCTAAGCCACATTGAT
Source organism: Candidatus Cloacimonadota bacterium (assembly GCA_030621085.1). Lineage (GTDB taxonomy): Bacteria > Cloacimonadota > Cloacimonadia > Cloacimonadales > TCS61 > JACNIV01. The sequence continues at coordinate 16,485 of JAUXIJ010000004.1, read as the reverse complement.
TATGGTGATGAATTAGACGAAGAAGATTGGGAAAAAGGAAATGTCGGAAATCCCTATACTTTCACGCACAATGCAGGAACTGTAATAGAGAGTAGTGAAGACGGATACCGTTATATCGATGTTACAGATTGCATATTATACGATTATCAACAGGAAAGATCATTAACACAATACCGTATCTCTTTTCAAATAGATAGTGATAATGATAGTTGTTGGGATTTAGTTGCATTTAAGTCTGGAGATTCCGGAATTGATGCTCATAAACCACAATTATTTTTTTATTTATCAGATAATTTAGGTGTTAACAATAATTTATTAAATTACTCAGATTTTAATTTCCAAGTTTATCCAAACCCCACATCAAAAAATTGTAGAATTATGTTATACTCAAAAAAAACGTATAGTATTAATGTCAAAATATATAATATCAAAATATATAATATCAAAGGACAGTTAGTTCAAACTGTATTTACAGGAAATATCGAAAGAGGAGAAAATGAAATTCTTTTTGATACAAAAGAATTGTCAAATGGAATTTATTTTCTAAAAGCAAAAACAGATAATCAAGTTTTTACAAAAAAAATCATCATAATGAAATAGTCCGGCTTTGCTGTACCACTCGTGAGTGGTCAGATACGCCGTGACAAGGTGGAAATGATGAAAAAGATACTCTTAATAGCATCGGTTTTACTTTTGTTCTTTTTATCTCGTCCGATTAGAGCAGATACCATAATAGACAGCGTTTATTCCGTACCTGAATTAGATGGTAATATGTGTTATACTACAACCGGACAGTTTTGGTCATTAAATGCTTGGACATACGCTATGAAAGCAGGAGATTTGGGAGATAGTTCAATACCTGTTTCTCCACCCTCAAATTCGACAAAAAGAGCATTTATATCTTTTGAATTACCTGAAATAATTACTGGATATGAGATTGATAGTGTATCGATGAGACTCTACCAGTTCGATGCCCTTGGGGGATATCCTACACAGTATTTCCCTGTATGGAACGTAGCAGGTGGAGATACGATAAAATGTATTTTAAATCATATCGATTATGGTTTTGAATTAGACCCTGGAGACTGGGAAAAAGGAGATGTCGGAAATCCTTATACTTTCACACACAATGCAGGAACGGTAACAGAGAGTGGTGAAGACGGATACCGTTATCTCGATGTTACAGATTGCATATTATACGATTATCAACAGGAAAGAACTTTAACACAATATCGCATCTCTTTTCAAATAGATACGGATTTGGATGATCATCCTGATTTTGTAGCATTTTCTACAGCAGATTCTTGGATAGAAAGCTACTGGCCAAATCTATTTTTCTATTTATCTAATGGTTTAGTAATAGAAAATGTTTTGGTTCAAACTAATAATTTAAACTGTAAGAATTTCCCTAACCCTTTTAATCCTGAAACAAAAATACAATATGAGCTTTCGCAGAATTCAAATGTTATGCTTCAAATATTCAATGTAGAAGGTCAATTGATCGAAACTATCGTAAATGAAATCCAGACAGCAGGAAGATACTCTGTAATCTGGGATGCATCAAACCAAAGTTCCGGCATATATTTTTACAAGATAAAAACCGGAATTCAAACAGCAACAGGCAAATGCCTGCTGTTGAAATAAAACACAATAATTAATATGAAAATGAAAAATAATTTGACAAATACTTCCATTAGTAAATTTTGCTTATTGTGTGAGATAGAAATTATATAGAAAACTATTGTCATCGGATAATTGATAGAATTTAGAAACTTGGATTTGAAAAACTAAACTGAAACAGCTTGAGATATTCTTAATTTTTACTAAAACTATTTTTTCTGGAGGTAGGTATGAAATTAAAACTTTTTTTTCTTATACTTATTATTATGATTTTTCATTTCTCATTATTAACAGCGCAGGAAACTATAATAGATACTGTTTACAGCATAGCATATTTAGATGGTACTATCGCACATAGCCCGGGATTAGGCTATTTCGGAATTGGAGCAAATTCACCTTATGGAATTGTGGGAGATTATTATAGTAATATATTATGGGATTATTTCTTCAACAGATCTTTTTTTGCGTTTGAATTACCTGTAATACCAGAAGGTTATTCTCTGACTTCATCATATATATATATTTATCAGTTTGCGTCTGAAGGTAATGGAATCGTAGGGAACTATCCTATCTTTGATATGGCTTCAGGTACTTTTGAGCCACCCTGCTTTATCGAGCATCTTGATTATGGATACACTCTGGATGAAACTGATTTTTTCCTGACACCGCTCCATTTTATAGGAACTATCAGTGATACACCGGAAGTAGGATGGCGTTCTATAGAAGTTACTGAATTTGTTCTGGATGACATTGAAAATGCAAGACCATTTACCCAGTATCGTTTGAGACTTGCAATAGATATGGATGAAGATCAGTATGTAGATGCACTTTTCTTTAAAACATCGGATACATCAATGGATTTAAAACCTTATGTAATTTATATAATTGAAGAAAATTCGAATATTTCAAATGAGCAATTACCGGATAATCAGATTTATTTATCCAATTACCCTAATCCTTTCAACCCGGAAACTACTATCTCATTTAAAATTTCTTGTAGAGACACAAAGGATGCAGAGATTGTGATCTATAATATCAAAGGGCAAATAATTGAAACCTTTTCCTTAAATAGTGCTCATAATTCAATTATCTGGAATGCAGATGGTTTGTCTTCCGGTATTTATCTTTATGAGATTACAGTCGGAATCCAAACTGCAACAGGTAAATGCCTGCTGTTAAAATAGTCCGACTTCTCTGTACCACTCGTGAGTGGTCAGATACGCCGTGACAAGGAGGGAATGATGAAAAACCTATGCCTGATTCTAACAATTCTGTTGTTTATAATTTTATCTCATCCGGTTAGAGCAGACACAATCATCGACAGCGTTTATGCTACACCAGTTTTGGATGGTTATATCGGATATAGCCAACAGAATCAGGGATTTTTTGTAAATAATTGGATGTATGATATGGGAGCAGGAGATATTGGAGATAATGGAATAGCGCCACCCCTTAATTCTGACAATAATTCCTACAGCCGATCTTACATTTCGTTCTTCTTGCCGGAAATTCCGGAAGGTTACGAGGTAGATAGTGTTTATGTCCGTCTCTATCAAAATTACAGCACAGGGAATAGTGGATTTTATCAGACCGATCCCCAGGATTTCCCGGTGTGGGATGTAACCGGAGGTGATACAATCCGGTGTATTGTAAGCCATATAGATTACGGCAACGAATTGGATGTGGGAGACTGGGAAAATGGAGATATAGGTAATCCTAATACATATCAGCATAATATAGGAGTAATGACTGAAAGTGGCGAAGATGGTTACCGCTATCTAAACTTAACTTCCAGCGTATTGCAGGATTATGAAATAAATAGAGACAAAACCCAATACAGAATTGCCTTTGATGGCATCGATACGGACTGGGATGATCTTTATGATAATGTGGGTTTCAAAACTTCAAATTCATGGGTTACTTATCATCGACCACAACTATTTTTCACTTTCTATGAAGATACCACAACAGATGATCATTGTATTGTAGTGAACTCAAATTTTACTTATCAGATTTTTCCAAATCCAATTTCCAATTCAGTTAAGATCTTGCTCTCAATAAAAAAAGAATGCTTTATAAATCTTGGAATTTTCAATATTAAAGGACAAAAATTAAGATCTATCTTCAATGGTAATATTAAATGTACAGAAGAAATTGAATTCAGTACCCAAAATCTACCATCAGGTATTTACTTCATGAGAGCTTCTGATGGTAAACAGGCAGTTATTAAAAAAATTGTTATAATTCATTAAAGGAGGAAAAGATGAAAAGAACAATTTTAGCTTTAATCATTTTATACGCATTTGCACTATTATTAGCAAATGCAGATGAATCTTATGTGCCCGGAACATTAGTGTTCAAGGTTACGAATGAATTTAGTACAATTACCATCCGTGAAGACGGGATCATCGAAACAGAACAGGAATGGTTTAATGAATTGGCGATTCAGTATCAAATTACTGAATTAAAAAGAAGATTTACTTTTACAGACAGAGATTTTTTTCAGAATATTTATACCTGTGATTTTCCTGAAGATGTAAATCTTTATATAATTTTTTCTTGACTCTTTAAAAATACATAATAGAAACGTTTAAGTGGTCTATTCAAAATGAAATTAAAACTTCTGAGATATTGAAGGAGGTAGCTATGAAATTGAAACATGTTATTTTAATTTTTTCTTTTACCTTTCTCCTTTCACCTTTTTCCTTTCTCTCTGCCGACACCATCATTGATTCCGTTTACTCAGATCCGCTGCTGGATGGACAAATTTGCTTTAGCCAATCAGGGCAGTTTTTTTTTATAGATAATTGGATGTATGATATGTTCGCTGGTGATATTGGGGATAATGGAATAGCGCCTCCCCTTAATTCTGATAATAATTCATACAGTCGATCTTACATTTCGTTCTTCTTGCCGGAAATTCCGGAAGGTTACCAGGTAGATAGTGTTTATGTCCGTCTCTATCAGCATTACAGCACAGGGAATAGTGGATTTTATCAGACCAATCCCCAGGATTTTCCGGTTTGGGATGTTCCCGGAGGTGATACAATCCGGTGTATTGTAAGCCACATAGATTACGGCAGCGAATTGGATGTGGGAGACTGGGGAAAGGGAGATACAGGCAATCCTTACACATATCAGCATAATATAGGAGTAATGACTGAAAGTGGTGAAGTTGGTTATCGCTATCTCGATGTTACTTCCAGTGTTATCCAAGATTATGAATTAAGCAGAGATAAAACCCAATACAGAATAGACTTCGATGGCATTGATACCGACTGGGATGATCTTTATGATAATGTGGGATTTATGACTTCAAGCGGACATCCTTACGATGTAATAAAACCAACGCTTTATTTGTTTTTTTCTAATGAAACAAATTCTATAGAAACTAACTTTATTAAAAATAATCTGATTTCATTGTCAAACTTTCCCAATCCTTTTAATCCATCAACAACTATCAAGTATGAATTACTCGTTGATATCGAAAACCCTTTTATTGAGATTTATAATATAAAGGGACAAAAAGTGGAGCAATTAACAATTAATTCATTACAGTCGTTAGTTATTTGGAATGCGGAAAAATTCTGCTCAGGTGTTTATTTTTATCGAATTAAATCAGATAACTTTTGTTCCAAACTTAATAAAATGATTTTAATTAAATAGGAGGATTTTATCATGAAAAAGAAAATTGTAGTTTTAGTTATTTTAGTTTTATTTGTTATCTCTTTATTTGCAAATGCAGATGAATCTTATGTGCCCGGAACAATAGTGTTCAAGGTTACGAATGAATTTAGTACAATTACCATCCGTGAAGACGGGATCATCGAAACAGAACAGGAATGGTTTAATGAATTGGCTATTCAGTATCAAATTACTGAACTAAAAAGAAGATTTACTTTTACAGATAGAGAATTTTTCCAGAATATTTATACTTGTGATTTTCCTGAAGAAGTAGACCTTGATATGATCATATCAGACTTCCAGTCAGAGTCAGAAGAAAATGTTATTGAAGCTTTTAAGGATATCAAAGTTGAACTTTATGAAGTTCCCAATGATGAATATTACCAGGAACACCAATGGCCTCTTCATATTGTACAGGCAGAAGATGCCTGGGATCACGATTGTAATCCGCCTGACACGATTATTGTAGCAGTAGTAGATACCGGAGTAGATATCTGCGACTCTACTCATACGCAATTTGATATCCATCAAGATCTTACAGAAAATATCATGAAGAATGAAAATGGAGAGCCCATAAGTCATAATGTGTTTTCTCCAGTAGGATTTCCTTTACCTGCCTATGACGATAAAGGTCACGGCACGCACGTTGCAGGAATAGTGGCAGCAACCAGTAATAATAATGAAGGAATAGCATCACTTTGCGGTTGGCATCCGAATATTAAGATCCTGCCGGTAAAAGTTTTTAGATGGAATCCAGGCAACAATTACGGTAGAGCTACAAACACAGGAGAAGGTCTGCTCTGGGCTGCTGAGTATGGAGCTGATGTTATTAACAATAGCTGGGGATATCCATGGCCATTTAATCCTGGGGATCCATTAATAGCATATATTGATTCAATTTTAGCTGTGGCATATGATAATAATTGTATTGTAGTAGCTTCTGCAGGAAACCATAGGTCAGATTGGACAGGATCGATAAATGCTCCTGCCAGCAGACCGGGAGTTATAAATGTTGCTGCTTCTAATATGTATGATGAAAAAGCATTTTACTCTACATATGCGGACTGGGTAACAATTACTGCACCCGGAGGTGCCGGTATTTACTCAATTGAAAATGCACATTCTCCTGAAGCTTTTTTAAGTACAATACCAACACATACAAATTATAAAAGTTACTATCTAACTCCTTTACCTCCTAATACTTCACCTCCAAAGTATCAATTTGGTAGTTGGGAACCAAATGGAATACCCGAACCTTATTATGATTTCTGTCAGGGCACATCTATGTCTGGGCCCTTTGTTGCAAGTCTTTTAGCTTTATTGAAAGCTAAGTATTATGATGAAATCATTAGCGGTCAGATGAATAATGACGATTTGATAACTATATTATATGGTACAGCAGATAACATTGAATCTACAAATCCGGAATATATTGGAAGATTAGGTGCAGGTAGAATTAATGCATATCGTGCTTTAACTGAATGGGATGATCCACACCCAAATATTACCACACAGGAAATTACTTATAATGGGCTTACATTTCTTGAATTTGCAAATGATAATGTAGAAGTACACATATCTTTGAAAAATTGGTGGCAGCCTAATCTTTCCATTACGGGTTATATCGAAGCTGACGAAACTGATGAAATTGAAATTAATGAAAATAGCGCAAGCTGGGGCACAATAAATCAATATGAAATTGTGGAAAACAGTGGGAGTATAACAATATCTGAAGTTGGATCATCATTAAGAGATGTTGAATTAATCTTGCATCTTGAAATCACAAAACAAAATGGAGAAACATATTCTCAATCACATCCTTTCATTGTTCCTGTAAGGGCACAGGTTTCATCACCTTTTGCTTCAGTTCCAATATCACAAAATGAAGAAATAACAACCGAAATGACAATTGGTGACATTGATAATGATGGTTTGGATGAAATGATTGTTGGTTCTTCTTTTGAAAATGGAACTGACGGTAATATTTATTTATATGATAATGGCACTTTTACTTCATTGAGCACAGTAAATAACCCTGTAACTGCTAAAATTGCTTTTGCAGATTTAACAGAAGATGGTAATAAAGAGATAATAGCAGTTGATATAACAAACATGATTTATATATGGGATAATGAAGGAAATATTATATCTACAACGGAGGTCGATTGTGATTCAATCATTTCTATCGTTATCGAGGATGTGAATGATGATGGGAAACTTGAAATAGTAGGCAATGGGAATTATCCATCTGGTATATTTATAATAACTTCTGAATTTGTAAATCCTGATCCCATCTTTATTCCTATGAACCAAACAGGTAACATAGTTTCAGAAATATCTGTCGGAAATGTTGATGCAAATTTAGGGAAAGAAGGTATCTTCTTGTTTTATAATACAGATAACCAAAATTTACTTTTGTATAAGTTTTTCTATAATTTAGGTTATAATATTGTCTCAGATGTTATCTATTCGCCATCAAATCCTAGTGATTTAGAATCATATACAGCTTCCAATATACTTTTGGTGAAACGTGAACTTGATAATAACAACTATCATTCTATTATATTTGGTCTGACAATAGAAGAATATGGTGGTATACCACCTGAAAACAGCTCTTATGAATACAATACATATTGCTATGATTTTTCTGTTTCTCAGTCTTCATTATTATGGGAATCAGAATATCAAGTAGGTATAAATAATCTTTCAGGTATGATATATCCCGACAGAATTATTTCTGGAGATTTTATTGAGAATGAAGGAATTGAAATTATTACAAGTGCTGATGAAAAAATAATTAATATCGAAAATAATGGCACAAATCTCGGTCATGTTTACGAGATTTATTGGGGGGAAGATCTATATTTGTATAATTATAAACCTACATTGATTACTACGTATATGGGTAATCAAAATTGTACTTTCATTTACAAGCACAATATCATAAAATCTTATAACTCTTTGAAAGAAGAAATCTCCTTTTATAGAACAATTCTGCCTGAATCAGATGTCATCAAATCATTAGTGTTGGGAAATGTAGAAAATGATATAAACAATTTTGTCTATTGTATATCAGAAAATGGTCATATCTACTGTATTCCACTTGGCAATCAAATTAATTTAAAATCAGATTGGTCACAACACCAAAACAATTCCCGTAACACTGGCTGCTATTATCAACCTTTACCTGAAGAGGTCAACGAGAATATCACATTAAAACATGATACTGTTATTGGTAAAAACACAAAAATACTACCAAGTTATACACTAACAATCGAAGAAGGCATTGAAATAAGATTTGAGAAGAATAAATCACTTAATTTTACAGGAATTTCTGAGGCATCTGATCCAGGTGGTTTAATTTGTATTGGAACTGAAGAAGATTCTATCAGATTTGGTGGTTTATGCAGTAATGAAACAAAAAAATATTGGAATGGCATAATTTTCAATAAAATGAGAACTTCTGAAATAGAGCATTCAATAATTCAAAATGCCTATACTGGATTGTCTTATTACGATGGTGAAAGTCATATCTTAAATATGAATAGAATATCAAATAATGATGTTGGACTAAGTTTTTACAATTCTTCTTTTTGTATTAATGTAAATGAGATAATTGATAACAATTATGGTGTTTCCTGCGATAAATATGCTTCACCATTTTTCGGTTATCCTGGTATTACAACCCCGGATATTGGTCATAATGGTATTATGTACAATGATATAGCTGTTTATATCAACAGAGCTACTCCATCATTTGAAGATGGATTTAACGATATCTGTGATAATTTCGACTTGAATATGTTAGTTAAGGAGATTGAAGAAATACAGATCAATGCCCAAAGAAACTGGTGGGGTTCTAACAATGAACAACAGATAATCAGATTACTTAATCCTCATTGGTTAGTTGATTATGACCCTTGGTGTGATTCTCCGCAAACTATATTTGGCAATAGAGGTGATTCATTAACGATTTTTCAGCAAGCATGTGTGAAATTATATGAAGAACAATATAATGAAGCGATAGTATTATTCCAGCAAGTCATCGAGGATAGTCTGGAAACAATTGAGGATCAGATTTCAGTAGCAAGTCTTTATAATTGTCATTCTATTCTCGAATCTATAATTGAACTTGGAAATTATATTGATTACAGATTAGGATTCCAACCATCTGAAGTAATGGAAAATTGTTTTATGAACTATAAAGCACTTGTGAACAGAGCATTGAGTAACTACAATGATGCTATTGTTTATTATGAAGATATACTGCTTAATAATCCAAGCTATATTGATTCATGTTATGCGGTGATCGATATTGGAAATACCTACCTTGAAGCAAATGGAAGAGCAAGTGGAAGGTTAATGCATTTACAGCCAGAATCCTTTGAGAGTCATCTGTATACAACACAATTACTTTTGGAGTCAATTAGAACAGGGAATCATATTAAAAATAACATTCCTCAAGTTAAAAAGTGTGTATTACATCGAAACTATCCCAATCCGTTTAATCCTGAAACTACAATCTCTTTCTCAATTCCTGAAGATAGCAAAGTAGAACTTTCCATTTACAATATAAGAGGTCAGAAGGTTAAGACTCTGATAAAAGATGAATTTAAAATGGGTTTTCATAATGTAATATGGAATAGTAAAGACAACAATGGTAAATCAGTAGCAACAGGTGTCTATTTCTATAAGCTGAAAGTTGATGGCAAAGATATATCAGTGAAGAAATGTTTGCTTTTGAAATAGAATTTTATTGAATTAACAGTATATGAATTGCCCCGATGAATTCGGGGCAATTTTTCTTTTATTTCTTAATTGTAATTGAAGAAAATAACTTTTTTATTAAAAAGTAATAAATACATTTTTATTCAAATCTTGACATGAAAGACAAGTAATTGTTTTAGGAAAAAGAAATAAAGATTTACGGAGTTTTTTATATGGAAAACTTAAATCAACTGCTGGCAATAAGAAGGCAAAAATTACAGAAATTAAAAGAGTTGGAGATTGATCCTTATCCAAACAGGAGCAAGAGAAGTCATAAAATAAAAAACCTCTGGGAAAACAAAGATAAATTCGTTGAAAGCGAGCAGAAGACTGTTATCACCGGTCGTCTTACCGGCATGCGTCGTCAGGGGAAAGTGGGTTTTGGCAATATCTCCGATGAGAGTGGCAGGATACAGATCTTTGTTCGCAAAGATAACGTAGGTGAAGATAACTATGAAGTTTTTAAACTCCTTGATCTTGGCGATTTTGTGCAGGTAGAAGGTAACTGCTTTATTACAAAAATGGGAGAGTATTCCATCAGGGCAAAAGAAGTAACCATTCTTGGCAAGAGCCTGCGTCCACTTCCCACAGTTAAGGAAAAAGAGGTCGATGGCAAAAAACAGCGTTTCGATGAATTTTCCGATATTGAGCTTAGGTATCGCAAACGCTACCTGGACCTGCTTTTGAATCCGGAGAGTAGAGATAATTTTATCATTCGTGCCAGGATCATAAGAGAGATCAGGAACTTTTTGAATTCTCGTGATTTTATAGAAGTGGAAACTCCCATCCTGCAGCCACTTTACGGTGGGGCGCATGCCCGTCCGTTCACAACTCACCACAACACCCTCGATATTGATCTTTACCTGAGGATAGCTCTGGAATTATATCATAAAAGATTAATAGTTGGTGGTTTTGAGAGAGTCTTTGAAATCGGCAAAAATTTCCGTAATGAAGGAATGGATAGAACTCATAACCCGGAATTCAGTATGGTGGAACTTTACCAGGCTTATGCCGATTATAACGATATGATGGATATTACCGAAGATATGATACTTCATATTGCCAAAGAAGTTTTCGGTTCTGAGAAAATTAATTTTCATGGTACTGAAATTCTTTTGAAAAAACCCTGGCAGCGAACTTCCATGTTGGACTTGATAAAAGAAGAAACAGGTTTCGATGCTTCCGATTTTGATTTCGAAAAGATCAAAGTTTTCTGTGATGAGCACAAGATTGAAATTCCACCTGCTGCCGGTCCCGGAAAATTGATTGAGGAAATATTCGGAAGGTTCGTAGAATCGAAATTGATCCAACCGACTTTTGTGATCGATTTTCCCAAAGAAGTTTCTCCACTGGCAAAAGAAAAACCCGGTAATCCTGAACTTACCGAACGTTTCGAGCTCTTTATTAATGGTAATGAATACGGCAATGCCTTCACCGAACTTAACGATCCTCTCGATCAGCGGGAACGCCTGGAAGCACAAGCCAAATTGCGTGAGCTGGGTGATGCGGAAGCAAATGTAGTTGATGAAGATTTCCTGGAAGCATTGGAATACGGTATGCCTCCCACAGGAGGTCTTGGCATCGGCATCGATAGATTGGTGATGCTGTTCACGGGAAATACTTCCATAAAAGAAGTAATTTTCTTTCCCCAGATGAAACCGGAAATGTAAATGTTTCATCTCACATTAGCCTTACGTTATTTAAAAGGTAGGAAGAAGTATTGTTTTACATTCTCTAATATGCTGTCACTTCTTGGCATAGTTATCGGAGTATTCTCGCTGCTTGTTGTATCTTCTGTAATGAACGGGTTCGATGCAGATATGCGCAGTCGCGTTATCGGTTCCAAGGCAGAGATCAAGATCCATAAATCAGATTATTCACCTATCAGAAATTATAATGAAATAATCAATAAGTCCGAACAAATCCCGTCTGTTATCGGGACAGCTCCCGTTTGTGAAAATGAACTTATGATACAAAATGAAAATGAACTGGCTTCAACTATCTGTTATGGTATAAACTTGGAGCGGCAAAAAAAAGTAACACAGATTCTCGATAAGATAGTAGTGGGAGAACCCGGTATAAAAGCGTTGGAAGACAATGGTATCATCATTGGTCTTGACCTTTCTATGACGTTGAATGTAACTGTAGGTGAATATGTGCAGTTAACCTCTCCCATTGGAACGGAACCCACACCTTTCGGGTTACTTCCTAAAAGCAAAAAAATGAAGGTGGTGGGAATCTTTATTTCCGGCATGCCTGAATATGACAGGATTTTTACATACGTTTCTCTTGAGAATGGTCAGCATTTTTCAGGTTATGAAGATGAAATAAGACAGATAGAGATCAAATCAACCGATTCCAGGAAATCTTACCTGACGGCAAAACAACTACAGGAACTGTTGGGGGAAGATTTTTTAGTGGAAGACTGGAGCGTATTCGAAGCAAACCTGTTCAACGCCATTAAAATGGAAAAAATAGTCATGTTCTTCGTGCTTGCACTCATGATCATTATCGCTTCATTCAACATGACAGGAAATTTCATTAAACTGGTTACAGAAAAGAAGATGGAAATTGGTGTATTAAAAGCTCTGGGTGCATCGGAAAAAGATATCATAAGAATCTTTGTAAATGTAGGAATTATTATTGGTATGTTGGGAACTTTCATTGGATTGCTTCTTGCTTTGATCGTGCTTATGGCTCAGCAAAACTGGCATTTTATTCAGATACCCGTTCCCGGTTTTCCACTTCACTGGCTTCCTGTGGAAATCAGAATTCTTGATTTTGTGATCGTACCGATGGTTGCCGTTGTTATAAGTTTCCTTACTACACTTCACCCGTCCAAACGTACTGTCAAGATCGATCCTATTAAGATAATCAGGAAATAAATATGGAATTAAAATATATAAACATTCTACTAAATATCGATGAAATTTATCAACCCAAAGTAAAATATGTATTTAATACATTATCTCAAATTCTGGGCTTGAAACCAAAATATTTCACCGGACTTAGTTCCCAGCAGATCCACATATATTATGGTAAAAGAAGCGAAGAAGAATATCCTATCCATATTTATCACAATCCCGACGCTGTTGAATTCTTCAGTAAGAAAGAACAATATCCACCCGATATGGTTAACTTGGTAAAATACGGTGATGAATATATCCCTTTTTTATTTTCTAAACAGGGAGAGACTTTTCGCTTTACTTCCAATTCAATCAGATTACGTAAAGATATAATTTCCTCTGCCTTCTTCTTTCTTACCTGCTGGCAAGAATATTCTTCACCTGGTGAAATCTCTCCCAGTAGTCCCTACGATCACTCCTCATCTTTCCAGCATTGTTTTGGCTTCTCAGACATTCCACCTGTGGATAGGTACTGCGAACTTTTGGAAGATACAATAAAACGTGCTTTCCCTGAATATGTGAAATCTAACATCTGGCCTACCGGGAAGAAATTTGCCGTTTCTCTTTCTCATAACCTGGAATACTGGAACTTCTGGACAAAATCACATATCGATACGGTTTTAAAATGCAAAATTGAATTGTTTAAAAAAAATTCTCTTAAATCTTTTACCCGCGGTTTAATGCATAAAATTAATAAAAAATTCTTTTCCGAACCTTCCCGGAATATCAAGTATATCATTAGAAGAGAAAAGTTCTATAAGTCATCTTCTTCCTTCTTTATTTCTACGAAGACAGATTTTCCCGATGACAGAAGAAACTATTTTGGAAAGGAGAAGGTTTTTAATCAACTGGTTAAACTTCTTAAAGACGGTAGCGTGAACCTGCAGGGAAGTAAAGAAGCCGGGTATCAATATCATTTTCTGCCGACAGAATTGGACCGCTTGGATGGCTTTTCTGCCCGGGGTTTCAGGATCAGGTATCTGAATTTTAATTACCAGAATCTCTTTACAGTGCTGGAAAAGGCAAAAATAAATTATGATTCCAGCATGGGATTTGATGAGCATATAGGGTATCGAGCCGGAATTTCCTTTCCTTTCTATCCATACAATTTAAAAGAAGATCGTCCCTTTAATGTTCTGGAAATTCCCATCATCGCTATGGATAGATCTCTTATGAATCAGGTTGGAAACAATTTTAATAAAGCTCGTCGCAGAGTTGAGAATTTATTAAGAAAATCCAAAATACACAGATCCCATATTTCCATATCTTGGCACACTCATCTTTTTGATACGGTTGATTTCCCACGGTGGGGTAAACTATATTGGAAACTTCTGGTCTGGAGCAAACATAATTCCGCATGGTTATGCTCTTTTGATAAACTTTACAATTTCTGGGAAAATAAATAAAAATTCAGCTTCTCTTTCTATATAAATCTTCGTTAAGTAAGAATAAAATTATTTCTCATAAAAAAATATAAAATTATTAATACAGGATATAAAAGCCTTTTCAGATTATTTGGATAGAAAGCAAAATTTTGAACTTGACATTGAAGTTAACCCATTGAAATTTAACAAATAAATAAGCGTAATATAAAAGTTACGGTTTCAGCGCAAGTAAACGTAACTTTTTATTTTGTAAGGAGTTGCTGTTTTGTTTATACAGTGCTCGTTTTTTTCGCTTAATAATCTGAATTATATGTCAGGAGTTTTTTAATGAAATTGTCGGAAAATGCTCTTACAGTCCTGAAGAAAAGATATTTTTTAAAGGATGGTAATGGTGATCCCGTTGAAAATTGGGATAAAATGATAACCAGGGTTGCAGAAAACATCAGTGGTGGAAATAAAGAAAAGAAAGAACGTTATTTAAAACTTCTCGATTCCGGATATTTTCTTCCCAACTCACCTACTTTGATGAATGCTGGTAATGACCTTCAACAGTTATCAGCCTGTTTTGTACTTCCCCTGGAAGACAGTATGGAAAGCATTTTCGAATGTGTAAAAAACGCCGCACTTATTCATAAAAGTGGTGGTGGCACCGGATTCAGTTTCAGTAAATTACGTCCTGCTAATGCACGGGTACGCAGTACAAATGGTGTATCCAGCGGTCCCATCTCTTTTTTAAAGGTTTTTAATTCTGCTACGGATGCTGTGAAACAGGGTGGGACCAGGCGTGGTGCTAATATGGCTATTCTTAACGTTGATCATCCGCAGATCCTGGAATTTATCACTTCAAAAGAGGATACTTCCGAATTAACTAACTTTAATATCAGTGTTGGCATCACAGAAAAATTTATGGAAGCTGTATATGAAGATAAGGATTATGAACTGGTTTCTCCACATACAAAAAAAGTTACCCAGAAATTAAAAGCAGTAGATGTATTCAACCTGATAGTTGAGATGGCTCACAAGAATGGTGAACCCGGTATAATCTTCCTGGATAGAATAAACAGATATAACCCAACTCCGCATGTTGGTAAGATTGAATCTACCAATCCCTGTGGCGAACAACCTCTTCTTCCAAACGAAGCTTGTAACCTGGGTTCTTTGAATCTGACGGCTATGGTTAAAAACGGAAAGATCGAATGGAATATTTTGAAAAAAGCGGTTAGAGAGTCAGTAGAATTTCTGGATGATGTAATAAACCAATCTCGTTTTCCTCTTCCTGAAATAGAGAAAATGGTTAAATCCAACCGTAAGATTGGATTAGGTGTTATGGGTTGGGCAGACCTTCTTTTTGTTTTGGGAATTCCTTATAGCAGCAAGAAAGCAGTTGCTTTGGGTGAAGAGATCATGGAATTTATTGATTATCACTCTAAGCAGATGTCGATGGAATTGGCGGTTAAGCAATCATCCTTTACAAATTTCAAAGGTAGTGTATACGAAAATAAAAAGCTTTTGCGAAAAAAGATAAAACTAAACTGGGACACACTGAAAGCAGAGATTAAAAAAAATGGCATTCGCAATGCTACCACCACCACCATTGCACCAACCGGTACTATCAGCATGATCTGTAACACATCAAGCGGTATCGAACCACAATTCTCACTAGTATATATGAAGAATGTGATGGATGACGAAAAACTTCTTTATGTTAATCCTCACTTTGAAAAAGCAATTCGCGATGCAGGAATATATTCCCATGAATTAATGGAAAAGGTTTCTGAAGCCGGCAGCGTTGCTCATATTCCAGAAGTACCGGAAAAAATAAAAAAAATATTTGTAACTTCACACGATATTTCACCACAGTGGCATATCAAAATGCAGGCTGCTTTCCAGAGGTTTACCGATAGCGCCGTTTCCAAGACAATCAATTTCCCTCAAGAGGCTTCCCGAGAGGACATAGCCAGGGCATACACGCTTGCCTATGAGGAAGGATTAAAGGGGATAACCGTTTACCGTGATAGAAGCCGTGACGCCCAGGTGCTGACTACCGGCAAGCAGAAGAAAGCTGAAGGCATTGAGCTTACCCCCAGAAAAAGGGCAAAGACGACCTCGGGGATTACCGAGAG
>JAUXIJ010000037.1 GCA_030621085.1 Candidatus Cloacimonadota bacterium | reverse complement strand
GGCGAAACCTGTTAGACAAAGATGATGAACTGCATGAAGTAGTTCCAGAATTCGGGAAAATCGCGAGGGAACGAAACTTTTTCTCTGAAGAGGTTTTTGCAGAGATTGCTGAAAAAGGTACCTGCCAGGGAATACCCGAGATTCCGGAAGATATTCAGAGGGTATTTGTCACTTCTCACGATATATCTCCCGCTTACCATGTAAGAATGCAGGCTGCTTTCCAGAAATACACTGATAATGCTGTCTCTAAAACCATAAATTTCAATAAAGAAGCAACTCGGGAAGAGATTCGTATGGCGTATAATCTTGCTTATGAGTTAGGTTGTAAAGGAGTTACGGTATATCGCGATGGCAGTCGTGAACATCAGGTTTTAAATGTTGGTTCTAAAACTACAGAATCTGCTGTAAACGGAACAAGAATAGCTCCACGGGAAAGACCGGAGATCACAAATGGTGTTACGCAGAAGGTCGAAACAGGTTGCGGACACCTTTATGTTACCATTAATTCCGATGAAAAAGGTGCGTGTGAAGTATTCACCCAAATGGGAAAAGTGGGTGGTTGTGCATCGGCTCAATTGGAAGCTATTGCCCGGCTCACTTCACTCTGTTTGCGTTCCAATGTGAAAGTAAGCTCGATAGTTCGCCAGCTTAAAGGAATTCGCTGTCCCTCTCCTATGTGGAGTAATGGGGAAATGGTTACTTCTTGTGCTGATAGTATTTCAAAATCTCTGGAACAATTTATGAACCTGGATAAAGAAACTACAAGCGATATGAGAAAGTTGATAAAAAAAACAGCAGTAATACCAAAAAAAATTCCTAAAGGTTTGATGGCAACCTGTCCGGATTGTGGTAGTGCGGTAGAGCATGTGGAGGGTTGCCTGAAATGCAATTCTTGCGGTTGGGCAAAGTGCTAAATTGATTATATTATAAATAATGAAAACATACAGGGTAGAAAATGCAACTTCTACCCGTTTTGTTTCTAAATAAGGATTGAATTTGAAAAAAATAATATTAATTACATTTGTTTTAATATTTACAATCAATCTTTCTGCATTAAGAGTACTCACGTATAATGCTTTAAATTTCAGCAGTAATTCCGGGGACAGGTTACCATATTTTCAATCTATTTTTAATGATGTTGAATCGGACATCGTTCTTGTTCAGGAAATGTCTGATGAAGGGGGTGCAGAACTTCTTCTTACTGCTTTGAATAATGGTGGGAACAATTTTTCCAAAGCACGTTTCTTAGACGGACCGGACACAGAAAATATGCTCTTTTATAATAATGCAATTGTCAATTTTGCATCTCAGGATACTATTGATACCCAGCTGCGAGATATTTCTGAATATGAATTATTATTGGAAGGAAACCTGATAAGGTTTTATAGTTGTCACTTAAGAGCAAGTCAGGGAAATGAACTTCTCAGGTTGGTAGAAGTAACCAGATTACGGGATCATCTCAATTTATTAGAAGAAGGATCGGAATTTATCATTGCCGGAGATATGAATTTTTATACAAGTGCTGAGCCGGGATATCAGAAGTTCATTGCAGATGAAACCAATAATATCGGTCGTGCTCAGGATCTTTCTGATCAGGTAGGGTCATGGAATAATAATCCGGTTTATGCAGCCGCTCATACTCAGTCCACAAGGGTGAATGCATTTGGCGGAGGAGCAGGTGGCGGTCTGGATGACAGGTTTGATTTCATTTTTTCTTCTTATGAGATCAATAATGGAAATGGGTTGGAATATATAGAAGATAGCCTTACACCATTTGGTAATGATGGAAACCATTTTAATCAATCTATTAATGCAGGAACTAATTCTGCTGTTTCACCCGAGATAGCCGATGCGCTGTATTATGCTTCCGACCATTTGCCGGTTTACGCCGATTTTAATGTGATCCCTTCTGCTCAGGAAATTATTGTTGTTACCATTCCAAATATAGAAGAGCAGTGGGAACAGGATTCAACACAAGAAATAAAGTGGACTTCAGCAAATTTTTTCGGAAATATAAAGATCGAGCTTGAATTGATTGAGAGCAGTTCACGAGAAATACTTATCGCTTCCACCGAAAACGACGGCATTTGGGAGTGGAACATTCCGGTAGAGCAGACACTTGGTGAATATATTATCGTAGTTTCCGATTCGGATGACAGCATTCCATCTGATGTAAGTAACAATCCTTTCTCCATCATTGAACCGCTCAGTGTGGTTGCGATCTATGACATTCAGTATTCTTTAACCGGACCATCTCCGCTTGAAGGAACAGATATAGTAACTTGTGGCATCGTTACGGGTGTTTTTGACAGTGGCTATTTTATCCAGGATGGTGCAGGTGCCTGGAATGGGATTTATATTTATAATTACTCTAATGATCCACAGCGAGGAGATTCGTTGATCATTGCGGGAACTGTTGCAGAATATTATGATAAAACCGAACTTAATAATATTAGTTTTTTTGAAGTTCAGTCAGGTAATAATTCTCTGCCGGAAGCGATTGTTTTAAATACTGGTGATGTGGGACAGGAAAGTTATGAAGGCGTGCTGGTAAAAGTTGAGAATGCAGAATGCATAGAGTACAATGCAATTTATGGTGAATGGATAGTTGATGATGGTTCCGGGGAAATAATGATAAACGATCTGATGTTTGTCTTTGTGCCCGTTTTAGGTGAATTCTACGATATTACCGGCATAGTTGATTATTCTTATAGTAATTTTAAGATCGAACCCAGAGATGAAAATGATATTATAATTTCTTCTTCATCTATTGATAAAACTTTTTTACATACCCAAATTGAGTTATTCAATTATCCCAATCCGTTTAATCCGAAAACGACATTTTATTTTACCGCAGAGGACTCTGAGAACGCAGAGCTTATAATCTATAATCTAAAAGGCCAAAAAATTAGACAATATTCAATTTTCAATCTTCAATCCGTCTCCGCCGGACTAAAGTCTTCAATTATGTGGGATGGAACAGATGAAAATAAACAGCCTGTAAGTTCGGGGATTTATTTCTATAAATTAAGATCCGGAGAAAATTCTAAAACAAAGAAGATGCTGCTGCTCAAATAAATTCGTAAAACTTGAGTTAAGTTGTCCTGAGTTGCTGGACAATCTTGACTTAAGTTGTTTTAGATATTCAACTTAACACAAGATCTTTCAGACTTGTGTCAAGTTTCAAAACGTTTCGACTTGTCATTCTTTACGAGTCGATACTCAGATCAGGTTCTCCGAATAAATTTTGCCCAGCCGGGTTTTTGCAGCAGTCCTTTTTTTGCGTCAAATACAACCTTTCCACGCACAATTGTTTTGTCTATCGAGCAATTGAATGTGCTGCCATTAAAAGGTGAATACTTGCCCAGCGAATGTAATTTTGATTCATCCACCTGAAATGTTTTTTTTAAATCTATCACTGTAAAATCTGCATCGGTGCCAATTTGCAAGCTGCCTTTATTGGGAAATAAACCATATCTTCTAGCCTGGTTTTTGGAAGTGAGTTTGATCATGGTGGCTAATGGAACTTTCTCTTTTAAATGGAATTCCGAAAAAAGATAAGGGATCATCAATTCAGTAGCGGGAATTCCACTGTAAACTTTGGAAAAATCATCCAGTTCTTTTTCTGTCTTCCAGTCACAGCCGGCATGATCGGTAGTAATGAAATCTACTAAACCATTTTTCAGGCAGGAACGTAAAAACAACTTATCTTCTTCAAATTTTACAGAGGGAGCAGTTTTAAGTCTGCCTTTCAATTCA
The DNA here is from genome assembly GCA_030621085.1 of Candidatus Cloacimonadota bacterium. GTDB lineage: Bacteria > Cloacimonadota > Cloacimonadia > Cloacimonadales > TCS61 > JACNIV01. The sequence continues at coordinate 29,360 of JAUXIJ010000037.1, read as the reverse complement.
GGAAAATCATCTGCTGTGAATTGCAGGAAATGTGGGCAGGTTTCAAAAGTTACGTCCATTTTCTTTTTAGCTTTCCATATCAATTCTGCAGCTTTTTTACTGCTGATATGCACGAAATGCACGTGATTGTTTTTGGCAATTTTTAGGATTTCCAATACTGCCGTGTATTCTGCTGCTACAGGTCGAGCGTAAACATAGCTTTCTAATTTCGCTAATTCCTCTAACGAAAATCCAGTTACAGCATTTTTTATTATTTCTTCATCTTCTGCGTGAAAGGCAAATAAAAGATCAGGAAATGAACGAAATATCTTTTCGATATCTTTGTATGAAATAGCAGAAAAAGTATCCATTCCTGATATTGTATATAATTTAAAACCTACAATTCCTTCATCCCAGAGTTCGAGTATCTTTTTTTTCGAAAGTGGAAAATCATTGCTTCTAATTCCTCCCCACAGGGCAAAATCAACGACTGCTTTTTTTTCTATTACATCCAGTTTTATATGTAAATTCTTTTTATTTGTGACCGGTGGAATGGAAGTGCAAGGCATATCAATAACAGTGGTGATACCACCATAAGCAGCGGCTGTTGTACCACTTGTAAAATCCTCGTGATGAGTATAACCCGGATCATTGAAATGAACGTGTGCATCGATGCAACCCGGGATGAGGAGCTTGCTCTGTAAATCGATGGCTTCGGTAACTTCAACGCTAATGGATTCTTCCGAGATCTGTTTTATCTTTTCATCGAAGAGGATATTCACAAGCTTTGTTTCATTATTATTTCCTGCCGACACCAGTGCATTCTTTATTAATATCATGATAACCTCACTAAAGTGAAGCTCTAATCTCAAGAGGATTTGTCAAATTTAAAATTGATTGAATATCATTTATACAAAAGATATTTGACAAAAAATGCGATAAAGTAAGTTTCGTTTATGTGAACATTTAGGAATATTTAAGTATTAATTAAATTTTTTTTGATGAAAAGAGGTATTATGTTTTATAAGGATATTCTGAAAGAGTTATTGAAAAAGGAGAAGAATCCGGTTAATTCCATGTATTTACACGAGATTGGTCTTAAGTGGAAGAATTTTGAGAAAGCAGCCGCTGAGAAAAAGGGATCTAACGAGAACCTGGTAAATGCATTGAACAAGTTTATCAAAGCTATCTCAAACAGGAAATTCAAATTCAACGCAGTATCTGAAAAAGGATTCAAAGAAGATTCGGATGTGTTTTCCAACTATTACCTGAACGATCTTATTTCAATCCTGATGAATCGAAGGAAGATATTATCTTATCTTGGCATAAAATGGGGCTTCCAGGCGTTTAATACAAATCTCAAATTCAATCCTTTAAGTTTGTCTTCTTTTGAAAAAGATTTGAATTTTGAACAATCATCTTCACCTCAATTGTTGCAATTAACCCAGGAATTCGATTTTCAATACCGGGTAAGCGGAAAGCGGAGTTTCAAAAAATACAAAACAGTTTTTCCACTAATCGTATTTCATACTTTTACAAATCTTACCGAAGTTAATTTCATTCATATCGATTATTATGCAAATATGGCGAAAACCACCTTTGAGAAATCTAAAACTATCATCGTTACAGAAACCCTGGAAGAAGGTTTTTCACCGGATATAAAATCTTCCCAGATCGATTCTATCTGTGTTCTGCGAAAGCAATATGTCTCAGGAAATAATGATATCACTATGGATGCAGTAGATGCTTTAGATTGCAAAATAAAACAATTACTCACCGAAGAGAATGGAGTTTTGGCGGATTTCACAAAAACCGGAATTATCGAATAGGATACATTTATGAATAATCTGGATATTTCAAAAGCAATGACTATCAAACTTGACTCCATACTTCCGGAATATAATAAATTTGAAGAAGGAATAAGAAGAGCTCCCCACCGGGAAATGAACTTAACTAAAAAGGAAATTGCTCTTGCTTTGAAAAATGCTCTTCGTTATATTCCAAATGAACTTCATGAAAAACTAGCACCTGAATTGTTAGATGAACTGCTTACACACGGTCATATTTACGGTTATCGTTTCCGACCGGAAGGACGCATTTACGGCAAACCGGTTAATGAATATAAAGGTAAGTGTCTGGAAGGGAAAGCATTCCAGGTGATGATAGATAATAACCTCGATTTTGAAACTGCACTCTATCCGTATGAACTAGTAACCTATGGTGAAACCGGTGCTGTCTGCCAGAACTGGATGCAGTATCTTCTCATCAAAAAATATCTGGAAAATCTTACTCATGAAAACACACTCGTCTGTATGAGCGGACATCCGCTGGGTTTGTTCAAATCCAGTCCGCAAGCTCCTAGTGTGATCAATACAAATGGTTTGATGATAGGAGAGTTCGACAACCAGGAAGATTTCAATCGTGCCAATGCTCTCGGTGTTGCAAATTACGGACAAATGACTGCCGGCGGCTGGATGTATATTGGTCCGCAGGGAATCGTGCATGGAACTTATAATACGCTCCTTATTGCAGGGAGGATGAAACTTGGTGTTCCTTCTGATGGAGATTTAAGGGGAAAACTTTTTGTGTCTTCCGGTTTGGGTGGAATGAGCGGAGCACAACCGAAAGCAGTGGAAATTGCCAAAGGAGCCGGCATTTTTGCAGAAGTTGATCTTTCCCGCATCGAAACCCGTCACAAACAAGGCTGGGTCGGAAAGGTTGTAGATTCTCCCCAAAAAGCATTTAATCTTGCTCAGGAATATCTTGAAAAAAAAGAAAGCATTTCCATTGCTTTCCATGGCAATATCGTTGACCTTCTGGAATATGCTGTAAAAGCAAATGTACACATCGATCTTTTATCCGACCAGACTTCCTGTCATGCAGCTTATGATGGCGGATATTGTCCGCAGGGTCTTACTTTTGAAGAAAGAACCAAAATGCTGGCAGAGAATCGAGAACAATTCATCAAACTTGTAAATAAATCTTTAAAACGTCATTTTGAATTTATTAAAATCCTGGATGAACGTGGTGTTTATTTCTTTGATTACGGTAACAGCTTCATGAAAGCTGTATTTGATGCCGGAGTAAAAGAGATTTCCAAAAACGGTGAAAATACTTATGAAGGATTCATCTTCCCAAGCTATGTAGAAGATATCTTGGGTCCGGAACTTTTCGATTATGGTTATGGTCCATTCCGCTGGGTATGCCTTTCCGGCAAAGAAGAAGATTTGATTAAAACAGATAATGCAGCAGCAGAGATCATCAGCAAATGCCGTGAAAAATTAAGATACCAGGATATGGATAATTACATCTGGGTGCGTGATGCCATGAAAAATAAACTGGTGGTGGGAACGCAAGCTCGCATACTTTATCAGGATGCTCCCGGCAGACTGGCAATCGCTCTCAAATTCAATGAAATGGTAAAAAGTGGGGAAGTTGGTCCCATCATGCTCGGTCGTGATCATCACGACACCGGCGGAACAGATTCACCCTACCGAGAAACTTCCAATATAAAAGACGGTTCAAATATTATGGCAGAGATGAGCACAGAATGTTACGCCGGCAATGCCGCTCGCGGCATGAGCATGGTCACCCTTCACAATGGTGGCGGTGTAGGAATTGGAAAGGTTTCCAACAGCGGATTCGGAATGGTGCTGGACGGCAGCAAACGCGTGGATGAAATTCTCAAGCTTGCTTTTCCCTGGGACGTGATGTGCGGAGTGGCAAGACGTGCCTGGGCAAGAAATCCGAATTCAATTGAAACTGCTATTGAATTTAATCAGAAATTTTCTAAGACTGACCATATTACTTTGCCGTTCGTTCCGGAAGATGAGTTGATAAAGAAAGTTGTGGAAGAAGGGTTGGAGAAAAAATGTTAATTTCACTAGCAAAAGACTTACAAAAACCAAAAGAAAATTTGCAAGAATTTGCTGATATTACAAATAGAGTTCTTTCACATATCGAAAATGTTATTACCGCAAAAAGACAATACAGAGATTATTTTCTTTTAGTATCAGAATCCGGAGGTACTAAGAAATATATAAGACCAATTAATTCAAATATCTTCATTTTCAATAAGGATGAATTTAATAAGCAATTTTATTCTTTTATTAGCTTACTAAAGCAAATATCTGATAAGAAAAGCAGGATTGTAAAAGAGCAAAATAATGTTATTGATACTGTTGTTTATACAATTCAACAATCAATAGGAATGGGATTAGATCTATTAGTCGAGAGTAATAGCGCAAAGAAACATGTTGGAAATAGATTTGAAGAATTAATAAGGTCAATTATTAATGAGCTTGGTATTTCAAATAAAAAAGTTATTTTAAAAATTCCCTATTCAAAAAATAATTATTATAGATGTGAGACTGATTTAATTATTTCTCCCTATGATGACGTTCAATCAAATTCATCTAATGTTCATCCAAAAGAAATTGTGCTTTCATTGAAAACAACTTCAAAAGATAGAATGTCAAAAATATTTATTGATAAACTGCTTATGAAAAAGTTTGTAAAACATGATGTGAAAGTTGTAGGAATTTTTCTGAATGATGTTCAACGTAAGCAAGATAATAAAATTAGTTATACGTTAGTCTCAAATTTATTTATGGTTTATACAAAATTTCTTACAAAATTAGAAGGTGTGTATTATGTTGATGTTCCTCCAAGGGCTAAAGAAAGCAACTTCAGAAAACATATTTTTCACTTCTCAAAATTTCTAACAGAAGATATTTGGAAATTGATTAAGCTCTAAGTTTTTCTCTTCTTTGTTTTGATTTTAATTCTTCTTTACCCAATTTAATTTTTTCAATGTGATTTATATCTTTAAGTCGATTTTTAATAATATCACAATATTCAATTTTGAGTTCAGTGCCTATCCAATTTCTTTCAAGAGCTTCCGCTACTGCATAAGTTGTGCCTGAACCTCCAAATGGATCAACAATAATACTATTCGGATTTGAAGATGCTAATACAATTTTTTTTACTAATTCAACAGGCTTTTGGGTAAGATGTGATGTTTTTTCCCATGAACTATTGGAAAGAGTAGGTATCTCGAATACATCTTTTGGTTTAGCACCTTTTGGGTTTGGGGTCCAGAGATACTTTTTATTTCCGTTATTATACTGAGAAGATTCAGCTTGAGTTCTTTTTGGATATTTCAATGTATGGGCATTATAAGATATCCTAACTTCGTCTATGTTAAAAATAATTTGTTTAGATTTTCTAAGGTGAAGCAAGCTTTCATGAGAGCGTCCCCAATCATTTCCGAGATTTGCTTTATTACGGTAGAACCAAATCAGCCATTTACATCCTTTGAATAAACCATTAGTTGCCCATTTAATATCTGCTAAAATCTCAGAAAACCCACATATATAAATTGAACCTATTGGGGAAAGAACACGATAAGCTTCTTCGATCCATTTCATACTCCATTCGATATATTTTTTTTGTGATTCAAAAGTATCCCATTCAGCTTTTTTGATATTATATGGTGGATCAGCAAAAATCAAATCAACAGATTGAGATTTCAGGCTGTTGAGAAACTTTAAAACATCACAATTATAAAGTTTTCCAAAATTAGTTTCAAAATATGGTTCTAATTCAATCTCTGGAAATTCTTTTTTTATTTGTAAATTCAATTCTAAAATAGTTTGAAAATTATTTATTTGATCATCAGTATATACCCTGAAATTATTTATTGGATGCCTTACAGGTTTGAATTTATCATTACTGTCCCATCTCCGCAATGTTTGAGAACTTACACCAATAATTTTTGCTGTTTCTCCTATGGTATAATACTTCTTCATATCACCTTCAAACTATATAAACCTTATACAACATTAATCACAATTAATAAAAAATATTTTATGTTTTTACTGTCAATTATAAAAAATATTTTTAATACTTTGTCACAAAGTCAGGGTAATATTCAGTAAATCTTGTAACAAAGTCAGGGTAAATGTGTGACTCAACCAGAACGTATAAACCAACGAAAACAGACTTGCTCCGCAGTGACTTGTCTCGGCGTAACGAAGTGTAGACGGAAGCGTGGAGCGAGGATGACTTCCAATTCTCGATTCACACTCTCTTCGTTCGCTGCGAATCAAATCTTGATTAGTTCCCAAACCGGTGACGGTTCGGTATAAATTTAAGGTTCAATCGGGACGATTGAACCAACGAAAGAGAATTTTCTATATTTATGAAATTCTTAGCTCCTCTCTTTTGAATGGAAGAGAGGGGGTGGGGGCGAGTTTTTACTTCAATTCTGCCTTAAAATTAAAACTCGTGCTCGGCTGTTCGGCAGTAGAAGAGTGAATCTTTTTCAACAATCTGTTAAATGTATTTTGCGAAGGTTGTACGTATGACAAGTCTATTAGAAATCTGCGGAAACCTTCTTTAACTAATTTATCTTTAAACTGTAAAAGTGAAACTGGAACTTCGGGTATTACTATCGTTATTCCATCTCGAATTGTTTTAATGTAATTGTTCTTATTATCTTTAAAGCTTAGTGACTTTGTGTCTTTGTGGTTAAAAAGAACCGGCATCCTGGAGTGAAATAATTCAGGATGAAAATACAAAGGAACGATTCCTTTCCTGTCTTTACCAACTATCAAATTCTGGTGGTCATTTTCAAAGGGATAAATATAAAATTTTATAAAATCTTCTTTCAGGAACTGGATAGCCACATCATTAAGTACATATACGTTTTCGCTGGTGCATAGTGTGATCTTGTGGGAATCCGGCAGTATAAGTTTCTGGGAAATATGGCTCAACATGAAGCTGGAAATTCCTGCTCTGATGAAATGAGCGCAGAGTGATCTGTAGAATTCAATATCACTTTCAGGAATAAATTTTGGCAATTGGATGATAAGTTTACGGCTGTTCTTTCTCAGAAAGGGACTGCGTAAATTCAGTTTTTCCCATTCTTTTTTTGGAAGGTTCAATATGAGGAAATCGAACTTGTTGAAGTATAATTTTCTTAGCCAGTCAAAGAAATTAATCCGGATGAAAAGCTGCTGACGGGAGAGAAGCTTGCTGGAGCCGATCTTGTTCAGAATGTTTTTCTTTTTATCTTCCGGCATGTGAAGTTTCAGTCTTTTGCCTTCCAATGTGAATTTACTTTTGAATTTTATATCAGCAAGCCCGATAAGGAAAACTTTATTATTTTCGTTCACTTTGATCTTATCAGTTTTAATGGTAACGATCTTTCCAACATCTACCTGAGAAGAATCTTTGCCATCGATCATCATTTCTTTGATCTTTATCGCCCTGGCATCACTTCCGGATTTAGGTAGAATCCTAAGGCGATCCATGATCATAAGCCGATGAAGTGTCTTGAAAGAAAAAGAATGTTCATCAGATGAGCTTACTTTACCGATATAAATTCCAATATATGGGTCTTCCGTTATTGAGTTTCCAATATTTCCACCGAAAAAATAGGAAGTTTTTTCCCTGCCAAAATCATATTTCAGTATCTCTTTGGCAGTCTCGATTTTCGATGGATCATCAATGACCATTCTATAAGCTCTGGCAACATTATAAACGTATTCAGCGGCTTTCATGCGACCTTCGATCTTGATTCCTGAAATATTAAGTTTCATGATCTGTGGCAGCAGTTCGATCAACTGGTTATCTTTCAAGCTAAAAAAATAATCGGAATCTTGTATGGAACCGAATATTCTGCGGCAGGGCTGGCAGCACAATCCCCGGTTGGCACTCATTCCGCCCAGATAGCTGCTGAATAGGCACATTCCGGAAAAGGAATAACACAGAGCACCATGAGCGAAGATTTCCAATTCCATTTTTGCTTTTCGAGAAATTTCAGTTAATTCCGGTAAAGTCAATTCACGTGCCAGTATTACTCTTTCAAAGTTTTTGATATGGAGATGATTTGCGCCCAATGAATTATGTATTCCCATCTGCGTACTGGCATGGATCGGGATTTTATTGAAGAATTTATTCAGAAGATAATACACACTCCAATCCTGAATGATAAGAGATGAAACTGTGGTTTGTGAAAGCATGTACAGCATATCGAGTAAAATTGACAATTCATTATTCTTTATCAGTGTGTTTAAAGTAAGATATACTTTTAAACCGGATATTTGAGATTCCTTGAGTAGCGATTGTAGTTGGTTGGGAGCAAAATTCTGAGCTTTGCCACGAGCATTGAAACTTCTTAAACCTAAATAGACAGCATTTGCTCCACCTTCCAATGCCGCATAAAATGCTTCGGTATTGCCAACAGGAAGGAGGAGTTCAGGTTTCATAAGAAATTATCTTAGATATTGTTTAAGTTTTTTATAGAAATTTTCATGACTTCCAAGGGAATATAAAAAAAGTGTATTGTTTTTTATTTCATAAGAAAGTAATAGTAACTGTTTTCCAAAGGTAAATTTATAGACTCTTACGTTTTTCAGATCACCCTTTTTCATTTCTCCAATTTTTGGATTAGTACAGATGTTTTTTACTTGATTATCAATTTCTAATTGTAGTTTCTTTGAAGACTTTTTTTTAAATTTAAGAAATGTGTTTGAAACTATAATCTTTTTCAATTAATATGTTCAAACTTGTATTCTTGTCCGAAACCTGCCTCAATTTCTGCTTTTGCTTCCAGTGTTTGCTTAATAAATGAAAGAGGTAAGTTCGGGTTATCTTCCATGAGAATTGCATCATATAAATACTTTTTTATTTGTTCGGATACGGAACGATGTTCCATTTGTGCTTTAAGTTTCAGCTTCTTTTCTATGTCTTCTGGTAAACGTAAAGTTAATACATTCATAACGTCCTCCTGCTTATGTATTACATACAAATACAAAAGAATACATCATGACATTAATGTCAAGTTTAAATTTGTGATATTGTTAAAGGATATTATTTATAATGATCTTAGTAAAATAATAGCAGTGGCAGATATTCCCTTTCCGCTTATTCCCAGATTTTCTTCGGTAGTTGCTTTTATGGATATATTAGAAAAGCTTGTATGTAGATCGGATGCTATATTCTTCCGCATTTGTTGAATATAGGTTTGAAGTTTAGGTTCCTGAACACAAATCGTTGCATCCAGGTTTCCCACCTTATATACTGCTTCATCCATGATATTGGTAACTTCTCTCAGCAGGATACGGCTGTCGATGTCTTTAAAACTATCATCTGAATCAGGGAAAAGCTTACCAATATCACCTTTTGCCAGTGCTCCCAAAATAGCATCGATAACTGCATGTATCAGTACATCTGCATCAGAGTGTCCTTCCGAACCTTTTTCAAAAGGTATTTCAACTCCACCTAAAATCAATTTTCTATTTTCTTCTAATTTATGAACATCATATCCATATCCAATTCGCATTTCAACCTCTTCTTAACTATTAGCCTTTTAGCTATTAGCTGTTAATTATACAAGTATAATTTTGTTTGTGTGTAGTGATAGTTCACTGAACTGTCAGAAGAAGGTAGAACAATGTTCTACCACTACAATTAACTCTTAACACATCAACCGTTCAACTCATCAGCTAATTCACAGTTATCGATTTTGACACATTTTTAGGAACATCGGGATGTACGCCGTGATCGGAGAAGCCAAGTCTATTCAGATAAGCCATTTTCTTTACACTCATTTTCAAAGCCAGAAGTTGAAGTACTATAGTAGCAGAAAAGGTGGTCATCAGTGAATCTCCTGTACGGGGGAGAAAAATATAACCCCAGCCATAATAACCTTCATCATGTGGATTAATCCTGGCATTCTCCAAAAGTTTATCGTTTTCCTCGGCAATGATAAATGTATCACCACCCCGGATTTTATGAGTATTTATCTGGGAGATGGTCAGATTGACATCTCGCTCTTCGGGACCGGTTACATAAATGAGTGGATAGTTTCGATAACCATTTTCAAAAAAATCAAAGTCTTTTATTATATTCTTAAAAAGGATCTGTCCATCCTGGGAAAGATTGAATGGGTATGATTTGCTGAAAATATAATTGCTGAGAGCTCGAGATATCCGACGGCGCTCATCGGTTGGCAGGTTTTTCTCTTCGGCTATTTTGTCCAGTTCATCCAATGTTCTGTTGAGGTGTTTGACCATCGCTTTTACACTCTTTATGCCAAAGACCGTATTTTTACCGAGAATCGTGTTCGGTCCATGTTTAAATTCAGAAGCTTCGCCTCCTTCGGCATGATTAAGAACAGTTTCGCGTATCTTTAATGCACCTTCTTTTGCAACCCCCATTATCATTGTAGCCAGGATGTGCATAGATGGCTCCATATAGATCTTACCAGCAACAAATTCTATCTGATCCTTCGTAGTTTCGATGGTTTCCTGGATCAGCCGGGGAATATCATCTATGGATTTTATCCGCTTGTCTAACTGTTTTTTCTGCTGCTTATATTCCTTAGTATTTTTATTTTTAATTTTTCTTATCCGCATTTCAGCAACTTTTATTGCCAGGTAATAGAAAAGCGTGATCTGGTTAATAAAGCTTTTTGTAGCAGGAACGGCTATCTCCGGTCCGCAGAAAATGGGAATGGAAACATCACTTTTTTCCTGTCCCAGTGTAGAGTTCATGTTGTTCACCAGAACAACCTTTTTAATATCCAGCCCTGAATATTCAATATCATTGAAAATATCGATCAGATCTTTAGTTTCACCGCTTTGGGAAACACCAATAATGATGTCATTATTCCGCAGACTTTTTGAATATCGTCCACGAAAGTTTCCCGGAAGAATGGGGAAAAGTTCTATATTGGCAATTTCATTGAAGAAAAGTGCAGCAACCAGAGTTGCATGATAAGAGGTTCCACAAGCAACTGTATAAATATTCCTGCTGTTTTTATAGGTATTATCTATCAGTTTCAGGAAATCTTTAACACTCCTCTGGAATTCAATTATATCATGATATTCCGAAATGGAATCGAGAGCTTTGGAAACAAGCAGGCACTTTTTATCAAAATGCCTGTTCAAAAGTTCTATGAACAGGTTTTTATCATTGGAAAAGAAATACTTTTTTTCAAAATCCTTTTTTACTAATTCATTGTAAATCGCAGTATAATCTTCCTTTATTTTCAGGAAAAATTTATCGGCTTTTGAAGAAGAACAGAATTTAATAAATAACTTTTGTTGGGAATCGAAGTCATCTGCTTTCAATATCCTGGAGCAAAATTCTTTCATATCGGTCATAATATTTTCTTTTTTCAATAGATTCAACATCCTGCGTCCAGTATTGGAACCTCCCCTGAAAAGTTTCACTAATTTCCCGGAAGTTTCTACTTCGGCATTTATTTCCTGTTCCATGAAATGTTTAAAAGGGGGAATAAGTTCGGTGTCCTCTGCCCGTAGCTTGCAACGGACAGGATCTTTGTGAATAACATCTCCGGCTTTATAGATAATATCGGGTCTGCCTGGCTGTTTGACTTTCAGATCTTTAAAAGCATAGATATTATATTTATCCTGGCAATATTCTATAAATTCACCTTGCTGCAGACCAACCAGATTTTTGGTGAATCTAAGAATTGCTGTTAAATCGGAAGAAGCCAAACCGAATTTTTGATCTTCCAATTCACCAATTCCAAAATAAAGGCTGCTGCCACCCTTAATTGCGTAGCTAGTTTCGATGAATGGATCTACTATTATTGCAGCATACGAACCCACCATTTTCACTGCAGCTTTTACAATAGCTGTTCGCATACATTTTTTTCTGATTGATGGTTTATTTTGATTATCGATGGGAATTTTATCCAGTTCATTATCAAAGTAATGTTCAATCGTATGAACCAGCATTTCTCCATCGTTATCGGAAACAACATTGTGTCCCTCAGAAAGCAGGAACTTCTTAAGTTCACCTGTGTTTGTGATGTTGCCGTTATGTGCACCATAGATATATTTTTTGCATTTCACAACATGTGGTTGAGCATTTTTCTTTGTTACAGTACCAAAAGTAGCCCAGCGAACCTGCCCGCAGAATATTTTTCCTTCCTGCTCTTCAATACCCAAAGTTTTAACCAATGTGCTGGGTGCACCCACATCTTTCAGGAGAGTAACTTCCATATTGTCTTTCTGGAAGACAGCACCGGTGGAATCATATCCCCTGTATTCCAGCGATTTTAACAATGTTGAAGCATATTTTCCCATATTCACAGTAACTTTTGCCAAACTTAAACCCAGTACTCCACAACCGATACCAAAAATTGGTAACGGGACAACTATTTTCATTTTTCTCAACCAGTCCAAGTTCATTTATTGTCTCCCGTTTGAATATCATTTTCAATTATGTATCTAGCAATCTTCAGATCGTAGGAATCAGTGATCTTGAAATTATGCTCTCCACATTCCAAAGTCCATACATCGTATCCGAAATGTTCCAGGATAGCCGCATCATCTGTAAAATATGATTTTTCGTTTCTTGCTTTCTGATGGCATTGCCTGATAAGTTCATAAGAAAAAACCTGCGGAGTTAAAGCACTTACCAGGTTTTCTCTCGGCACAGTGTTAGTGATTCTGCTGTTCCTAATTTTTTTAATAGTATTTTTTATTTTTGAAACAGGAACAACAGCTTTCTTTTCTTTTACCAAAATTAATAATTGGGAAATCTCTTTTTTTGTAACAAATGGTCTAACAGCATCATGAATAAGAACATACGAAGTGTCTTCCGGACAGGCAAGAAGAGCATTATAAACTGAATCCTGTCGCAGATTACCACCGGTAATGATCTTTATTTTTCTTTGCGGATATTCTTTAATTATAAGTTTTGAATATACGTCGATCTCATCTTGCGGTAAAGTAATAATTATTTCATCGATCTCTTCATGAAATACAAATTTATCTACCGTCCAGGATAACAAAGGACGTCCTTTTATCTTTATGAATTGTTTTTTGGTTGGGCTTATCAGCCTTTTACCAATTCCGCCAGCAGTGATTATAGCTATATTTTTTCCACCCATTATATCTCCATTAATGCATTAGGAAATAAATCTAAGGGGTGAATGTCAAGAAAAAGTATAGATTAAAGGCAAATGGGGCAGTCCTGCTGCCCCTGCATTCTGAATTAATGATCACATAAATTTACGCCACTTTGTAAAGTCTGAACAAGATATTGCTCCACAAGCTCTTTAGGTTCTGATTCCTGCACACCAATAATTACTTGAATGTCATTCTGAGTAAAAAGCTGTTGAGCTCTACTACCCATCCCTCCGGCAATAATAGCATTCACTCCAAGATTTCTGAGAAAGGCTGGAAATGCACCGGGTTCATGTGCTGGTGTAACCACTTCTTCTTCTTTAATGATCTTACCTTCATCTGTAGTAAATATAACGAATTTTTCACAATGTCCGAAATGAAGGCTGAGCTTTCCATTTGTAATTGGAATAGCGATTAATGTTTTCATGATCTCTCCTAATACAATTTTTTTAATGATTTTTTATTTTTCTTATTTTGTAATAATAACACAAAAGGAATAGAGCCAATTGCAACAAAAGCAGATATCTTATAAGTTAGTTCAAGCCCTATCTTGTCAGAAAATATACCCACCAGCATGATCATAATAGAACTTAGAATAAAGTTGATTGTCATATATACACCGTTGATAAAAGACATATGTTTGGAATCCAGATCGTGTACCAATGCCAGCAACACAGGACCGCTTCCAAACAAAAAGAATCCGGTAATGATCAGGACTGGAATGGTAAAAATACCGTGAACACTTATGAACAACCACATTAGGACCGGATTCACAATAGCAATTATTAGCAGCGAATTTCTTCTGCCGATTTTATCAGAAATAATTCCTGAAACAAATGTTCCTCCAGCTCCGGCAAATTGCAAAATGGAAAGCGAAGCACCCGCAGTCCACAAACTTGAACCCTGAGCAGTTAAATAGGTGGGCAGATAGATTGTTAATGCTGCTTTCATGGCAGAACGGAAAAAAGTGAAACCGGCAATAATAAGAAAAAATGGTATCAATTTCCTGAACGTTTTTCTTACTCCCGTTTCTTTTTCCTTAGCAAAATCTTTTCTAATTTCAATTTTTCTCAATCTGATAAACAAAATAATTGAAGCAATTAATCCGAATGGAATTAACCTGTATGTTCCTGCCAGACCCCAAAGGGAGATTGCCCCAAGAATCATGAGAGGACCAAGTGTACGAGCCAGTTCTCCACCAAGCATGTAAAAGCTCATACCTTTGCCCAACTTATCGTAAGATACATGTTTTATCATTACGGGAGCTGGAACATGAAATAAAGCAGAACTAATTCCTGCTATAAAAACAAGAATTACTACAACAACATAATGTGGAGCAAGTCCCAGCAAACTCATAGCAATAGAGGTAATAGCAGGAGCCAGTATAATAAAATAACGTACACATATCTTGTCTGCTATCAGACCGATAAATGGATTAGTCAAAGCTGGAATTTTTCGGACTACATCCAGTAATCCAGCCAGGAAAACAGTTATTCCCAGTTTATCTATTAATAGTGGCAGTATAGGCGCCAAGAATGATGAATATATGTCATGCATCAAATGCGCAATGGAAACAGTTAATACATTTTGAAATTGAAATTTATTTTTCATTTTTTACCATCCGGATATAATCCCCATGTACCCAACAAGTAGACCTGCTAACAGATTTATGATCTTAACAACAATAAAAGTTTTTTTACTTTCTGCCAGAAGCGGTAACATACCATGTCCATCTTGAACGATCGAACTGGCCAGAAGTATGCTGAAAGGGATAGCACCTTCTGCAAAAAGAGTTACGAATATCATATGCGGACCGGATTCGGGGATCAATCCGATCAGGCATGCAACTGCTAAAATCATCAACCTGTTCGTCTCGATCCAACCCTCGAGATCAATGTGTTTTAAAAGTAAGTTCATAACAAGAAGTGCAGCAAATGTCCACAGGAATATCTTTGGAATATGTACTTTCACGATGTGGTTCCAGAGATGGTCTTCTAGGAAATGTTCGGGAACAGTGAGCACAATAAATAGTGAAATCGATGATGTGATAAGCAACGTTATCCTGATCCAATTCCATTCATTTGGTCCTATTCCTCTGAAAATTATTCCAATAAAAAGAACGGAAAGAATAAATAATAACAAAGTTCTTTGAGCAGAAGAATGCTTCAATTGTTCGATAATTCTTCCCTTTGGATAGCAAACGCATTTCTCTTCATCGTGAAGTAAAAATTTATTTAATCTGATCTTTTTATTTATAAATTTTAAAGGTAGGAATCTATCTGTTAAAAAACCTGCGATAATTCCAACTACAAAGATAATGATTGTTAGTAACAGAGCTTTTCTTGGGAACATTGCCAGCATTACAAATGCCTCGTCACCACTGGTGGCGATCATGGTAGTTACCAATGCTCCTAACGATATTACTCTATGCGAATAAAGAGCTACTGATGTGAAGGCGCCCAGACATCCGGGGATAGCACCCAAAAATCCTGCGAGAAAATATTGTGCCCATTTTCCGCTTTGGATTCTATCGTGCCACACACTTTTCGTTTGAACATTTATGTATTCAATTATCAGCATTATCACAAAGACAAAACCGGTTATTATTAAAGCATGTTTTAGAACTTCAACTAACATCATAATCCCTGTTTAATATTCTTCCCTTTTAGAACTATATCATTTTCTTTAACTCCAACGTTTCTGGCAATAACCGGACATTTAACTTTTAAAAGGAAGAAAATGGATCTGTCAATTCCAGAGAGTCCTTCATAATTTCCCTGTCCTTTACTGATTATCATATCCGCATTTTCAAATTTACGAATAAAGTCATCATTACATAGATTAATAATAGTACCTGGAGCAGTTGTGCCTGAAGAAATAACTTTTGCTATTTTGTCGATTCCGATCTGTTCAGCTTCTTTCCTGGTTATATCGTTTATTATTGGAATTTCACGAACCACGAATGTAACCGGCTTTCCGAGTTCTTCGATGAGAATTTTATCGAACACAGCTTCTCCGGAATTGTCTCCGATATAAAGAATTTCCTTTGCTTTATTTAGTTCCTGTATAAAGGAATTATAATCGCAGATCGCGAATTTCTGATGCAGTATTTTTTCCACATCATTAACCAGATCAAATTCTTTATTCACTCCCAGATCGATGATGTTTCCTGCAATTGCAATTCTGATTGCAGTGAGCAGTCTGTCATCCGACTTTTCAACTTTTTTTTTTAAAGAAGGATATAAATTCAAAGCGTGAGAGATATTTTTTGCTTTAATATTTTTATACGGGTCTTTGTTGCCTGTTATTTCACTGATCTTTCTGTAGATGATCTCACCGGTTTCCGGTGGTGTATGTCCCATTGGAATTTTTTGGATCGATATTCCAACTTCATCTAATAATTTTTTGATCTTTTTTTCATCGTTTGTAGCAATACGTCCAGCACGTAAAGCCTGGTTCATAAAGCAGGGCAAACAATCAAGATAAGTTTTCATCTATTTCTCCGTTTGGCAACATATTATCCGGATGATAAATTCCATTTTCCTCTTTCTGATAACGAATACATTTTATCCAATCTCCATGACAATATTTTTCTACCCATTTTTTGTCCAATTTACCTTGCTTTAGAAAATATTTCATCGGGCAGGATGGATACCATTTACATTCTTTTTGTTTCAAATTGTTTTTCTATTTAAAATAGTTCTCCATTCTGTCAAAAGCTTTATTTATCTCTTCTTCATAAACGCAGAAAGATAATCTGAGATGACTCTCCCCGGTTGGTCCAAAAGCTATCCCAGGAGTTGTGGAAACTTTGGCTTCTTTTAAAAGATTTTTGCAAAAAGAAATGGAATCTTTACCCTCTTCCAATAAAATTTTTGGAAACATGAGATATGAACCACCAGGTTTGACATAGTCAAATACAGAATTAAGATTATCAAGTCGTTCACACATCAGATTTCTTGTGTTCAGATAGTGGTCTTTAAAATCTTTTATACAATCTTGAGAGCCTTTTAAAGCAGCAATCGCAGCATATTGAGAAACAACAGGAGCACAAATTGCAAATGGGATATGTGCTTTTTTAATTTGTGGAATAAGTTCTTCATCTGCGTGTAAATAACCTATTCTCCAACCAGTCATTGCATAGGATTTTGTAAAAGTAAATGTACTAATAACATTTTTCTTCATTTCCGGCATAGAAGCAATGCTGAAATGTTTTTTATCATCAAAGACAAAGTATTCATAAGCCTCATCTGTAATTATAGTTAAATTGTTTTCCAAAGCTATCTTTGCTATCTCGCGAAGTTGCTTTTCAGAAAAAACGGTTCCAGTCGGATTGCTGGGACTACAATACATGATCGCTTTTGTTTTGGAAGATATTGCATCCTTGATCGCTTGAATATCCAGGGCAAAATTATTTTCTTCCATAAGAGGAACGAGTACAGGTTTTCCGGAAGCTAACTCAACTTGACGAATATGAGTCGAATAGGTAGGAGTAGGCAGAATCACTTCATCATTGGGATCAATAGTTGCCATAACAGCAGCTGCCAGACCTTCGATTGCTCCCACAGTTACCAGCAATTCAGAAATATTGGCATTGATATTATTATCTCTTTTAAGTTTCTTTACGACTTCTTCTCTCAATTCCGGCAAACCATCGTTTTGAGAATATCCACCTACTAATCCATTTTTTATAGCAGAAATAGCTGCATCATTGATATGTTGCGGTGTTCCGGAAGTTGGTTTTGCCCATGATAAAAAAGCGACATCATCGTACTGCTTGGATAATCTTGTCATTTCATGAATTGCAGATTTCTGGATCTGGCTTACTCTTTTGGATACATTCATTTAATTTTCCTCCATTTTTTAAGTTTACTAAAATTTTCAATAGAGTTATCAATAAATTCATTATGATAAAGCAAAGAAGCAGGATGAGATAACGGGTATATTTTCCGATTTTCTACAGTGAATATATTTCCAAGCAATTTTGGAAATTCTTTTTTTGTGAATTCACTTAGACAATATTTTTCAAAAAGATATTTCGTTGCATAATAACCTAAAGGCACCAATATTTTTGGATTAATTTCTACAATTTCCATATCCAAATGTTTAGAACAGGCTTTGATCTCTCTTTGTTTTGGTCTTCTGTTTTGCGGTAAGTTACACTTTATCAAATTTGTTATATAAATTTCATCTCGGGAAATTTGGGCATTCTGCAATAATTTATCAAGCATTTTTCCAGAAGGACCAATAAACATTTTATTCGCTTTATCTTCCAATTCACCGGGAGCTTGTGCAATCAACATGATATCTGCATTTCTATTTCCTTCTCCAACTAAAGCATTAAGACGCGTTTTATATAAATCACACAGTTTGCAATTCTGAAGTTCTTTTTTAGTATACATTTTAAAACTCAAATATCTCTCCAACTCCGCCTTCTATATATTTATCAGGATATAACATTTTGATCTTTTCTTTGTTTTTCGTACAATGAGAAGGACAGACTTTTTCAATATTTTCGAGAATATCAAACTCATTAAATCCGTGTAAACCACCTATAATTGCGTATACATTTCCAAATTTAGATATCGAATCGATAATTTCCCTAACTCCCGGATGCCCACAACCTATGATCAGAATTAATCCTTTTTCTGTTTTAATTGCCAAAGATTGCTCCCTTTTATCTAGTTCGCCGGTAAGGAAAATATTTTCGTAGATCTTTGTTGGTTTGTCATAGTATTTCACTTCATTTGGATATCGAATTCCGCGGAAGGAAATGGGAAGGTGAACAATTGCATCCTGATTCGAACATAAGAAAGTGGAAAGTCCTCCAATATGATCGAAATCGGGATGTGAAATCACGACATCATTAATGGACTTGGGATCGATATTCAAATTTACAAGATTTTCCAAAAGGATCTTCCCATTACCACCTGTATCAAATAGAATGTTTCTTTCTTCTGTTTCAATTAGACAGGACCACCCCCAATCTTCGATCATACCTTCTTTTGTTGTAGTATTATCATAAACTATTGTTATTTTCATATTCACTTATAATTTAAGGAAGTTTCTATTATCGCCTTTTTCCCATTCCTCAGCAATTGTTAGAAGATTACTTTTGATGACCTCAATACAGGTTTCTATTGAATTTTCTTTCATTAAAATACATACAAATTTTTTCTTAATACGCATAATGTTAGGACCAAATATTTTGGAGACAGCTACTTGTACTTTTTCCTGTTTCAATAAATCAGCAATGCTTCCAGCTTTTTTGGGATCTGCATGCATCTTTTCCTCTTCGGTTGTATTATCGATTTCTTTGATGAATTCAGCATTTTCCTTATTGATTTCATAAATATAATAATGTTTTGCATCTCCAAAATGACGATCCATAAATGTTTTACCATTATCTGTGGCAAAGGCTACTTTAAGTTTTTTCATATAATTTTCTTTCGAAAACATCCGATTTTTTTTAAGCTTAGGAAGTTTAAGTTACTTAGAATTTTTTAATTCACCTTTTTTATATGCATCGTAAGCTTCTTTTACTGTCATGTTACCAGCACCAATGAATATCTTCAAATTGGCTTGAGCAAGCACTCGACCTGCATTCCCACCTGGTCCGTTTCCTGTGATAAGAACATCGGGTTTAAGATCAAATAGTTTTTGTGCTGTTTGTGGACCAGCACCGTGAGCTACACTTTCTATCGATCTATTATCAACATTGGTCAATTCATCTTTTTCTTCATCATAGAGCGCGATGAATTCTGTCCTGCCAAAACGTGGATCCATCATGGAATTCCATTCGATTCCTTTAGTTGTAAATGCTATTTTCATTTTTTTCTCCTATATTTTATTTGTATGTTCTTTTATTTTTTCCCAACTGTTTACTACAATATTCTTTAAATTGGTATCGTCATATTCCACGATTGTCTGTCCTTTGGTCATGGCTTTGGTAAATGTTTCATCATAGGGCAGGTCGGCAATATAAGTTATTTTTTCTTTTTTTAGGAACTTCTCAACTTGCTGTGCAACTTTTGTATTCAAATCTGCTTTATTTATAATGCACCCCGCAGGGATGTTGAATTTTTTCACAAGTTCATAAACCCGCTTCAGGTCATGCAGACCAGATACAGTTGGCTCCGTTACCAAAACAACAAAATCCGCTCCGGAAAGAGATGAAACTACCGGACAGCCAATACCCGGAGAACCATCGACAACAATAAATTGTTTATCTGTCTCATCAGCAATGCGTTTAGCTTCATTCTTTACTTTTGCTACCAGCTTACCGGAATTCTCTGCTCCGATTCCCAATCGTGCGTGAACCATTACATTGTCGGCTTTTGTATTAGAAATATACCATTCACCAACATTCTGTTCGTTCATTGAAATTGCATCGGCGGGGCATACATGGAAGCAATAACTACAACCTTCACAGTTTAATGTATTCACAACGTATTTTTCATCAATGATCGGAATAGCATTAAACCGGCATACATCTGCGCACTTTCCACATTTTATACATTTTTCCTGGTCTATTTCTGCTATCACACCGCTGTAAAAATCTTCTGATCTTTCCCAATCAGGCTGCATCAAGAGATGCATATCAGCAGCATCAACATCACAATCTGCAACTACGATATCTTTACCACCTAACATTGCGAAAGAAGCTGTGATGGAAGTTTTTCCTGTACCACCTTTACCGGAAATGATCACAATTTCTTTCATCGAATGCCTTCCTTTTGCAATTTTAAAATATAATCTGCAATGTTTTCAATTTGTTTCTTGAACTCCGGTATTTTTTGATAGATAAGATTGCCGCGTGAATATAATTCAGCTACGCGACGATCGTTGAGAAGCTTGGATAAAACAGGAATATTTTCCTTCTGGCAATATGTTAGAACATCATTATTTCCAATGCCATGCCGGTTTACTATAATCCCAAAATCCTTTTTCAGTTCACGCATAGTATCTACAGCAAGCTTCAGATCATGCAGCCCGAATGGAGTTGGTTCTGTTATCAGGATAACAAAATCGGCGTCTTTTGTAGCTTCTATTACCGGGCAGGAAGTCCCTGGTGGAGCATCGTAAAGTTTAATGAAATCATCATCAAAATTCTTATCCAAATATTCCAGTGTTTGTGCTATTAATGGAACTGCCTGTTCCTGACCGATATCAAGTCTGCTTTCCACGAAAGATAGCTCTTCTTTCTTAAATTGCTTAAGCTCTCCCATCTTTTGTGGGATCATAGGCAATGCGTCTACCGGACATAATTCCGAACAGGCATAACAACTGTGACAGAGTTCCGGAAAAACCATGATCTGATCTCCCAACTGGATAACAGCATGAAAATTGCATACTTTATGGCAATGACCACATAGTGTACATCTATCTTTTTCCCACTCTGGTATCATTTTGAATTTATCTTCCCGATGGATTAATTTACCTTTAATAAACAGACCGGAATTAGGTTCTTCTACATCTAAGTCGCACAACACAACTTTGCGTGATTCCGCAAGAAAACTGGCAAGATTTACAGAAAGCGTAGTTTTCCCGGTTCCACCTTTTCCGCTGGCAATTGCTATTTTCAAATGTTATCCTTATAATCTTTTTGAATATTAAATTTAATTTTTATCTTCAGGAGGAATAACTAAAACAGGTATCGTAGAAAGAGTAATTAGAGATTTATGAACACTTCCAAATAAAAGATTATAGAATCTTCCATGTTTATGTGAACCAATAATAATAAGGTCAGCGTTAAATATTTCAGCTTCCTTTAGAATATTATCAACAGTTGGTCCTTCCATTAGAATACATTCTGCTTTAATTCCGTCCTTACTTAAATTATCATGAATTTCTTTAAGCCGATCTTCAATTTTCTTCTTCTGAGTATCGATCAATTCCATTGAGGGTGTTTGATTAAGTTCATTTGTTATTGCAGAAAGATACGATTTTAATGTTTCAGAATGAACAATGAGCAATTCTCCATTTGATTCTTTTGTCATTTTTTTGGCACGAGCAATTACTTTTTCTGTTGATTCAGAAAAGTCGATAGCTGCTAAAATTCGTTTCATAATAACCTCCTTACAAAACAAAAATGATCATACTAATTTCCATTTGCAATTGACATCACTATTCTCGTTTTTTATTTGTCCTCTACTTTTTTTATTACTTTGTTAACAATATTCTTCATTTCCCTGGCTGCAGGTAAGCTATTATAGTCATAAATATATGGTCTACCTGCATCACTTGTTTTAACAATTTTATTATCAATTGGTATTTTTCCTAATATATCGATATTAAAATCATTTGCTGCTTTTATTGTACCCTGTCCCTGAAAGATTTCAATTTTTTTACCACAATGAGGACAGGTAAATCCACTCATATTTTCAATTATTCCCAGAACAGGAACAGAAAGTTTTTCGGAAAACTTGATTGTTTTTCGGGCATCTAAAATTGCTACATCCTGTGGGGTAGATACAATAACAGAGCCATCAACTTTTTTTAGAATTTGCACAATGGACAAGGGCTCGTCACCAGTTCCTGGAGGACTATCCACAATCAGGTAATCAAGTTCCGGCCATTCAATATCTTGTAAAAATTGTTTAATAACTCCCATTTTCAAGGGTCCTCTCCAAATGACAGGAGCATCTTCATCTTGTATTAGAGTTGCGATTGTCATTGCATAAAGATTATCATGAACTTTTACTGGCATAGGACGATTACTGATTCTAGATAAACCTAATGTTTTTCCTTCAATCCCTAACATTTTTGCAATTGAAGGACCATGAATATCAATATCCAAAATCCCAACTTTCTTCCCTGAAAAAGCTAAACCATAAGCAAGATTAACAGCAATTGTACTTTTACCAACTCCACCTTTACCGCTAATAACAAGGAGCTTGTGCTTGATTCGTGCTAAATTATCCTTTAAATGAGTTTCGTCCTGAATTTTTTTTTCAGGATTTTCTTTTAAATTAGTTTTCATTTTATTAGGTTTCATTTTTTATCTTCTATCATTTAGTAATTCTTCACGGATCATTGTATTTCCGCAACTCGGACATTTCTGGGTTGTGCATGGAATTCCTTGCTGGTGAGCTACTTTAGCCCCGCATTTAGCACATACGCAAAAACCACCGATGCTGTATCCACCACCACTGTTCCGACCTCTGCCACCACCACGACCAAGACCACGTCCTGATCCTGCATTCCTATTGTTCATCTTTTCCCTCCAATTTATATTGTTTTTCATTTTTAGTATTTTGTTCATTATTGTTCTCATTGTTTATTATTTTGTATTCTGCATTGATAAGTTTTTCCTTATTCAGTTTGTTTTCAATTTGCTTCGGTGGAATTATTTTTCTAACTATTTTTTTTATCTTACTATTTTCGCTGGTGAGATCTTTAATAACCGTTCCGGCAATAGCAGTGATTATCGTTCCCCAAATAGAGTTTCTTCCACGGTGATTTTTGTCCCGCCGGTTTCTGTATTGATAACCACCATAATGTTTACCATCTGTCATGTTATTCTCCTTCCCTTCTTAGGAAATAGGTAGGCGATAATATTATCGCCTACCTTAGAAGATTTATTTATCTTCTTTCTGTAATTCGGAAAGACGCTTTTCCATTGCAGTAAGTTCATTCTTCAGTGCATCCATTTCTGTTTCAAGATATTTTGTTTCGTCCGTTGCTGAATATTGAGGAACTGCATAATTGGGATAAGCTGGATATTGGAATCCACGACCATATCCGAATCCTCTGCCGAAACCTTGACCACGACCATATCCACGTCCGAAACCAAAACCTGCTCCACCACGTGGTACACCTCTGGTAAATCCCGGGCTATCATAACCTGCACAATAACCCAGTCCACGTCCTGTCATCTGACCCATTCCGTTTGGGCCTGTTCTGTCACCTCTTGGCATTTTTACCTCCCTCTGTTACGATTATGTCCACGACAACATCTTCCATGCCCGAAACTTCCAGCCAGATCCAGAAGATTTGTAGAACCACAAGCCGGGCATTTGATTAAATCATTTTCAAAACCAGTATTGAACATATGACCACAATCCTGGCAGCGGATCACATTTCCCCTGAAATGAATATTCCCACCTTCAATATAAAGCTGTTTACCTTCGATGAAAAATTGCGAAACTTTTTTTCGAGCTTCTTCTATTAGACGAGAAAAAGTAGAACGGGAAATTTCCATTTCTTCTGCTGCTTCCGCATGGTCCATACCCATATAATCTGCCAATCTGATGGCTTCGTATTCATCCAGGCTTAAAGCCAATTGTTGCAAAGTGCTTCTCATTATTCCTACTGGTTTAAAAGATGTGTATAAAGGTGGCTTATGAACCATTCTCTCTTTTTTAGGTCGTGACATAATCCATCCTTTATTAATTTACTCACGAGACAATATAATGAACATATGTGCAAAAGTCAAGTAAAAAATAAAAAAAGGCAGAATTGATTTCTGCCCCTTTTATTATAATGTAATTCTATTTACAGATCTAATTCCTCGTTAACCTTTTTTATGATCTCATAGTTGTCTTTCAGAATGACAAACTCTTCTTTCTTCATTTCTTCTTCCATCTCTTGAATGTTCTTTTTAACTTCTGCAATTTGTGTTTCCAATTCTGCTTTTTCTTCATCAGAAAGAACTCCAGCCAGGGTTTGTTTCAGGGTTTCTTCCGACTCGACCATTTGATTGTAGATATTCATGGACATTTCGTATCCGGCACCAACAGTTGTCGTATAAGTAATAACAGCAGAAAGTTTTGAATATTCTTCAAAACTAAGGTCCATCTCTTTTGTAACTATTTTCTTCAGGTCTTTCCCTGCCATATTTGCTTCGATTGCCGCCATAGTTGCTACCTGGAAGTGAATATCAGGATATTTTTCTTCAACAGATTTAATAGCTTTAAAGAATTTTTTTACATCCTTTTCCTGCAATTTAACTTTTTCCACTTCAATGTCTTCCAGTTGTTGTGCAGCTTCCACCAGATCACTTCCGGATTTGGCAACATCTTTAACAGCATCCATGGTTTTTTTTGCTTCTTTGATTTTACCACAAGCAGTTAATACAATCAAAATAGCAATACTGATTAATAGTACTTTTTTCATTTTTTTTCCCCCCCATTTTATTTAAATATTATTTGTTCTCTATAACCATTAGCTTTTGCCCTGTAAAAAATCTCGTTTTCCCAGATAAGTGCTTCTCCTTTATCTCCGTATTTAATACCAGCATCTATAGGGATCACCTTATCTTTAAAGAACGGATTAATGAAGTCTTGGGTGGTATGACCAACCACAATTTCCGAAACCCCAAGATGTGCAACGAGTTCTATCAAATCATCCTGTTTGATCTGCGGTGAAGTTTTTGTATCTTCAAAATAACCGCGATACCAGAGTGGTCCGTCACTTCCGAACAGGAAACTCAGGTATTCGCTGTACTTGATGGTATCATCAGATGAATCTATATTCCTTCTTATCCTGTCGTTTATATCTTGCAGATTATATCCCCAATAAGAAACACGAGGATGAATTCCACCGTGTACAAAAAGAATGTTATTTATTTTCACAATAGTATGTTTGGAACGGAGCCAGCGTCCGAACTCCGAATTGGCAGAATAAAGCTTCGGCAATTCCATATTAAACCATTCTGCAGCTTTTTTATATTTATCGTGAACATATTTTAAATTTCCACGAAGGAACATAACCTCATGATTTCCAAGTAGATAATGAACCCTTCCCTGCCATCGTTCTGCCTGGTTCTCTAATTTGTGGATCAGCCACAGACATTCGGTTACTTTAGATCCGCGGTCGAAAACATCTCCCAGAATAACCAGATGACCATTACCCCAACTCCAGTCCAGGTTGGCATCGATAACACGGTTTCCCTTTAATATCTGTACAAATCTATCATATTGACCGTGTATATCACTTATTACAAAGATCTTTGACACATCTGAAAAAGTGCTGGGATGAATTGTCGGCGGAATCGATGAAATCTCGAAATCCTTATCAAAACCTTCCAGTGAAAAGGAAAAAGTTCCCTCACCCTGTACAGTAACTTCCTGTGAAACAGGATTATTATTCAAAACATATTTGATTATGGCTTTGTTTTTTTCCCATAAAATATATGGTCCATCGGTGATGTTGTTTAAGGACTCTTCTTTACCAAACTGGATCTCCTGGCTGAAAAGACTGACACATACAAAAAAAATCACAAAAATTACTTTAAACTTATTTTTCATTTTCTCTTCCTCGTTTAAATTATATTTTTTTTATACTTAATCCATTTCTTAGGATATTTAAAAAACAGGCAACTTTTTTCAATATTTAATTTGTTAAATGGTCTCTCACTGAAAATCCGATAATGAGTTTTCTTTTTATTTTGCACGGAAGAATGTTCCTCTTTTCTGTTGCTCGGAAGTTACCATACCTTCATGAAGAAGTTCACTGAGATATTTATTTATTTCGTTTATGTGAATTCCCAGCATTTCAGAAAGATCTTGATCTGTGCAGGGTCGGCGTTTTATGGTCTCGATTATCTGCTCTTCGATATTTTTGTGATAGCTTCTGATCTTATTTCGGGATTGGAAATTTGCGATTATCATAACAGGTAGCGGTTTTAGAAATTCTGCGATCTCTTCCATTCTATTTTGTGAAACAGGAGCAATCCAACTTTCTGTTCCAGGTCGATCCAGAGTATTTAATTGAACCTGATCCGGTGCGATCGACTTAATAGCATTTTTAAGAGAAGTAAGCTCTTCCTGGGTATCGTTCAAGCCGGGAACAATGAAGATTTCCAGCCAGATAGTTCCTGTAAAATCTTTTCTGAATTGTATAAGTCCTTCGATGATTCTCTTATTATCCAGCTTTGGATTTGGTCGATTTAATTTTCTGAATACTTCATCACTTACTGCATCGAGAGAGGGAAGAAGCAGATCAATTTCCATGATCTCTGCTCTAACCTGCTCATCATAAAGCAAGGTGGAATTGGTGAGAAGTGCCAGTTTATATTGCGGGTAATTATCTTTGATAAACGAAATGATTTTTCCTATTCCGTTATGCAGAAGTGGTTCTCCGGCACCGGAAAAAGTAATATAATCGAGATTAGGATCTTGATCAAGATAGTGCTTTAATTCATCCAGAATATCTTGAAGCGGGATGTATTCTTTTCTATCAATAGTAAGATTTGTAGTTCTGCCGACTTCGCAATAAACGCAGTTCAGGCTGCATACTTTGTGCGGAACAAGATCCACCCCAAGTGAAATTCCCAATCGACGTGAGGGAACGGGACCAAAGAGATGTTTGTATTTCAATCTATCTCCTTATTTTTTTTACAACCTGAACGATGCAATTACGGAAATCAGAGATAATTTCCTGCCTGAATTTTAAGTGCTTTCAGAGATACTGCTACATCCCACATGAATAAAATTATAGAAATGATCAATCCAATAATTGCCAGGATAAAGAAACCAACGAACACGGTTTCTACATTAAGATGAGTAAAATAACCTAGGAACAAAAGCAATATCATGAAGCTGGCACATAGAATAGTGAAAGAAATACTTGTAATTGCGGATCTGAGAATACGACCTCTTTTGTATAAGATCGGAATCTGGATTTTCTTGATATCATCTTTACTATCTTTTAGCTCATTTACAATAAAACGTGAACGGTCTATCACTCTACCCAGTCTATTGGTAAAAGATAACAATAATAATCCTACTCCCGAAATAAGTATGATAGGCGATATCAATGATTGCAGCAATTGAATTAAATGTTGAATATTTTCCATTATTCATCCTGAAAAAATAGTTTTGAACAGATTTATACTCTCCGTAAAGTTTTTTACACTTTTCCCTTAACTTCTTTCTCTACTTTCAAAGCAAGGTTATTCACTTTTTCCAGCAACTCATCAGCCTGGGTAAGTATATCGAATTTGAATTTTTCATCTTCTATGCCGCCCATATTTATCTTCACGTTCAGATAGGCAGATTTTGCTGCAGCATTTGCTGTGATGGCTGCCACACCTGCATCGGAAAGGGCGTTTTTGTTTCCAATTTTTGCTACTTTCTGTGCAAGTTCTACTGCTTCCAGGGCAATTTGAAGTGTTTCCATTGGAACCATGATAGCATTTTTTGTGGTTTCCTGGATAGCAGCATTGCGGGTTTTCTTATCTTCATCTGTTTTTTTAGGAAGGCGTGATGCATCCATCATATCATAAAATGCCTGTGTGTCTTTATTGATTGCATCGATAGAACGCTCTTTAATATGCTGACCTGTTTCTGCCAGAACTTTGGCTTCTTCCCACACTATTTCATAACCTTTCTTGCCAAATGTAAGATTGGAAACCATGGAAGAAAGCGCTCCGGACATTGAAGAACAAAGAGCTGCCACACTACCACCACCGGGTGCAGGAGAATCTGTGGAAAGCTCATCAGCAAATTCGGTAATTGTCATATTTACCAGGTTATCTTTTTCTGCGATTGCATATTCAATCACTTTTTCATTAATCTCGAAAGAAGATAAATCATCCAGTCCCATAGATTGAACAGCAGTTTCAATGATCATTTTTTCCGGGATACCAGTGCTTTCACCCAGACGGTTCAGGTAGTATTTTCCTGCCATCAGGATAGCTTCTTTGGGAAGTAGTCCCACAAGCTCGCTGCCTGTAACCTGGATTCCCATATCTTTTGCCAGTTCACGAACTTTTTCCAGAACCAGATGGGGAGGAGTTATTTTGTAATTCGTCAGGTTTATGCTGATCTGGGCACGATTATATTCATCTATATACCAGCCCACGGCTTTACAGTTTTTAAATAAACCGGGAACCATAAGTTTTTTACCGTCTTTATCTTTTACGATTTTATTATTTGCATCACGTTTAAAGCGACCTTTTTCACGAATTGAAAGAGCCAGGTCGTGGGCTTTCTTCTTATCGCGTGAATTCAGATTTATATTATATGCTATCAAGAATTCCCGGGCAGAAATTGCTGTAGCTCCCGATTTTGCATTGAATTTATTCGGACCAAAATCCGGATTCCAATATTTATCACCTTCGCGCGCAGCCAAACCCTCGTATTCACCTTTACGGACTTCTGCCAAGTTTTTCCATTCAGGTTTGGAAGCGGCATATTCATATAAGTAGATGGGAATTCCAAGTTCTTCACCAACACGCCTACCAACCTTTTTTGCATATTCCACGCAGTCATCCATTGTCACACCGGAAACTGGAACAAAGGGACAT
The DNA here is from genome assembly GCA_030621085.1 of Candidatus Cloacimonadota bacterium. Taxonomy (GTDB): domain Bacteria; phylum Cloacimonadota; class Cloacimonadia; order Cloacimonadales; family TCS61; genus JACNIV01. Next base: position 179 of record JAUXIJ010000037.1, on the reverse strand, counting down.
ACATCGGTTGCGCCCATACGGGGATGAGCACCGTGATGCTTACTCATATCTATAAGTTCAGAAGCTTTTTTAATTGCCTGGAAGGCAGCTTCCATGGCAGAATCCGGGTCTCCTACAAAAGTTACAACAGTTCTGTTTGTATCTGCACCGGGATCTACATCCAGAAGAAAAGCTCCTTT
>JAUXIJ010000035.1 GCA_030621085.1 Candidatus Cloacimonadota bacterium | reverse complement strand
TCTTTCATCTTTCTACCATCCAAATGCTCAGTTTCTTCTTGACATACAAAACAGCAATAACTGTTTGATGTCAATCTTATTTTGCAGATCTTTTGAAGTTAAAAAAAATGAGGTTTTTAGATGACAAAGAATAGGACAAATTATCTTTCCGAAGAATTTATAGCTCGTATAGACAAATTCAATCTGCGGGCAAGACTTATCGTGGAAGGCTTTATTACCGGTTTACATAAATCTCCATATCATGGTTTCAGCGTAGAATTTTCCGATCACCGCCAATACAATCCCGGCGATGCTATCCGGAATGTAGATTGGAAAGTATATGCCAAAACGAACCGTTATTACATCAAACGTTACGAAGAGGAAACCAATCTTAAGTCATACGTTGTTGTAGATCACAGCGCCTCGATGGGCTATTCATCGGGTAAAACAACCAAGCTGGAATATGCCAAGGCTTTTGCTTCTGCACTAACTTATTTGATGATCACACAGCAGGATGCAGTTGGACTGCTTTCCTATACAGATAAAATTACCGGTTATGTTCCTCCCCGTTCCATGCGCTCTTACCTGAATGTTATTTTCAAAGAACTATATAACCTTAAATCGAAAGAAACAACTCAAACCGCTAAAGTGCTTCATTCCCTGGCAGATAGAATAAAAAAAAGAGGTCTTATAATTCTCATCTCAGATATTATTGATGATCCCGATGAAATTTTAAAAGGATTGCAGCATTTCCGTCATGCCGGTCATGAAGTTATTTTATTTCATATCCAGGATAAACAGGAAGTGGAATTTGAGTTTAAAAGAGAGACCGAATTCGTGGATGCGGAAACAGGCGAGAAGATAGTTGTTTCACCCTGGCAGATAAGAAACGAATACAAAAAAGTATATAAAGATAATGTGGAGTATCTGCAGAGAAAATGTTACGAATCACGCATTGAATATAATCCCATAACTACTGAAACACCATTTGAACAGAATTTATTAAACTACCTTATCAAGCGCTCAAAATTGATGTGAGATAAAGCAACATAACTTGACACAAGTTGAAAATCTTGTGTTAAGTTATTCCTTCCAAACTTAAGTCAAGATCGTCTAACGCCAACTTAACTCAAGTTTTACAAAACTCTTTATTTAAGCAGCAAACACTTCTTACTATCGATATTTTTTCCATCAACCCTCAGATGAATTAAATAAATGCCTGAAGACTGAGGTTTGCCATTTTCATCGGTACCGTCCCAAACTACAGAGTGCTTTCCTGCTAAAAGCTGAGATGCTGAATTGCTGAGAAGCTGTTTCACCTTCTGACCTTTAATATTGTAGATTATTATTTCGGTGTCTTTAGTGTTTTCGGTGTTTAATGAAAAACTAATAGTTGTCTCCGGGTTGAAAGGATTTGGATAGATTCCAACGATTTGAGTTCTTAAATTCTGAATATCCTGTGGCGTGTCACTTCCCGATTCTTTTTCCAATACATTAGAAAATGCAGCTTCCGATTCTACTCCATTCGTATAAACCGCCTTCACGGCATACTGATAGAACTCCGGCGCAAGGTTCACCCATTCGGTATCCACAAAAAACGTATCAACCAGTTCTGCACCGATCCAAGACCAGGTGGATGGAACGTTTATGTTTGCCTGCAGAAAGCGGTACACGTTGTAATATTCAAAACTTCTGCCGGATAGTGCTGGTGACGACCAGGTAAGTGTCGCTTCAGTTTCTTCCGGGTTCAATACTGCTGTTACATTTGTTGGTGGAAATGCTGTTTCATCCAGGATAATGGTTCCCATATCATAATTGGTATTGCCAACGTAGATATTTTCCAAATAAACATCATAGCCAAACTTGGAAATTTCAATGTTATAATTGTTGTTTTCAAAAACATCGGTCAGTATGAAATCTCCATTTTCATCGGTTGCAGTTTGATATACTTCATTTCCTGCCATAATTACAAAGGCACCCTCAAGTCCTGTTCCAGGATCATCGCTGCCCACCACATGTCCGCTTACTTCCACTGTTCCAAACGACACAAGATTGAAATCTATATAAGTAGTATTACCTTCCACTACTACTGCCGGTTGTGACTGAGATTCATGTCCATAACATGATGCAGTAAGTGTGTAAGAACCTTCCAGCACATTTCCAAACCTGTAAAAAGCCGCACCGTTACTAATAGTAGATATCTGAGTTTCGTTTATAATTATCTGGGCTCCACTTATGGGATTGCCTTCATCATCGTAAATGTTACCTTCGATCACGCCTGAGCCTTCTATTTCCATGTAGAAGGTAGTATTGGGAAACCTGCTGAATAAATAACTTGTTGTTGGTGGGCTAAACGGATTGATGTTTGTTGTATTACTATTCACAGCCCGTGTTCTGTCAAAATACGGAGTATCTTCCGTTTCAAAGAATTTATCGTTAAGGCTATATGTTTGTGTATCCCACACTCGATTTGCCATCACTACCAGGTTATTACCCATGTAATAAAAAGGATCATCGAGCGGGATCATTATCGTATTCATACCTGAAGGAAAATTTATGTATCCGTTAAAAATCTCGGTTAATGCTCCGGCAGGTATCCAGCCGTTCGTGAGAGTGGATTGTGCTGAATTTCCCATCCAGATACGTATTTGTTTATTACCTATATAGTTATCAAAATTATTATAATAAGACATTGCATGTATTAAACCGGTATGAGGAATTTCAGTAGAAAAATAAATGGTTTCGGAAAGGTTGTTTTTGAAAGCAAAATTAAAAGGGTACCAGTTTGTCTGATGGCTACTGCCCGATCCTATAATGGTTATTTGTACCAAAAACAATCCTATCACCTGAACACTCAAACTATCCGAAATATTATTGGAAGGATCTTCGTCACCCACCAATTCAATTTCACCGTAAACATAAGTAACACATGCCGGCTCATCCGGCGGAACTATCCACACCAGTGGTAGAATAATATCTTCTTCCGAAGCAAGTGTCTCCGTTACATTCAGAACATCCAGTTCAATGCCGCCTTCCCGTATCAGTTTCAGTGTATAGTTGTCCTGTGGATTTACTCCATAGTTCTTTACATGAAGGTTGTATACCGCTGAATTCCCTCTATATACTGCTCCGGGACCGGCAAAAGAAATTGCAGCCAGATCATTATCATACGTAGTAGTGGGAGGAAATGTAATGCTGTCTAACCAACCGCTATCCAAGCCTGCATTAATTTCAAAATTCTTTTCATAGCTCCACTTAAAAGTATGAAACCCCGGAGAAATGGAAAGTGTGTAAAGTTCCCAATAAACAGTCCCGGAAATATTTGCTACTTCTGTGCCATCCAGGGAAAAGATGAGTCTGTCATTATCTTCTTGGCTACTTACCCGCCAGTAAAAACTTATATCACCTGTTTCTGTGGTTTCCATTGTTATATACAGATAGGTTGTCTGATTGTGAGTTACATCTCCCGCCTGAGCACAGAAAAGCCCATCATAAGGATTCGATGCTGATATTGTCCAGTCGGCAGAACCACCGAATTGCCAGTCGTAAGAGTAGAAATTCCCTGATTCGAAACCTTCAAAATTCTGAGCGAAAAGAAGTGAGATAAGACAGAAAAACATACAGGAAAAAATTAATTTTTTCATTTTATCCTCTTTATGCTATTTTCATTCCAATTCAAAAAACAATTAAGAGTCACAAATTTGTAAAGGATAAAGTGAATTATTTAGCAAAAGTCGAAATAAATTCTACTTCATAAAAACTATATCTTCTTATTTATTGAAGAAGAAATATCTTCCTGGCAGTAAATATTTTTACGTTAATCCTGCCTTTTGAAAAACCCTCGAAAAGAAATTTTCCTTTCTTTTCAGGAAATTATAAATCACTTCCGCCATCTGCGATGAACGTAAATATCCGTAAATTTTGTGGGGATTTTTCTGCCCATTATATTCGTAATTATTATTAACTATAATATCCTGTGGTACAATTCCGCGGGTATTAGCAGAATAGTCATCGGCGAGGTTATAATTCAATGCAATTTTATCGTTCAGATCAGAAAAATTGTACCATGCTTTTCTGATATTTTGTGGTGTGGAAGGTTTGGAATCCTTATCAACCTTATGACGCTGTTCAGTGAGTATCTTTTTTAAGATTATCGGCAGGCCCAGCGGGGAACCAGCTGAAATGATCGTATCGATCTTTATCGCGGGAATAACCTGTGTTAATGCGTCATAGGAAATAATGGAACCCATGGAATGTGTTATCAAAAGTACTTTTTTACGTTTGTGTTTTTTCAGGACTTCCGCTAGACGATTTCGGAAAGCATTTTTGGCTATTTGCTGTTCATTTATCCTGCATTTTCCATGATAGTAAATATCAAGATCAATGAACTTGCGACGAATGGCAAGATCGACAATAGCTTCCAGTCCGCCAATACCTTTTTCGTGCAGGAAAAGTTTATCCAAACCTGTTTCAACTTTATCGAGAACCTTTCTTTTAAAATTGTGGTCTTCGTATGATTCTTCAATCTCTGCGGCAGGAACATATGGATGTTCTAAAAACAGAGAATCATTTTTATCTGTTATTTGTGGATCGAGAGGTTTTTCATAATTCAGATCTGCCCAATAAACAAGTTCAAATTGGAAATCAAGTTCCGGTAAACCGTTTTTTTGGAATCCTTCTATAATCGATTTTTCCCACCAACTTTCCAGAATCTCTCTGGGTGGTTTATTCTTTAAACCGTGAATTCCGATAATTATTTTTTTCATTCAAAGAAAAATTAATCAATATGTTCTTTTTGTAAAGAACTATACTTTGATAATTTTTACCGGTTTGCCTTGTTGCCCGGCATAATCCATCGTATACTTTGTCCCCTTACATTTCCCATCCCAGAAAGCGATAACTTCATCGCAATGTTCCACGATCAGTCTATCGCGAATATGTTTAGCTTTGTTTCCATATTTATTATAGTCGGGTGAAAATTCCAGGAATTCTATTTTATTTTGGAAGGAATACTGTTTCGCAAGAGTATCAGTACCTTGCGCACCACCACTTACAATTACAGATATCCCCGATATAGAATCGAGAATAGATCTGAGTTTTGAATAATCTGTGAATTCCTTTAAACCAATAACTGCCAGTCTCATTTTAACAAAAGCATTTTCTTTGATGCTTTAGTTTTGCCATCGACCGTCCATGAATAAAAGTAAACACCTGATCCAACGTATTTTCCGGTTTCATCTGTTCCATTCCAAACAATTGAAGATTGAAAATTGAAAAGTGGAAATTGACGGATTTTCTGACCTTTTAGATTATAGATTATCAATTCGGTGTTTTCAGCTTGCCCGGCGGAGCCTTGGCGAAGACTGGTGTTTAATGAAAATGAAATAGTCGTTGTTGGATTAAATGGATTAGGATAGTTTGAAAGTTGGTAACCTGTCATTGGCAATTGTTGATTTTCTGTTCCTGTGATTTCAACAAGAATGTCATTAGACCTTGCTGTCCCACCTCCACCAATTGAATTATATGCCGTGATATAATAATACCAAACTCCGGGTGTAATAGCATTGTCTGTTATTCCATTGCTTATACCGTTAATTATGATGAGAGTATTATCACTTCTTTCAATCTCATATCCCATAATCGGATCGATAAAAGGACCGCCGTGTAATCCTTGTGTTGGATTTTCCCAGGTAAGGGTTATAGAAAGCTGATTTGGTGCTGTTTGTTCACCATAAAAATTACTGACAGAATCGGGTACATCCGAACCAACCCAGATTGTTCCTGAAACCAAACTGCTTCCGTAACTATTTATCGCCGTAAGTAGATATTCGGAATAACCTGAAGATGGGATACTAACATCGCTATAGGTTACGGGTTCACCAATCACTGGAGAAGGATCAATATAGATCAATTCTTCGTCTCTAAACAATAGCATCTCATCCAGTTCTGTAAGTGGATTTCCGGTTACATCGATTGCCGGGTTTACCCAGCTGACCAGTACTTCCAAGGAACCTGTTGGATCAGCGGTTAAAGTAAAATCTGTCGGAGGACCGGGTGCATATCCGGTTGCAGAGATTTCATAACCAAACAAATAACTTGTTGTTCCTTTGGCTATGCCGCCCAGGATCACAACTCCGGGAACAATTTCACAGGAGCAGAATAAACCTCCGGCGTGGGTACCGGGAAAGTCTTCCGTAACATTGTGAGATAATCCGGTTGGAGAAAAACCGGGTAACTGATATTGTGTCACAATTCCATCTCCACCTGTGTAAACTCCCGTATAAGTCCACAAAAACGGTTCTCCCGCACTGTATGAATCGTGTGTTAATCCTTTTGCATCATCTGTAAAAACCAGTTGATTCAGCAAAACTCCGTTGCGATCGATCAGCATGAGCACATCCGCTTGCCAGTTCGTAACCCAGAAAGCATCTTCATTCGGATCATAAGCAATCGCATCAACACTAATCGGGGATGTAATTCCTCCAACAATGGACTGCGAACTAAAATCCAACTGGAAGATCGTGTTGGTCGATCCGCTGCCACCATAGAAATACTCACCATCAGTGGTAAGATCATTCAAACCAAAAGGAATATTTGGAATGGTAAAATTCTCGATCCAGGCTCCAGCTATATCAAATTTGGCAATTTGATTATCAAAAGAATTGGAAACATAGAAATATTCGCCGTCTGTTTCCACGCCACTTGGACTGGCAAAGCCGGATGGAGTTGTTACATCAACTTGAAAATGCAGATCCCAGATCTCTTCAGATTGGGAAAAGAGAGAAAAAGAGATAGCAAGCAGCAGGAATGCAAAAATTATTTTTTTCATAATTACCTCCAAAACAACTTAAGTTTTATTTTAATAAAAGCATCTTCTTAGAATTAATCGTTTTACCATCAATATCCAGCTTATAGAAGTAAATACTACTGGAGACGGGTTTACCGTTTTGATCTTTACTATTCCAGATTACGGAATATCTGCCCGGTATTATTGCTTTATCAACCAATGTTTTAACTTTTTGACCACGAATATTAAAAACAGATATGGAAACTCTCTGCTTGTTATCTTCAGAACCGGCTATAGAGAAGGAAATTTTAGTTTCGGGGTTGAAGGGATTGGGATAGTTGGATAATTGGTAACTGGTCATTGGTAATTGGTAATTATCTACTGAAACTTGGATTTCTCCATCCAGAACATATACGTCGTAACCTGTTTCATCTTCCTGTTCTACAAAGAAGAGAAGCTCTCCATCTGATTTGCGTTTGATAGCAAAAGATGCTATTGGTGAATTTTGATGATGGATGATATTTCCAGTTATAATATCTCTGATCTCAAAATTACTACTTTTAAAATAGATAATATAGTATTCTTCTCCATTAACAGATATGGTACTGGAAGAACTTATTGTACCATTACCTATGAAGCTAAGTGTGCTATTCCAAATAATTTCACAACTGTCAGAATTGAATGCAACAAAATATGTTGATACTCCGTTATCTGTGTCTGTACTTAAAAAGTGAATGACATGAATAGCAGTTGTAGAATTATTTTTGCTAAGAATTATAAAATTTGAAGGGTAATGATAAAATGTTATTGGGTTTGTATAATCAAATGAGCCACTATACTCGTATAAATTAATTGTTGAACTATTAATTTCATTAGTGATTTTTTTGAAATAGTATTCAGAACAAACTGATAACCAAGCTCCACCTGTCGATGATATATGATTACCAGATGTAAAAATGTACTCCTCTCCGTATTTAACCTGCTCCAAACCACAATCTTGCATTTTACAAACATAATTAATATTATCATTTACAAAACTAAATTTATAAATGTATGTATGAAAATCATCATAAGGTACGAAACATCCTGCATTAGCTCCAATAAAAAAGTAATCTATGTTATCTATAGATGTTTTCAAGATTGAATTAATTTCAATAAACCGGGTCAAATCAAATTCTTCAAAATTAAGTGAATCAATCAGAACGTTTGAACCCATGTCATAAATATGCAAATATAAATTCGGAAGATCAGTACTGTGCTCGGTTATCAACACATAATTTTCCAAATCATTGCTTTTGAAAATGAATGATTTCCCAGGTGTATTATAATACGATATTGATTGAGTAAAATCCTCAATAATACTGCCTTCATCTGAATATACTATTACTCTCATTAAATTTTCATTTTCATTCCAAAAACCGGCTGCAATTTCCTCTACTCCATCATCATTATAATCAAATAATTGCAAATTCGTGAGTTCATCATCAGGATCAATTTTCTCAAAACTGAAATCTAGTTCGAAATTAACTTGTGAAAAAAGCATTGAACTGTAAAAAAACAGAATAAAAATACCTAAAAGGTTTTTCATAATAACCTCCTGTTCAGCTTAACATCCTTCGACTTCTGCAAAACAGATTTAAATAAACCCTTCTTTAATTCTCCCTTTCCAACTTCGCTGCCTGTCCTCCGTAGTAGCATAGCTACAAAGGATGGAAGCTACGTCGGACAAGCAAAAGGGAGATTAGACGGAACTACAACAATTCTTCCTTTCCGTCTTTTTTCAATTTCTCAACTATTTTTTTCACATCTTCGCTGCGATCTTTACTTGCAATAAGAAGCGCATCTCCGCTATCTATCACTACCAGGTTCTCCACTCCGATGAGAGCAACAAATTTATCTGAATTTACGTAGTTATTCTTACTTTCAATTATTTCACTCTTACATTTAAGAACATTATTATTTTCATCTTTTTGAGAAATATCATAGAGTGCTTTCCAACTTCCTACATCACTCCAACCGTAATCTACCGGGATCACAACTCGTTTTTCTGCTTTTTCCATGATGCCGATATCGACTGGCAACTTGGGCATTTCAGTATATTCATAAGATATATCAGCTGAAAGTCCTTCCAAATTCCATTTGGTTTCTATTTTTTTTAGAACTTCAGTAACCTTTGGAAGGTGATCCTGATAGGCTTTAAGAATGGTTTCGATCTTCCACATGAACATACCGCTGTTCCAGAAGAAATTTCCTGCATCCAGAAAGGTTTCAGCTGTTTTCAGGTCGGGTTTTTCCTTAAACTGTTTCACGTTAAACATTCCTTTCTCTATTTCTCTACCTGCTTCGATGTAGCCATAACCGGTTGAAGGGTAATCCGGTTTAATTCCGAAGGTTACCAGGTTGTCCAGTTCAGCGGAATCTTTCCCAACATTAAGAGAAGCCAGAAAATCGTCTTTAAGGGCAATTAAATGGTCAGCCGGCAATACTATCATCTTTTCGTTTTTATCGTATTTACGGGCGAGATATTGAGCGCTGATAGCAATACAGGGAGCGGTGTTCATCCCGAATGGTTCGATGATGATATTTTCTGCGGGAAGTTGAGGTAGATGTTTTTTTGTAAGTTCAACCTGAGACTGTGCAGTTACAATATAAATATCTCCCATCTTAATCTTTGGAAGCAATCTTTCCACGGTCATTTGCAGCATTGATTTATCGTATATGATTTTCAGAAACTGTTTCGGATTGGATTCTCTACTGAGTGGCCAGAATCTCGTTCCCACACCACCTGCCATAATTAGAGCGATCATAATTTCTCCTGGTTGAAATGCTTTTATTCAAGGTTAGAAAATCCTAATCAAAGAATCTTCCAAGCCGCATTTATCTTCTATTATCTATTATATTTATATCTTCAGGTAAAGTAATCTCAAAAATAACTTTCTGCAAGCTTTTATTAATTTTTTCATTGGAGAATTTATAAATTACACTATTTTCATCGATATCAATGATAGAAAAATCAGTTATCAGAAAATCTTTAATATTTACCTCGATCTGCTGGCTGTCCGGAGTTACCAACCTGATCCTGAAACTTATGCTATCGCTCTCGATCAATTCTTTCTTGGAAACATCCCAATACTCTGAAATTAATTTCACAGGTTTTAGTTCTGTTTGTATATCATTTGAAATGAGAGCCTGCTGTGAAGCTGCATCATACATCGTAACAACATCATTTTCTATAAGCAACAATTGCCCTGCTGGTTCACTGTATCTCATCAAGAAATGATCCGTATTGTAGTAAATATTTCCTTTTGATTGTTTGAATATATCAAGTTCTTTCCAGTAATTTTTTTGCGTGAAATCTGCTTCATAACTCTTTATATCGGAATAAGTTAGCAAAATATTTTCATATATTTTTTCTAATTGCTCATCAGCAAAAAGAGATGCCATTAAAAATAAACAGAGGAGTGTAATTCTAATCAGGTAGGTAGCCATAGATCTTTAAATCCTCTTCTGATGCCATTACTTCACGGGATTTACTGCCAACATGCGGTCCTACGATTCCAGCTTGTTCCATCATATCGATAAGCCTTCCTGCTCTGGCATATCCAATTTTAAAATGTCTTTGCAGCATAGAAACAGAAGCCTGTCCTGCCGTTACAACTGCTACGGCTGCTTCAGGAAATAATTCATCATCATAATTAAATTCATCCAAGGTTGTCTGTTCGTCGGAAATAATTGTGATATCTTGTTCCGATTTGGGTTGTGTTCTCAAATAATCTATTACATTATGTATTTCCGAAGGCAGAATGTACGCTCCGTGTATCCTATCAGGTCCTGCTTTTCCGGGTGCCAGGAATAAACTATCTCCCAATCCAAGAAGTTTTTCTGCTCCATTTGCATCGATAATAACTCTCGAGTCAATTTTTGTAGAAACTTTAAATGCAATTCGTGAGGGGAAATTAGCCTTGATAACACCTGTAATAACTTTTATTGAGGGACGCTGAGTTGCCAGGATAAGATGAACACCAATGGCGCGAGCCATTTGAGCCAGGCGGGTGATTGGTCTTTCCACATCCCTGCCTACGGTCATCATAAGGTCGGCTAATTCATCCACGATGATGATAATGTGAGGTAAAGGAATATCTTCTATCGATTCATCTTTTTGCCTGAGTTTTGTAATCTTTTCATTGTATGAATTCAGGTTCTTTACTTTGTATTTTTGAAGAAGTTCATATCTATGTTCCATTTCGACTACACCCCAGTTAAGAGCAATGAGAGCATCTTCGTTATTTGTAACTACTTCCTGAATAAGATGCGGAATGCCTTCATAACCGGAAAGCTCGATACGTTTGGGATCGATGAGAATAAAGCGAACTTCGTCTGGGGTTGCCCTGAAAAGAATACTATTTATTATTGTATTTACGCATACACTTTTCCCTGACCCTGTAGCACCAGCGATAAGCAGATGGGGCATTGTAGCCAGATCTGCAACCATTGGTTTACCAGAAATATCTTTCCCCAATCCAAAAGCTAACTTACTTTTTAATCCTTTTATTTCATCGGAAAGCAGAATATCTTTCAGAAAAATGGTATCGCGATTTACATTGGGAATTTCAATTCCGACCAGTCCTCTGCCGGGAATGGGTGCCTGCACCCTGATGCTGGTAGCTTTGATGGCTAAAGCCAGATCATCTGCTAAAGCGTGGAATTTGTTCACTTTTATTCCTGCAGCGGGTTTAATTTCGTATTGAGTAATAATGGGTCCGATGTTCACGTTCATTACTTCTGCATCCACATTGAATTCTGCAAGCTTTTGAATAAGGATATTACTTACTTCACGAATATTTGCTTCTATATTTTCTCGATCTCTTTTTGTAGGTTGTGTGCTGGTAAGGAAATCTTCGATTTCCGGAATTACGTATTCCCGTGGAGTATCGGTTACCTTATCTTTATCCTGGGTTAGTTTAGGTTTTATTATTTTTGGTTTAGGGTTTTGTTCATCCTTTTCATGAGCAACATGATCAATAATATTCAATTTAGATTTTCTCTTACTTCTATCATCATCCAGAAATTTTATTTCTTTAATCTTTCTGGTCTTTGCCTTCTTCCTCCCGGGTACCATTGGTTTTTTGAAAAATAACCTGCTGATAAATATTATCGTTTTATAAATAGCCTTATAAAACCAAACAAAGAAATTCTTGATATTTTCTACTTCAAAAATGATGAGTATGCTGGTAATAACAACTGCAATTGATATTATAAGTGTGCCTATACGATCAAAGATCTTCACCATGAATTCAAAAAAATTCCAGGGAATTACCCCTACAAGTAAGATCCTGATTTTTTCATTGATGATAAGAAATTCGTTCATCTGGATAGAAAACCTGATGAAATTGAAGAAAAATGCAAAAAGAATGAAAAATAGAATCTTCTGCAAAAACTTTATTTTGTCCTTCGCGAAGATCATGAAAAACCCGATAAGCGCAGTTCCCAAAAGCAAAGAGAAGCAAAAGAACTTACCGAAAATATACAGCAACCAATAACCAAAAAAAACACCAAATATACCGATAGGGTTATTAAAATTCGGAAATTGTAATTTGATAAATCTAAAGAAAGTGATATTGGAATTCTTCATTATCTCATAATCAAAATTCAGAATGCGCACATCACCAGAGATGGAAAATAGAAATAACACGGATATTATTAGCAGAGCTAATCCAGCGAATACATACCAGAAACTTTTTTTAACTTCGGTTTTCATATTTTTTCACTCCATTTATACGCTGAAACGGATATTTATTATATCACCATCTTTGACAATGTAATTTTTTCCTTCTAAGCGGAATAAGCCCTTTTCACGCAGAGTTTTTTCGCTGCCAAAACGTACCAGGTCTTCATAGGAAAAACACTCTGCCCGGATGAATCCTCTTGCTAGATCGGAATGTACCTTTCCAGCCGCATCTACAGCATTCTCACCTTTGACGATAGTCCATGCTCGAACCTCATCTTTTCCTATCGTAAAAAAACTGATATAGCCAAGAAGTTCGTAAGAAAATTTTGTAAGTCTATCTCGTGCAGATTCTTTTATATTCATATCTGCCATGAAATCCTGCTGTTCTTCTTGCGAAAGTTTGTCTAATTCCATTTCAAAGTTTCCGGCAAATTCCATAACCATAAAATTGTTGCGAATCTTTTCTAGTAGTTCTGAATTATGTCTGAAATTCTTCTCATCTGAGTTCAGGATAATCATCAATGGTTTCTGGCTTAAAAATTGAAAGCCGCGAATTGATTTTTCTTCATCAGATGGAAATTCAATATCTCTTATAGGAATCTCTTTATTTAAGCTTTCAATTGCCTTCTTAACAGCTTTCTCCTCTATTATTAGCTTATTCTCTTTGATACCTCTTTTCAAGCTGAGCTCAATTTTCTCTAATCTTCTTTCAGCAATAATTAAATCGGAAATTATCAATTCAGTATTGATTTTATCTATGTCATCAAGAGGATCAGGTTTGCCCAAAGTCTGGTTTAGGATTTTATCATCGAAGTTCCTGACCACTATTGCAAGAGCATCTGTGAGCTTTGCAAAAGATAAAAGAGTTCCAGATAGAATTTCTTTACCAGAACCTGCGGATAGTCCGGCAAAATCGATATATTCGATAGTTGCATAAATAGTCTTTTGAGGTTCATACATTTCAGAAAGTTGTGTAACTCTTTTATCTTTGATTTCTACAATACCAAGATTAGGTTCAGTTTTCTGAGTAGAATAGCCAGTAATCTCGGCATCAAGGCCGGTTAGAGCGTTAAAAATTGTAGTTTTACCGGAATTCGGTAAACCTATCAACCCAATTTTCATTGTTGCCTTCTCCATTCATTATTAGTAAGAAGTGATCTTATCTCTCCCGGTTTCAACATACGCCACATTCCGGGAGGAAGCTTTCCAAGTTTCAAATTACCTATTTGAAGCCGTTTCAATTCCAATACTTCCGATCCAACTGCTTTGAGCATATATCTGATTTGCCTTTTTCTGCCTTCAAAGATCGTCATTCTAAGTACTGCTACATCTGGTGTTGTTTTTTTCAAGTGAACAATAGCAGGCTGGGTTGTCTTTCCTGAGATCTTAACTCCTCTTCTTAGTTGCTCCAACTGGGCTTTATCCAAATTTCCTTTTACTTTTACTTTATATAGTTTTGGAAGTTTGTAACGTGGATGAATTATTTTTTCACTAAAATCACCATCATTCGTAAAAATCAATAAACCTTCAGACATGTAATCAAGACGCCCGACGGAAAATATGTTAACGCCAAAATCGGGGAGCAAGTCATAGACGGTGTTTCTGTTAATTTCGTCTTTTTTTGTCACAACATACTTTTTAGGTTTATTCAGCATAAGATAAATCTTTTCAACAGTGGGTACAAGTGCTTTCCCATCAAATTCCACAACGTCTTTATCTTCATCGATGATTGTTGAAAGATCAGTTACAATATTTCCATTTATCTTTATTCTATGGTTTGAGATCAGCGTTTCCACACTTCGTCGCGAACCCAAGTTACATATTGCAAGATATTTATTTAGTCTTACCATTCTTCTAGGCTTTCTTTAATTATATAATCAAAAAGGTCGTTAATTATTTTTTCTTGTGCTTCTTCCTCAGTTTTGAATTTACTTATTTCTTCAGAAGAAGAATATGTTTCAGATAGCTGTAGAGCATCATTTTTCAAGATGATCATATTCTTTTTCAGGTCTGTAAAACTGATTTTAAATAATATCCGAACTTCATACTCCTCTACACTAGATCCGGCATAGGAAAGTATTTTATTTGAATAGTCCAGTATCTCACCATCTAATTGACAATCCGGTGAAAGACCCACAATTTTTAGTCTGCCGTCATTTTCGAAATTACTCGATAAAGAATTGTGAATATTTTCTTCGAGATTGTATTGTGTCGTTTTATTCTCAAAAGGCGTAATAGCAATACTCTTCAAATGTGGATAGCCAGTAGTATACACCGAATATGTGCAGGAGCACAATATTACAACAAATACAATAAACATTGATTTTTTCATAATTTTTAGCAATAAAATATTTCATATTCTGTCAAGAAATTAGTCGTAATGCTTGACAGAAAATCTTATATAATTCAACAAAGGCATTATAAATTTTTGGCAGGAGTGTAAATGGTAAGAGATTATTTAACCATCAAACAAACAGCAAATTTTCTGAAAGTAACTGATTCAATAGTGAAAGAGATGATAAAAGCGAAAGTATTTAAAGCTACCAGAAAAGGAAATGTAAATCAGATAGAAAAAGCAGAGGTTGAAGAATGGCTATCAAATTTGAATGAAAGAGAAGTAGAACAATTAGCCTTGAAACGATCTGTATGTCGTTTTTCTGATTATTTTAAAGCCAAATTTATCTTTTTGGATTTCTTTGCAGACAATAAATATGAAGCAATTGCCGAAATGTCAAAAAAAGCTAAGGACCTAAAAATAGTGAAAGATCACAGATGGCTTTATCAGGTTGTGGTAGCAAGAGAAGAATTAGTTTCTACGGCTATTGGAAAGGGAGTAGCACTTCTTCATCCACGTCACCTGCATCCATCTAAAGTAAAAAAACCTGCCATTATTTTTGGTCGTTCAAAGAATGATGTGGAATTCGATGCTATAGATAATCAGCCGGTAAGACTGTTCTTTATGCTATTACTTCATAATGATGCTCAACATCTTTTCTCAATTTCGTATATTTCTAAGCTTTTAATGCACGAGTCTAATCTTAAAATACTTCGCAAAACTTCGTCAATTGAAGAAATAGAAAAAGCATTAACAAAAAACGTTTTAGGTTAAAGCGTGTTTCACGTGAAACACTAATCAGCGTAATATTTTTTCAACCAATTTAAAGTTGAAAAATATCTATTGGAAGCATTCCATAAAATATATCCATCACTTTTATTATCTTCGATAGCTTTGATCTGTGAAATAATATATTCCCGATTATAATTTACTTTCCAACTGTTTGCTTGAATATATGGTATAACTTTACAATTTGGTTCTGAGTATTTCTTTGTCAGTTTTGTTGCTTTATACATTATAAAGTAAGGTTCATTTGATACATCTTCTCTATAGCCAAAATCAGCGGAAAAATGTGAGGAGTAGATCATGGGGTGTATTGCATCTAAATGTTTAGTCATCTTTTCTATATCCTGTCCTGTAACTTCTATATCAGATTTCCTTTGCCAGGCAACAATAGCAAAAACGTCCGCTGTTAAACTTACATTATTTTTTGAACAAATATCTTTTGCCTGAATAATAAAGTTTTCGATTATGTTGTATTTTTCTCTTAACACATAATTGCTATCTGCCTTTGCAAACAGAGAATCTTCTATTTGAAAAGAAAATACTGCATCAGATATATTTCCTTGTGTTGGAAATCTAATATAATCTAATTGAATTTCATCTACTCCGCTTTTTGCTATTTTTTTCAATATACTTAATAATTCTTTTTGTACTTTCGAATTTGAGGGATCTAACCAGGAAGGTTTTCGTTTTTTGCTCTCTTTCCAGTATTTTCCTGAAGATGATATTGGTCTTAATGTTGAATCACACTTTGCAATATATTGATCGTGGAACATAACTACCCTGACAACGGCTTTCATTTTTCTCTTGTGAAGTGCTTTAACCACCTTTGGGATATTGATTATCGGTTTTATTTTTTCGTCTGTTAGAATGTCTTTTTGGGGTATTGAGAAGAAAATGTTTCCATTCATGTTCTTTAGATCAAAAACAACTGTATTTATACCAGCTGCTTGAGCACTGTCGAGTATCGAATAAAATTTGGAACTAGAAACTGTATAAGCAGTAAGATATATTCCTCGTGTGTATTTTGAAAAACCGATTTTATTTTTTTGGGATATTACTTTTTTGTCAGGTTCTATTTTTATTGTTGTATGTTTGATGGTGTCAACTATTGTTTCTTCTATACTTTTACTTCCGCTTAAACTCTCTTGGTCCATTTGGATTTTTTTTCCGCATGAAAAAATCAAAAAACAAAAAAATACAATCGCTATTTTTTTCATAAAAAATGAATAATCAATATCATCAACTATTTTACTGAAAGTTGAAGCCGAACCAAAGCTCTTTTCAGAGAAAGTTCTGCCCTTCTGAAATCAATGTCTTTTCCGGAACTTTTAGTTCTTTTCTCTGCTCTGTTTTTTGAATCCTCAGCTCTTTTATATTTAATTTCATTCTCGTTTTCTATTATGTCACAAACAATTATTATAATGTTATTCTCGACCGTGACAAATCCATCATGTATGGCATATTTATCAATTTTTTTTCCTTTATAAAGCTGTAGTATTCCGGGTCTGATCTTTGTTATGAAAGGTGTATGGTTTAGATCTACGCCAAAATCTCCATCTACACCAGGAACGATGATGTGGTCATAATCATCTCGGATCTTTATTTTCGTAGGTTGAATTATTTCTAAATGCAATTTATCCATTTTCTATACTTATTTTTTCTTTTTTCTGGGACGAACATTCTTTACAAGAGATTCCGTTTTACTATGCCCGGTCATTGAAATACCTGAAGTGGTTTTTTTCTCTTCTTTAATTTTGATCGATCCTTTTTTGATTTTTTCTGCTTTTTTTTCAGCCGATTCTATATTTCCAACATACAAAAAAGCTTGCTCTGGCCAGTCATCACATTCACCATTAATAATTTCTTTAAAGCCTTCAATGGTCTCTTTAAGCGGTACATATATACCTGGCGTATTTAAAAATTCTTCTGCAACAAAGAATGGTTGAGAAAAGAATCTTTCAAGTTTTCTGGCTCTATTTACAATCAATTTGTCGTCTTCGGAAAGCTCATCCATGCCAAGAATTGCAATGATATCTTGCAGGTCTTTATACTTCTGAATAATACGCTGAGTTTCTCTGGCTACAAAATAGTGATCTTCACCTATGATCTTAGGATCAAGAATTCGGCTGGTTGAATCAAGGGGATTAACTGCAGGATAAATTCCCAATTCAACTATTCTTCTATCAAGAACGGTTGTAGCATCAAGGTGAGAAAAGGCGGTTGCTGGTGCCGGGTCAGTCAAGTCGTCTGCCGGCACATAAATAGCCTGAACAGAGGTGATAGAACCATCTTTTGTAGATGTAATTCTTTCCTGAAGTACACCCATTTCTGTTGCCAGTGTAGGTTGATAACCAACTGCTGAAGGCATTCTTCCCAACAGTGCGGAAACTTCCGAACCTGCCTGCGTAAAACGAAAAATATTATCAATAAAGAGAAGTACATCTTTTTTGGAAACATCCCGAAAATATTCTGCAATAGTAAGACCGGTTAAACCAACTCGTTGGCGGGCTCCGGGAGGTTCGTTCATCTGACCGAATATCATTGCGGTTTTATCAATAACGCCCGATTCTTTCATTTCCAGCCAAAGGTCGTTTCCTTCACGAGTACGTTCACCAACACCAGAGAATACAGAAAAACCCCCATGTTCTATAGCTATGTTCCTGATAAGTTCCTGTATAAGAATTGTTTTACCAACGCCTGCTCCACCAAAAAGTCCTATCTTTCCACCTCTGGAATATGGCTCTATAAGATCCACAACTTTGATCCCGGTTTCCAGGATTTCGTCATCTGTTGAAAGGTTTTCAAAAACCGGTGCCTGGCGATGTATCGGGTATCTCTGCTCAGCTTCAATTGGTCCTCCGTCATCAATTGGTTCTCCTATAACATTGATTATTCTACCAAGCACTTTCTCACCTACAGGAACGGTGATCGGCTCGGTAGTATCGATAACTTTTTCAGCTCGAACCAGACCATCAGTAGAATCCATGGCAACGGTACGAACCTTGTTTTCTCCCAGATGCATTTGCACTTCCAAAACCAGGTCAGGATGTCCTTTCCTTATAATTTTAAGCGCATTATGAATTGCTGGTAATTGACCTTCCGGGAAGACAACATCAACTGTGGGTCCAATTACTTGAATAACTTTTCCTTCAACCATACTTACCTCTTATAATCTAACTCAATATTTTATTGTTGAATTGCTTCAGCTCCGGAAGCAATTTCGATGATTTCTTTAGTTATCATAGCCTGACGTGCTCGATTATAGAACAAAGTAAGATTATCGATCATATCGGCTGCATTATCGGTGGCAGAATCCATTGCTGTCATTCTGGCACCTTGTTCAGCAGCAGAAGATTCCAGCATTATTCTCCAGATATCTACATGAATATATTTTCTACCAAGCTCTTCGATGATTGTATCTTCATCCGGCTCATATAAAAAATCCAGTTTTAATATGTTTTCAGATTCGATGGGATTGATCGGTAGTAGCTGCTTCACAATTATATCCTGCTGTATTGCAGATTTAAATTCGTTATATAAAACATCAATTTTTATATAATTTTCCTGTAGATATAAATTTAGAATTTTCTCTGCCACATCTTTGGAGACCGAAAAATCCATTTCATTGAACAGGTTTATATAAGAATCAATGACCTTTTTTGAGTGTGTTTTAAAAAAACCAAAACCCTTTTTTCCAATGCAGATAATATCTACATTAGAATTCTTTTTAATATACAATTGTGCTTTTCTTATTATTTGTGAATTGAAAGAACCGC
The DNA here is from genome assembly GCA_030621085.1 of Candidatus Cloacimonadota bacterium. Lineage (GTDB taxonomy): Bacteria > Cloacimonadota > Cloacimonadia > Cloacimonadales > TCS61 > JACNIV01. The sequence continues at coordinate 14,769 of JAUXIJ010000035.1, read as the reverse complement.
ATAATCCTCTATCTGAAGTTACTATAATAAGTGCTGTTTTTCCTTCTCCTGAAATATCTGTTAAAAGAAGATGGGATGTAGTTGTGTTTTTAAGTTTTATCGTTTTTAACATATCATTAATGTGATCTGCATAAGGTCTTGCCTGCAGGATGTTTTCCTGAGCTCGTCGCAACTTGGAAGCAGCTACCATTTTCATGGCATTGGTTATATGCCTGGTATTTTTAACGCTTTCAATTCGTAGCTTAATTTCTTTCAGTGTTGCCATTTATTTTCCTTAAAATTTAGCCAAAACTTTTTCACAAATTTTTCTCATAGCATTTTTTGTTTCATCTGTAATTTTATCTTTAATAAGGGTCCTCATGAATTCTTTATATTCAGAATCCAGTGTAGAAAAAAGCTCTTCCTCAACTTTCTGAATTTCTTCTACAGGAATTTTATCTAGGAAGCCTTCATTTGCCATGAAGATAATAAATATCTGTTTTGCTACAGAAAGAGGTTGGTATTGCCCCTGTTTGAGTATTTCGACTAACCTCTCACCTCTGATAAGTTGTGCCTGGGTAGCTTTATCCAATTCAGAACCGAACTTAGCAAAAGCTTCCAGTTCAGCATATTGAGCCAAATCCACACGTAATTGGCCTATAACGCTTCTCATTGCTTTTATCTGAGCACTTCCACCTACACGAGACACCGAAAGTCCGGCATTGATAGCAGGTCTTACTCCCGAATAGAATAAACGACTGTTCAGAAATATCTGTCCGTCTGTAATCGAAATAACATTTGTAGGAATATAGGCTGTGAGGTCGTCAGCCTGTGTTTCAATAATCGGGAGTGCTGTTAGAGAACCACCGCCCAGTTCTTCATTTAGTTTGGAAGCTCTCTCTAAAAGACGCGAATGCAAATAGAAAACATCACCGGGATAGGCTTCACGACCGGGAGGTCTTCTTAGAAGAAGTGATAATTCACGGTAGGAAACAGCATGTTTGGAAAGGTCATCATAAATGATGAGTGCATGTTTGCCAATATCCCTGAAATACTCACCCATCGTACACCCTGCATAAGGTGCCAGATACTGCAGTGAAGCTGATTCGGAAGCAGATGCCATAACAATAATAGTATAATCCATCGCTCCGTGATATTCCAATGTTTTCACAATTTTTGCTACAGAAGATTTTTTCTGTCCAATCGCAACATAAATACAGATCACATCAGTATCTTTCTGGTTTATTATCGTGTCGATCGCAATAGCTGTTTTTCCTGTCTGACGGTCACCAATAATAAGTTCTCTCTGCCCTCTGCCAATCGGTATCATAGAATCAATGGCTTTCAGCCCTGTTTGCAAGGGTTCTTTTACAGGTTGCCTTTGGATAACACCCAGGGCTTTTCTTTCAATGGGTTTGTACTCTTTAGCTTTGATCTCACCTTTGCCATCTATGGGTTGTCCAAGTGAATTCATCACACGCCCCAGCATTGCTTCACCTACCGGAACTTGAAGAATTTTCTTGGTTCTTTTAGCGATATCACCTTCTTTTATCTTCCTGGTTTCACCAAAAATAATGCATCCTACATTATCTTCTTCCAGGTTCAAAGCCATACCTACAACACCACCGGGAAATTCGACCATTTCTCCTGCCATTACATTATCCATCCCATAAATACGGGCAATTCCATCACCAACCTGTACTACTTTTCCGGTTTCAGCAATATCGATCTCAAACTTAAAATTATTGATCTTCTCTTTTAATATTGTACTTATTTCATCTGGTTGTATTTTCATACTGACCTCATTTATTTTTTAATTCTAATTAATCTAACTAAATTATTTTTGATAGATCCATCGATTAATAAGGAATTTGTTTGAGCTATAAATCCCCCGATAATTTCAGGATCGATTTCAATATTCAGTACCACATTCTTTTTTAGAATATTTTTGATCACTTCTGCTATGTCGTTCAGAATGTTATCGGTTTGTTCGTGCGCTATTCTCAGTGATACTTTGATCTGATTTCTACTATCGAGAATTCTTTCTTCCAAATCAATAAGAATATCCGGTATGATCGTAAATCTATGTTTTTTTATCAATATCCGAAAAAGATTTTTCCAGATATTTTTATTATTAAGTTTCTCAGCTACGTCCAGTGCTAAATTTTCACGTTTTTTAAGAGGATATAAAAATGAATCAAAAAATTTTATCAAAGAAAGATCTTGAGAAAAAATTACTTTTAAAGAATTAATATCTTCAAGAAGGAAGTCCAGCGCTTCGTCTTCCATATTCAGAATTATTGCTTTGCTGTAGCGTTGAGCAATAAGCTTGTTTCTCACCTATCCTCTCTTTCAGTAAGCATTTTCTTTATCAGATTCTGGTCGTTTTTATTATCCATCTTTTCAGAAAGGAACTTCGCAGAGAGATTGGTAACTATTCCTGTAAGTTCACCCTCGATCTCTTTCATCACTTTATCTTTTTCGTGAACCAGTTGTTCTTCTGTATCCTTCAGAATTTTCTTTTCTTGATCTTTAGCGTTTTTCACGATATCTACTGCCTGACTTTCAGCATCTCGTTTGGCAGCTTTTTTCATTTTCCTAACATCTTCTGCCGATGCTTTTAGTTCGTTTTCTTTTTTCTGAACAAGCTTTTCAGCATCCTGTCTGGAAGCTTCTGCATTATCTATGTCGGAAGCTATCTTTTTCTGACGCTCTATCAAAAATTTTTTAATAGGTTTATAAAGAATTTTATTTAAAATAATAAGTAACAGAACAAAATTCAATATCACCAGAATGAAAGCATAATTTATACTTATCATAAAATCTCCAGTTTAATGTTCGTTTGGAAGTAAGTTTTTATTTCCTTCCTTTTTTGCCTTCTTTTACGTAGAGAATATTAACAGAAGAGCGATAACCAGAGAATAAATACCTGTAGATTCAGATACAGCCTGACCCACAAGCATTGTTCTGGTGATAAGGCTTGCATTCTCGGGAGAGCGAGCAATACCTTCGCAGGCTTTTCCTGCTACAAAACCTTCACCTACTCCGGGTCCCAGAGCACCCATTCCCATACACAGCCCGGCACCCAGAAGTGCAGAAGCTTTCACGATTCCTTGTGCTAAAGTTAAATTCATGATTCCTCCAATTAATTATATAAATTATAATGCAAAAATTAATAAAAATGATACTACCAGTGAATAGATCGCTGTTGATTCCGAAACAGCTGCACCTAAAAACATTGTTCTCATTATCTTGGATTTTTCATTTGGAAATCTTCCCATCATATCACTGGCTTTTCCTGCTACATAACCAATGCCTGTTCCTGGGCCCAGCGTTCCAAAGCCGATTGATAATCCTGATGCAATTAAGGCAACCGATTTAACAATGATCCTACCCATTGATATGTCTGCTGGTTGATTGGGTATGGAATACATAAGCAAGAAAGCAACAACCAACGCAAAAATAGCAGAAGTTTGCGAAAGAGCCTGCCCAATAAGCATATTCCCCATAATCGCATTACCGTGTTTAGGCATTCTTGCAACTGATTTACAGGCTTGACCACCAGAATATCCTGCACCTAGAGACGGACCTACAGAACCCAGTCCCATCGCAAGTCCCGCAGCTAAATATGCAGCAGCTCTAAACCACCCACCTTCAGGAGCATCTGATCTGCCGTAAATAAGCAGCATCGAAATTACAAGGGCAAAAATACCAGCAGTTTGAGCTGCGGCCTGACCTATCAGCATTGTTCGGAATATTTGCTCATTTGCCTTGGGTTGCTTAACGATTCCATAAGCACCCTCTCCTGCAATAATGCCGGATCCTATTCCCGTGGTAACAGCACCGATACCTACGCAGATTCCTGCTCCTAAATATGCTGCAATTTGAATATGCTCGACCGAAAATGCCATTGATTACTCCGCTATTTCCACGCCAATATATGTTAATGCCAGCATTGTAAATACAAATGCCTGTATCGTTCCTACAAATACTCCAAAGAATAAAGTCAAACCTATCGGTAAGACGACAAAACTCACCAGAGATGATACCACCAGTATAATGATGGCTCCTCCCAGAATATTTCCAAAAAGACGAAAAGAGATCGAAACAACTTTAGATGCTTCTCCCACAATATCCAAAAGGCATAAAGGATTTTTTACTGGATTAATATAATTCTGAATGTGTTTCCAGGCACCCTTCATTTTTATTGCCGTGAAGTGTACAACAATAACGACCATAAAGCCGAGACCCAACGGTACATTTAAATTCCTTGTAGGTTCCATAAATCCCGGTATCGGTATCATGCCGATCATATTGCATACCCAGATAAAGATGAAAAGAGTAACAATATATGGTGTATAATTTACTTTGTCTTTGCCCAAGGTTTCAGTAACAAATTCTTCCAGAGAAGTATATACTAATTCAAAAATAATTTGCGATTTTGCAGGACGGCGAGCCAGACTTTTCCTGATAAAAAGAGCCATGAGAAGAAGCACAATATCTACGATCAGGATCATTCGCAAAAGTTGAAATGTTCCCATAGGAGTAAATGGAACAGTTCCAAATTTAGAAAGGAATTTAAATAAATTATAAAGTTTTTTGCTGCCATAAATTTCAGGTGTTTTACCATGTTGGCTGTAATATTCATCTATCTGGAATTCTTCAGTTATTTTTTCCTGTAGGTTATACTCTGTTTCTACATGTCTGATACGAAATTTTCCGTGTTCAAAGCCGATCTCAAGTTGCTTACTGAAATTTCCGGACAAGAAAACCAAGACAACTTCGACAATGAAGAATATCAAAATAATTTTTAACATCGGGCTTTTTTTCTTCGCCATTTTATCCTCTGAAAAAGCTGCTTTTCTTCAAGTTCTTTACGAACTCATTCAGATATATTGCCATCTGAACTGCCAGCAGACTTAAACCAAAACTTATAATATTCGGTTTAATAAAATTCAAGATCAGAACCGAATAAATCAAAAGGAACAATAATCGTAGGTAAGTTCCTTTCACAGCGTTCAGTTTAGATTTCGTAGGCTGCAAAACTAAGCTCATTTTCACATTATGAGCCAGCCAGATAAAATTTATTGCACTGGCTGCTGAGCCCAAAATCCAACCCAGGGCTTCCCTGAAAAACAACGGCAAAGTCAGAGCTGCAGGTATGTTTGTCAAGAGAATAATGACCAGAATTCGTTTAATATATTTTTTGTTTTCCACGATTATTTAACAGTGTTTATTTTTCATAAAATCTTCGAATCAATTTATATGCTGCCATTATACCTGCAATAACTCCTAATACCACACCAATTATTATCAGTTTACCTTCAGTATGAAGCTTTCTATCCAGATATATGAACCCGAAAGTGAAAATCAGGATGGATGTTATAACAGAAAGTCCTAATTGTGTTATCAGTCCAAAGTGCTTCAGTAGTTCCTTATTCAGTATTTTTTGTTTCTTCCACATTCTTTACCGGGAATATTTTTTTTATAGAAGATGATTTAATCTCCGACGTCATAGAACTATTACCATTGAATACAGCCCCTGTATGGATCTTCAGAACTTTGGCAATAATATCTCCAGTAAGATCGGCAGTTTTATCCAACTCCAGTGCATCATCACAGACTATATTGCCCACTACTTTACCGGAAACCAGACATTCATTCGCTTTGACATTTGCCTTGGCTACCCCGGATAGACCAATAGTTACAAAACCTTTCGATTCTATAACACCTTCTACTTTTCCATCAACACGAACACCACCTTCAACAAATAAAGAACCTTTCACTTTACTTCCCTTACCAATGATGGTAGAGAGTTCGACTTTTCTGTTTCTGTCCATATTTACCTCACTTTATATTAAGAATTTTTTCTGGATCGATATTTTCTCCATTAACCAAGATTTCAAAATGCAGGTGTGGAGCAGTGCTGTTTCCTGTATTTCCTACCAAAGCAATAGTTTCCCCTTTTTCTACAAAGGTTTTTGCTTCACAGATAGACGTGGCAAGATGTGCATATAGAGTAGCATACTCGTTAAGATGATCAACTATCATTACATTCCCAAAGTATTTATCATAATAAACACTAAGGATCTCACCAGCGGCAGAGGCTACTACTTCCGTACCGATAGGAGCAGCAAAATCTACAGCTTTGTGCTTCTCAGAGAATTTCTGACTGAGCGCAAAATTTCCCTGCACAGGAATAAGATCGGGGATGAATCTATTTTTATCTTTCTGCTGTAATATTTCATCAAGTGCAGGTATTTTATCTTCAATTCTTTTCTCTTTCAAGTAACCGTCCAGCAGATCACGTATTTTATCAGGATCACCTGTTTGACTTAGCTTTTCCTGAGGAATGGATCTCAATTTCTGATTCAATTGCTGAATGTATCTGGTAGCAACATCCAGTTCCTGCTGTTGTTTTTCCACTTTGTTCTGAAGCATGAAATATTTAGGTAATACAATTATCACAATAATCAGCAAAATCAATACTAATGCAATTAGAATTTTATTCATTTTCCAACTGGTTTAAAAGTTTATCCAGCTCTGGTTTTTCTGAGTAATAAAATGTAATTCTGCCTTTGTTGTTTTTATCAAGAATTTTAACTTTTGTGTGAAAGCGGCTTTCCAATTTTTTTTCATGCTGGGTTAATTCTGGAGCTATATGTATTGCTGCTTTTGGTTTAACAAATAAGCCGGATTCTTTTATACGCTTTGCTTCCATTTCTGCTTTACGAACAGAAAGATTGTTTCGTATGATAAGGTTCGCAAAATCTTCATGGAATTGACCTTCTACCTGTAGGATAGCCCTGGCATGCCCGGGAGAAAGTTTTTCGTCCAGGATCATTTTTTGGATTTCGTCGTTTAATTTGAGTAATCTTATCAGGTTAGTGATAGTTGCTCTATCCTTTCCTACTATTTCAGAAATCTGGGCATGGGTTAGATCAAATTCCTCGTTCAATTGCTGGTAAGCCTGTGCTTCTTCAATAGCTGTCAGGTCTTCTCTCTGCACATTTTCTATGATAGCAAACTGGAGTTGTTCTTTTAGAGAAACACTGCGAATTATTACCGGTATTTCGTCAAAGTCGGCTAATTTAGCTGCTTCCAACCTGCGTTGTCCTGCTACCAGTTCGAATTGTGATTCATCTCTTTTGGTTACAATAATAGGCTGTATAATACCATTTTCTTTCAGGGAATTTGCCAATTCCTGTAGCTTTTCCTGCTTAAACTTTTTACGGGGCTGAAACCTGTTTGGCTTGATATGATCCACCTTAATAGTAGTAATACCTGTAGTCTTATCAATTGATTCCGGTCCCGAACTAATTAATGCTTCTAATCCTTTTCCTAATCTTGTCATCGTGATATCACTTCCTTTGCTAATTCCAAATAGCTTTTAGAGCCCGGTGATTTAATGTCATAATGAAAAATTGATTTTCCAAAACTGGGAGCTTCACTCAGCTTAACGCTTCTATGAATAATGGAGTCGAATACCTGCTCCTGGAAATATCTGCGTACTTCTTTGGCTACCTGCCGTGATAGATTCAACCTTCTATCGTACATTGTAAGCAGTATTCCCATGATGTTCAAATCGGGATTCAAACCTTTCTTGATAAGCCTGATAGTGGTAAGAAGCTGGCTGACACCTTCCAGGGCATAATATTCACATTGAATAGGAATAATAACATCGGTGCAGGCGGTAAGAGCATTTACTGTGAGAAGTCCCAACGAGGGAGGACAATCTATTACAACATATTCATACTCATCCTGAAGAGATTCTAAAATATTCTTCAGTTTGTATTCTCTGGAATATTCTTTCACCAGTTCGATCTCTGCACCGCTCAGGTCTATATTAGCAGGAACGATGAACAGCTTTTCCAAAATGGGAGATTCTTTAATTACATCATCCAATTTGACTTTGTCGATGAGAGCTTCATATATGTTTGGACTTACCTTATCCGAACCGATACCACTAGAAGAATTACCCTGAGGGTCAAAATCAAGCAAAAGGGTTTTCTTTTCATAAATAGCTAGAGCAGATGCCAGGTTGACTGCAGTAGTGGTTTTACCAACTCCGCCTTTCTGATTTACAATCGTTATTATTTTTCTCATAATTATTAATTAATTTAAAACAGCTTCCAGTTCACCTGGCTTGTTGTTTCTTTTCCTTCTTTATTTCTATTATTTTTCGTTCACCCAGCACCGGCAGGCTTACATCGTGTATTTTGAAATTCTTAAATTGCTGCACATCATCCAATTTTCTGCTTTTATAAAGAATTATTCTGCCGTTGTTCCGCAGCAATTTGAACATTGATGTTTTATATTTCGGCAGAATCTTTACTGACCGACACACTATGAAATCAAAATAATTTTCCCACTTTTCATCAAGATCTTCCAGCCGTGAAACAATCGTGAAACACTCTTTTAAGTCAAGTTTTTTGACAATATTTTTTACAGCCAGTATTTTTTTTCGGGTCGAATCGAGCAGATACATATCAGAAGTTGGATATAGCAGTTTCAGTGGTATGCCTGGCAAACCACCGCCTGTTCCGAAATCAAGTATCTTTTTACCAGCAAAATCAAATAAACCAATCGGTAAGATTGAATCTAAAAAATGAACAGTCCAATAATCCTGGACCGGAGTTTTGCGTGAGATGAGATTTACGGTTTTATTGGCCTCGCAAAGCAGGTCAAAATAAGTGTGGAATGAATTCACAACAATATCGATTTTATTTATCTTCTTACTTAGAAAATCTTTAAAAATTATTTCCTGCATATTTTTTCCCTGGCAGGAAAATTTAAAAGATGTGCTCCAATGTCAAGCGGATTTAATCTGAGATGGTTTGATTTCTAATAAATTATTTGACACCAACTCACTCATATTTTAAGAATACCAAATAAAAAAAATGAGTTCGTTTATGCAGAAATTAAAAATCATTGTCGCTGGTAGAGTGCAGGGAGTTGGTTACAGATTTTATGCTGTTCGCCAAGCCCATATTTTCGATATTCGCGGCAGAGTACAAAACTCTATGAATGGAAAAGTGGAAATTACTGCAATTGGAAATGAAGCAAACCTAGAATTGTTTATCCAGGAATTATGGAAAGGTCCGCCTATGGCCAGAGTAAAGGACATCGAAGTGTCTGAACTATCTTCAGCCAAAGGATATTCAAATTTTAATATTGGATATTAAACTCATTATTTCCGGTTTGGAATTATGATGCAAAAATCAAATTTTTTCTCACACTTATGTAAAGTGATGGTTTCTTTATTGCTATTCGCTATAGCTGGCAATATCTATTCTTTGTCCAGCAATCCTCTTTATGTTACTCCTTCCAAAGAATATCATATTGTAAAAAGAGGGGAGACGCTTTCATCTATAAGCGATAAATACGTCATTTCCAAAGATAACCTTAAGCTTTTTAACAATCTTACTTCAAACCGGATATTTATCGGACAGAAGATATATCTTACCCCGAAACCAAATGGGAAAAGCGAATTTGTTACGGTGCGCTCTATTCCCAAAAGAGGTTATCACCTGGCTAAGCAGAAAGAATCCTTGCACCGTATAGCAAAAATGTATGACGTCGGTATCCTGAGCCTACTCGATTATAATAGTATAAATTCATACGATTTAAAGCCGGGAATGAAGATCTGGCTTGTTGCTGGTAAAACAGAAGTTGCAGCAATTCAAAGACCAGTAAAAGAAACATATTCTGCTGAAGAAAAAATTCCAGAAGTAGATTATCAGATGTCCGTTCAAAAAAAGATCGATCTTTTCCTGCCGGTAAAAGGAGTTGTAACGTCGGAATTCGGAATCAGAAATGGTAGACCTCACAAAGGTATTGATATCTCAGCATCTGTGGGAGAACCGATCTATGCAGCTCTGGACGGGAAAGTAGCTTATGTGGGAACCCAGCGAGGATACGGAAATGTTATTATCCTGGAGCATGATAACTATGTGATGACTGTTTATGCTCACAATGAATCCAATCTTGTTCGCTTGGGAGAGACCGTAAAAAAGGGACAACCCATCGGTACTTTAGGAAAAACCGGAAGTACTTCCGGTCCTCATCTTCATTTTGAATACAGAGTAAAGGGGAAAGCCATTAACCCCAGAAATGTTCTACCGTCTTTATAGGGGTGATGTTATGTCGCAGAAAGAAGGATTTTTTCTTATTGGAGAAGTTGCAAAAAAACTGGGGATCCACGATCAGACCATCAGGATGTATGAAAGAAAAAACCTGATAAAACCTCTCCGTTCCGAACATAACACCCGTCTTTTCTCAAAGAATGATGTGACAAAAATCACTATCATTATTACCTTGACCCAGGAAATTGGAATGAATCTTTCTGGTGTGAAGATGGTTTTTTCATTGGCAAAAAAACTGAAAATGACCGATGATGAACTTCTGGATTTTATTTATGATCATAAAAGCGAATTTCAAGTATAGGAGTTATTTATTAAAGTCCGACGGGATAACAGGATACACGGGAAATTAGTAAATAATTTGAGATTGAAGGTTATAATATCTCTTTAATGTCATTGAAGATTATAGGTAAAAAATTGAAATAAAACGAAAGGTAAGAAAGCTGGAAAATCAAAGATAGGTTCGTTAATTATGATAGGATTATGTGGAAAATATTATGAGCATCAATTTAGGATTTGGCTCTTGTTAATCCTGTCTATCCTGTCAAAATAAATGAGGAGATATGGCAGAAAACGTTTTTAATGATAGAGCCCTGCAAAGCTACCTGAGTGAGATCGCCAAGATCAAACCTCTTCCCAGAGAGAAGGAGATCGAGCTTGCCAACAAAGCTAAACAGGGCGATAAAAAAGCTCTTGATAAACTCGTTACTGCCAACCTGAAATTTGTAGTTAAGATCGCTGCTCGCTATCAAAATAGGGGATTAACTCTTTCCGAACTGATCAGTGAAGGCAACATGGGATTAATGAAAGCCATCGAAAAGTTCGACCCTGAAAGACACAATAAACTAATTTCTTACGCTGTGTGGTGGATCAAACAAAAAATACTCTTTGCTCTGGCAGAGAAAACAACTGTCATTCGGATGCCTCTGGGAAAAGCCAATATAGCCAACAAAATCAAACTTGCCCGGGATAAAGTCTTCAGTGAAACCGGGCATAAGGCCTCCATTGAAGAAATCTCCAAAATGACCCATTTAAACAAAAAAGCAATCGATAAAATTAGTAAGCAAAAAACTAATATGTTTTCTCTGGATGACTCCAGTTTTACAAAAAGACATGAAAAAGTTTCATTGCACGATTTCCTGGAAGATTCAGAAATTCTCGATCCCAAAACTCTTTATTACCGCGACAAAGTTAAAGGCAGTATCGAAGAATCTATTAAAAAGCTGCCCACGCGGGAAGCTTATATCGTGAGACAATATTTCGGATTGGAAGGTGATAAAAGCAAGAATTTCGCTCAAATAGGTGAAGAATTGGGTTTATCTCGCGAGCGGGTTCGGCAGATCCAGAAAAAAGCTCTTCAGAAAATCCTGGAAGAAACATACAAAGAAGTTGAAAACGATATTGATTATTTGATAAACTATTAAGCTTGAAGATACTACGTTTTCTAAGTATTCTTCGCAGTAATTTCCCTTTTGGTTACCATCAGGAAATCAAGCTCTTTGAACATTTTTGCAACCCTGATGATCTTGCGGTAAATCGCTTCAATCCCACGACCATCCAAAACGTTGTCCTGCATAGCTGCCAACAGCATCAGTTCAAAAGCGGTAGAAGATATCCATGGTACAATACGCTTGTACCCACAGATCGCCAGAGCATTTGTTTTTCTCAGGAAATTTTTCAGGTTACGTTTATCAGTTTTTACTGTACTGCAGGAAGCAAATAAAATTACACGGTTCTTGCATTTCCCTGCCAGAAGTTCACCCAATTGTTCAAGTGAAAAGATTTTGTCTTCAATTAGAAGTCCGTTTTCCTTACCATGAAAAGCAAGATATAAGATTGGGTATCGTCTGTATCTTGCGGTTTTCCATTTGTTAATATAGAAATTGAATTCTACTTCGGTAGCGCAGTCTGAATGCAGAAATGGAATATTGGAATTTAATTCCAAAAGCTCCAGGATCGGTTTTACAGTGGAGCGCTTTCGCAGATCATCGTACCATAAACCTTCTAAACAAAATATCCCTTTTTTTATCATATTTTCTCCATTTTATAATGTTCACGCGTGCTGCTGGATTGGAACGATCACGACCGAACAAACCGACCAAACCTGAATCGGAACGATTCAGCCAAGAGCACCGACCAACCTGCCCGCTGACACGTTTGTTAGCCACAGTTTTACTCCAAAAACATATCAGACTGATCCTTAATTACTTTTGCGATATCTTTTCTTTTAGATTTAATAAAATCAGTAAAAATTTTTTGAATAAATGGAGCAACAAAATATTGCGAGTTTTCTTGTGGCGTTATACCTAAATCCATACTATCAGCATAATCTGTTGATGCCATGTAATGCTGATTCAAATAAAATAGATAAGAAAGATGTAAAACAAATATTTGTTCAATATCATAGGAGAAAGTATCCAATACGTTGATTCTATTTTTTAGATAAATTCTGTTATCATTTAAAAGAATATTGTAATAATAATTGTAATGAGTATTGTCGTTACAGCGATTTCTTATTTTTTTGTACCTATTATCTTTATATAATAATGAGTTAATTATTGAAAGTTTGACTGAATTTTTTACATATTGAGACATTATCCTATACTCAGGTAATTGTTCTTTGCCTTTTAACCAATTATCGATTTTTGTTACAATGAAATTATTTAAATTAATATTGTCTTCAAGATACAAATTTGAATAAATATTTATTATACAAGAATCATAGTATTTTCTTAACAAGGTATAAGAATCATTAATTCGGCCATTTGCTAATATCGACTTAATTGATTCTAAAGTTCCTTGAATTGAAGAATAAACATATGAATCAATATTTACGATTGAATTTGTTCCAGTTGTAATAAAACCAAAGATTAGAAATGATAGGTTCTCATAAAAATTAATCATTTCTTCAATTTTACTAAATATCTTGTGTTCGATATATTCTTTCTTTAATTGCACTTTTATTGCCTACCGATAAGTGGATTTAATGCATCCCTTAATTGTTTTTCAACTTTCGGGATAATTGTATCATAGTTTTTAACTTTTAGTTGAATAGCTTGTATTCTAAAAATCTCATTTCTCATATTATCTCTTGCAAAAAGTTTCATTGCATAAGTTGGTTTATCCAATTCTTTAAATATATGATCATATATCCTCTTACTAATGTTTCTAGATTTACCAAGATACAGAGGAATCCATTCATATAATTTGCTATGTGCTTGAATTCTTTTCTTTTTGAAATTGGGAGTAAATTTCTTAATGAATTTTTGATCTTCCCATCTTCCTCGAAATTCTTTGACCCATTCTGCAAATGTTAAGAATTTATCATTATTTTTCACTTCTATCAAATATATTCCTGGATATTCTAATTCATCCCAAGGTATTACTTGAATATCTTTTTTAACTTGAAATTGGCATATTTTTATAAAAGTCATGTTATCAACAACCGATTCTAACAATTTAAGTTGTTTTGAGAATTCAAGATCAATTGATTCTATCATTTTTTAACCTTCGCTCAACTGTGGCTAATGTTTGGCGTGTGCGGCGGGATCGGAACGATCACGACCGAACAAACCGACCAAACCTGAATCGGAACGATTCAGACAAAACAAACCACCCAGACTACCCGCTGATACGTTTGTTATGGGCAGAAAACTATAGTTAATGATCAATTAAGAACTCATCATTACCATCTTTGTATTCAATCATCCAAATTTTATAACCGCCGATATCACTTTTATAAATCATTCTTATTCTATTGATTTTTCTTGACGTAGTATTTTTTAGATTTTGTTGGATAAAATTATTAACCTCTGCCATACCATAAGAATATCGAAAAGGCTCTACTAATACTTTATTCGTATGAATGAATACAACTTCAAATTGGTATTTGCTCGGATGGGTTACTGGTTGTAGATAGTCGAACGTAATATTCTTTTTTTTGAAGATATTTTGTTTCTGAATTATTTTTTTAAGAAATGGTCTTACATAAGACTTGTAAGTAATATCCCATTCAGGTGCTAATAAAATAGCTGCATAACTTACTACTAATCCAATTGTAACAAGATCAGCACTTTTCTTTCTCCATTTCCCGATTCCAATTTCTTTATTAGGAAACTCAATTTCATTGATAAACTCTTCAGAATTATAATACGGATAAGGTAAGAATACAGCCATAATATTTTTACCTTTATATTGAGGAAATAACTCATTTATAGACCAACTAAATCCACCAGAAATTTCTTCAGGTTTATCATTTGAATAATATACATCGGCAACAAGAACAAATTCACCTGCAATTTCTTTATGAGGTTTCACTTTGAAATTTTCTAAATAACCCATAGATTTTTTTTCCAAATCGTGGTCTTTGCCTAATCTGAATCTGCCAATGTTGTTTGAGTTAATCATTAACTTATCAAGATCTTGTTTCGTTAGTTTTTCATCTTGGGAATCTTTGATTGTACTAGCAACAATTTGTTCTTTAATCATTTTTAATTTTGTCATAGATATTTATACCTCTATTCTGCCCATAATGATTTCTATGCTGACTTCCATATAGTAAATTTATAAATCAGAAAATTATAGTCAATAATGATTTTGATTTATAATAGAAATTGGATATTAAAAATAAAGCCACAGGGAGGTCATG